>NZ_CP133148.1:3360000-3485000 GCF_036488675.1 Sinorhizobium chiapasense
AGCCTGGTCCGCCGTCGTCGCCGTCGGCCTGCGTCCCTGCTCCGGCGCCTTGATCGTGCTCTCCTTCGCGCTTTTGAACGGACTCTATCTCGGTGGAGTTCTCTCGGTCTTCGCCATGTCGATCGGCACGGCGATCACGGTTTCCATCCTCGCCACCATGGCCGTCACCGCCAAGAGTTTCGCGCTCCGCTACGCCTCGAGCGGTTCGGCTGCCGCACGCATTTCCAACGGCATCGAGATCGCCGGTGCCGCGATGGTGCTGGTGCTTGGACTTGTGCTGCTGGGGGCTGCACTGCAGGGATAGAGCAAGTCCAGGATTTACTAGAGCGCCGTGCGTTCAAGTGAACGCACAAAGGACGCTCTAGCACTTTGATTCTAGAGCATCTTATCCGCTTTCAGTGATTCCACTTGAAAGCGGGATGCACTAGCTTCCGAGGGTAGGTGATTTACGGCCCGCGTCGGTGCTGATAGCGGGCGCGCAGCCAGAAAATCAGGAAGAAGCCGAGGACGAAGAGGGCGCCGAAGGCAGCGGCGAGCCATGGCGAAATATCGCCGAGCCAAAGCATCATCGACGGTAAGGCGAAGAAGCCGACGGCGACGGCGGCAAGAATAACCGCGGCCGCGATTGCGGCGGATCTTTCCTTTTTCTCAGGCGGATTCAAGTTCGCTCCTTGCCTTCATGTCGGCGCGAATATCCTTGAGGCACCGCTTCTGCCTGCCATCGCCGTAGAAGTTCTCGGGCGACAGCCAGGCTTCGAATGCAGCCTTGATGAGCGGCCACTCGCTGTCGATGATCGAGAACCAGGCGGTATCGCGGTTGGCGTGCTTCGAAATCATATGCTGGCGGAAAATGCCTTCGAACGTGAAACCTAGGCGCGCCGCCGTGGTGCGGCTCGGTTGGTTCTCGCTGTGGCATTTCCATTCGTATCGGCGATAGCCGAGGTCCTCGAAAACATGCCGAGCCATCAGGTATTGCGCCTCCGTCGACAGCGTCGAGCGCGCCATCAGAGGGCCGTGCGCAACGGCGCCGACTTCCACGACGCCGTTGGCGGGGTCCGCGCGCATATAGTTCGCCATGCCGACGACCTTGCCGGTCGACTTGTCGCGGAACACTTCGGTGACCCAGCCGGATTTCTCCTGCGCCGCCGTCAGCCACGCGTCGAATGCTTCGATGCCGGAAAAGTCGTCCTGGGTGAAATACTTCAGCAGCGGGTTGATGGCCAAGCCGCCGAAGGCGTCGTCCCAGAGCGCCTTCAGGTGCTGGGCACGGTCATAGGGTTCCAGCCGAACGTTTCGGCCCTCGATGAAAACCGGCCGCGGGGCCGGACATCCCTTCCAGTTGGAAAGATCGCGCATCAACCACTCCGAATCCTTGTCTGTTCCGCAGATAGGGCAGATGCGGAACGGTTACAAATTCAAACTGGTGATGAAATCATGAAGCGATCGCGCGCCGCGCGTCTTCCTGCCTCGAGGAGGCGGCGCATTCGGTTAAGGCACACGCGGCGGTCAGGCCGGGATTTTGGCCCCCGAAACCGTCGCCTCGATGTGATCGACGAGCGCGTCGGGAAGCCCGAGACGGCCGGCGAGCAGGTCGAGATAGCCGCGTTCTGCCCGGCTCTCCGGTTCGATCGCGAGGCGCGACGCGGTGTAGATCTCCACGCGCTGCTCCTCCGTCGTGGCGGCGGCGACGATCGCATCGAGATCGACCGGATTGGCGAGTTCCGCTTCGAGGAAGGCCGCCGCGTCGGCCGAGAGGCCGGAAACCGACAGCTTGTCCATGATGTGGCCGCGCTCGGTCTCGTCGATATGGCCGTCGGCACGCGAAGCGGCGATCATGGCACGCACCAGGATCAGGGCAAAATCGTTGCTCACCGCTGCCGGTGCCGTGAAGCCGGAGTCGGACGGCGGCGGCAAGAGTTCCGGCGTCGACTGCGCGGCCGGTTCGGCGGCCGGCGCCTTGCCGGCCTGATAGTTCTTGTAAGCTTGATAGCCAAGCCCCGCGATCGCAGCGAGGCCGCCGAGCACGGCCGCATTGCCCGCGAGCTGACGGCCGGACTTCGTTCCGAGAAGAACCGCCGCAATGGCGCCTGTGGCAAGCGGATTGTCTTTGGCGAGCTTCGTCACCTGGTCGGCCCGGTCGCGGACCGTGCCGCCGGCACCCGGCACCTGCGAACCCAAGAACTGATCCAGCAACTTCTTCGCGTCGAACATGGCTTCGCTCCTCTTTGGTTACCGCGACGGCAAAAAAAGCTCTCCCGCTCCGGCATCATTGTCAGCGGATTGAGACATAGGAACGTTGCGAGGAAAATACAAATTCACGTCGAAGATGAAAAAGCCGGGCAAATGCCCGGCCGTTGCACATCTCGGTTACCCTAAGCGCCGTGCGTCTGATCCGTCGCGCGATCACCCCTTCAGAGCGTACGCTTCTGCGGCAAGTTTCGTGATGCCAGCCCAATCTCCCTTCGCCACCAGTTCCTTCGGCGCCACCCAGGAGCCACCGACACAGACGACGTTCGGCAGCGACAGGTAGTCACGCGCATTGCCAAGCGAGATGCCGCCGGTCGGGCAGAACAGGGTGCCGGCGAGCGGCGAGGAAAGCGACTTCAGATAGGCGGCACCGCCCGCCTGCTCGGCCGGAAAGAACTTCATGACCTGATAGCCTTCCTCGCGCAGCCCCATCACTTCGCTCGCCGTCGCCGCCCCCGGCAGCAGCGGCACGTCGTGGTCATTGGCAACTTCGATCAATTCCTGGGTCGTGCCGGGGCTAACGATGAACTGCGATCCTGCCTCGACCGCCTGCTCGAACTGGCCGGCATTGAGGATCGTGCCGGCACCGGCGACGGCGCCCTCGACCTCGGTGGCAACCGCGCGGATCGCATCCAGCGCCGCCTGGGTGCGCAGCGTGATCTCGATCGCCTTCAAACCGCCGGCGACGAGTGCCCGCGCCAACGGCACGGCGGTCGCCGCATCGTCGATGACCAGCACCGGAACCACCGGTTGCAGCTTGAGGATGGAGAGAAGCTTGTCGGTTTTCGCGCTCATGCCGGTCACCCTTTTAAAACGATTGAATGCTGCGCCTCGCATACTCCCCCCGGCCGCCCTTGTCGAGACCGAAGGTCGTGAACACAACCTCGCCTTATAACAGCGGAAAATAAAATATCATCGGCAACAAAGAGATGGCTTGAGCGTTGGTGATAAAACGATAACTTATCCGCGGTCCACCTCTCGAAATGGCGGGAAATCCATGGCGAAGGAGATAGAGCGTAAGTTTCTCGTCGCTTCCAGCGGCTGGCAGGAGCACGCAGACAAGGGCATAAGACTGCAACAAGCATACATCGTCACCATGGAAGACCGCTCCGTCCGTGTGCGAATCCATGGCAACAAATGGGCGCGCCTGACCATCAAGATCGGCAAGTCGGCGCTGGTCCGCAACGAATACGAATACGATCTGCCCATGGACGACGCCCGCGAACTGCTGACCCAGGCGGTCGGCATCGTTATCGAAAAGCGCCGCTATCGCGTGCCGCACAAGGGTTTTACCTGGGAAGTCGACGTCTACGAAGGGGCGCTCGCGGGACTTGTCGTCGCCGAGGTCGAGATGAAGCGGGAAACGGATCTGCCCGCGCTGCCGCAGTGGCTGGGGCGCGAGATTACCGGAGACCGCCGCTATTCCAACCAGGCGCTTGCTACAGAGGGGCTGCTGGAAGCGCAATCATGAGTTATGCGTTCAATCCGGACCGACCTTTCACTGAGGATTTCCGGGCCGTCGGCGCCGAGCAGATCGAGCGAGCGGTGACGGTCCTCCAGGATCAGCCGGACGGCGTGCACGAGGCGATCCACGACGCCCGCAAGAATTTCAAGCACCTGCGTTCGCTCTACCGGCTCGTCTCCGCCGACGCGTCCGATTTCCACAAGCAGGAAAATGCGCGCATCCGCGACATGGCGCGCAATCTCTCGAACGTGCGCGACGCGGCAGCGCTTGTCGAGAACGCCAACTATCTGCGCACCCATGCGGCAAGCGAAGAGCAGCAGGTCGCGCTCGACAAGGTCTGCTCGATCCTGGCGGCACGACGCGACCGGATCGCCGAGAACGAAACGGATCTGGACGGAAAGATCGAGGCGACCATCGCCAATTGCGAAGAGGCGCTTGCGGCGCTGGCCGATGTTTCCTTCGACGACGGGAGGCGCAAAACCGCGCGCCGTCTGGAGAAGGGTTGGCGGCGAACGCTGAAGCGGGCTGCACGCGCCAGGGCGGCCTGCAAGAGTGACACCGATCCCGCAGTCTTCCACGAACTGCGCAAGCGCGCGCAGGACTATCGCTTGCAACTGGCGCTGCTGCGTGCGGTATGGCCCTCGGCGATGCAGGCCAAAAGAGCCGACACGAAAGAGATGGTCGACGTGCTCGGCCATTTGAACGACCTCGCGACGTTGACGTCGCTGATCAACGAGCAGCCGGAACTGGCCGGCGACAGCCAGAACCAGGCGCAATTGCTCTCCGCCGTCATGGCCCGGCAAGAGCAATTGCGGCATGACGCTTTGCGCCAGGCGAAGGCTGTCTTCCTCGACAAACCGAAGAGCGAGAGCCGCACGGTGGAATTGCTCTGGCTCGAGGCAGGGCGCTAGAGCGGAAGCTCACACGCGCGGGCAATTTGCCCCCATCCGTCTGCCGGCAGCTTCTCTCCGCAAACGAGGCGAAGGCGCTTGCGGCGCGCTCCCACTTGCCTCTCCCCGCGTGCGGGGGTGAGGGGCAATCTTAGGCAAGGCGCAATCTGAGGTGCGATTCGCCGCAATTGCGCTTGGCGTCCGAAAGCTGTATTTGCGGAGCCCATGACCGACATATCCACGACAGCGCGCCCAAAGACGCAAGGTCCAGAGGCACGAGGCGCAGAGGCACAGGGCCAGTTCCTGGTGGCAGCGCTTTACCATTTCGTTTCCTTCCCGCGCTTTGCCGATTTCCGCGAGCCGCTGCAGGCGGTCTGCGACGCGAACGGTGTGAAGGGTACGCTGCTCGTCGCGCATGAGGGCATCAACGGCACGATCGCCGGCTCCGACGACGGCATTGCCGCGGTACTCGCCTACCTGCGTGGGCAGCCGGAACTCACCCGTCTCGAACACAAGGAAAGCCGCGCTTCGGCGATGCCGTTCCTGCGCATGAAGGTGCGGCTCAAGAAAGAGATCGTCACCATGGGCGTCGAGGATATCGACCCCAACAAGGTGGTCGGCACCTATGTCGAGCCGAAGGATTGGAACGCGCTGATCTCCGATCCGGACACGCTGGTGATCGACACGCGCAACGATTACGAGACGGCGATCGGCCTTTTCCGCGGCGCCGTCGACCCGAAGACCAAGACCTTCCGCGAATTTCCCGATTGGGTACGCAACAATACCGGCCTGCACAACAAGCCGAAGATCGCGATGTATTGCACCGGCGGTATTCGTTGCGAGAAGGCGACGGCTTTCATGAAGGAGCAGGGCTTCGAAGAGGTCTATCACCTGAAAGGCGGCATCCTCAAATATCTCGAGGAGATCCCCGAAACGCAAAGCCTCTGGGACGGTGCATGCTTCGTCTTCGACGAGCGCGTTTCCGTTACCCACGGCCTCGCAGAAGGCGAGCACACGCTCTGCCATGCCTGCCGCCAGCCCCTGACGGCGGAAGACCTGTTATCTCCTCTCCACGAGGAAGGCGTCTCCTGCATCCATTGTCATGAGACCCGCACCGACGAGGACCGCGAGCGCTATCGCGAACGGCAGAAGCAGATCGCACTGGCGAAAAAGCGCGGCGAGCGGCATTTGGGAAGCTGAGGCGGCATTCGGGCCTCGGCGGGCATTTCCCACTGGTCAGCCGAGCACATCCCCCACTGCCCCTGCCGGGCATCTCGGCCGCTCGAAGATGCCCGCCGCGCCGGTCAACCCGGCAACGTTTCACACTCGTCGACAGCGATGACAAGCCTGTCCCAATGCGGGCGGCTGCGCGTGAATACCGCATCGGTCGGCTGGAACAACGATGTGTCGTCCAACGTGCCGGCATAGATCGTCCACCGATCGTCACCGGGCGGACCGCCGCTAAAGATCTGGCTTCCACAAGTGGAGCAGAAGTAGCGGATCGTGACGTTGCCGCTCTCGGCCCGCTTCTGGTACGGCCGGACCTCGCCGGTGAAGCCGACGTCTGCACGCGAGAAGATCATGTAGCAGCAATGGCCGGTTCCGGTCGCCCTCTGGCAATCACGGCAATGGCAGAAGCCGGAATAGAGAGGCGCGTTCCTTGCCTCGTAGCGCACCGCGCCGCAGAGGCATCCACCCTTTATAGCACTCATGTCATGTCCTCCCGGAAACGCCCGGAGGATAACGAAGCGGATTTCGCGGTCAAAGAAAAACCGCGCGCCGACGTACGGCGCGCGGTCCATCATAAGTTGGAGCGGGATGCGGGCGGAAAACCGCTCACACTTTTCCTCATCCCGCTCTTCTGTTCAACGAACAGGCTTACCAGCTAGGGATGAGTGCTCCCTTGAAGGTATCGACGATGAAGGCTTTGACGCTGTCGTCGTGATAGGATTCGACGAGCGTCTTCACCCAGGGCGCGTCCTTATCCGCCGCACGCACCGCAATGACGTTGGCATACGGAGACTTCTCGCTTTCGATGGCGATGGCGTCCTCCTTGGGATGAAGGTCGGCCTCGAGCGCGTAGTTGGTGTTGATCACGGCCGCGTCGACATCGGCGAGCGAGCGCGGAAGCTGGGCCGCATCGAGTTCGGCGAACTGGATGTTCTTCGGATTTTCCGTCACGTCGGCTGGAGTGGCCTTCAGCCCGGCATCCGGATTGACTTTGATGAGACCCTTCGACGCGAGGACCAGGAGCGCGCGGCCGCCGTTGGTCGGATCGTTCGGAATGGCGATCGTCGCACCGTCCTGCAGCTCGTCGAGGCTCTTCACCTTGTTCGAATAGACACCCATCGGCGTGGTGATGGTCAGGCCCACGCTGACGATATCGTAGCCTCGATCGGCGATCTGGTTGTCGAGATAGGGCTGGTGCTGGAAGGAATTGGCGTTGAGTTCACCATCAGCGAGCGCCTGGTTCGGAACCACATAGTCGGAGAATTCGAGGATCTCGATGTCGAGCCCCTTGGGAGCGGCGACTTCCTTCACCTTCTCCATGATCTGGGCATGCTCGCCCGGGGTTACGCCGACCTTGATGGTCTCTGCGAGCGCCGTGCCGGCAGCAAGGGCGGCGAAGGCCGCCGCCAGAATAAGCTTTTTCATGATTGTCTCCTTATTTGCTGTTTGGAGTCCTGGGAGGATCAGTTCCTGCGGCTGCGCTTGTCGAACCGGCGCGCCAGGCCATCGCCGGCGCTCTGGACGACCTGCACCAGCACGATGAGCACGACGACGACGATCAGCATCACATCCGGCATGAAGCGCTGGTAGCCATAACGGATGCCGAGATCGCCGAGACCGCCGCCGCCAACGGCGCCGACCATCGCCGAATAGCCGATGAGGCTGACGATGGTCATGGTGAGCGCCAGCGTCAGCGCCGGACGAGCCTCGGCCAGAAGCACCTTGAAGACGATCTGCGTCGGCGTCGCACCCATGGCGCGGGCGGCCTCGATCAGCCCCTTGTCGATGTCGCGGATGGCCGCCTCGACCAACCGCGCGAAGAAGGGAATGGTCGCGATGGTCAGGGGCACGATCGCCGCTTTCGTGCCGATCGAGGTACCGGTGACAAGCCGCGTGAAAGGAATGATAGCGACGACGAGGATGATGAAGGGCGTCGAGCGCGTTGCGTTGACGATCAGCCCGACGATGCGGTTGAAGTTGGGCGCCGGAAACAGCTCCCCCTTGCCGCTGGTCGCGAGGAAAATGCCGATCGGCAGGCCGATCAGCGAGCCGATCAGGCCGGCGATCGCCACCATGCGCAGCGTGTCGAGCGTGGCCTTGCCTATAAGCAGCAGAAGATCAGGCGACATAGCCGAGCACCTCCGTGACCAGTCCGTTCTCGGTGAAGAACCGCTCCGCCCTGCCCGATGTTTCCGCGTCCGTAGCATAGGCAACGACGAGCGAGCCATAGGGCTTGCCGCCGATTTCGTCGATCGTTCCGGCAATGATGTTGACCTCGGCGCCGACCGACTTGATGAGTTGTGAAATCAGCGGCCGTTCCGCCGTCGCACCGAAGAAGGTGAGGCGCACCACGGCACGATCGCCGGCGCTCGCGGCGGGCCTCAGGCCACGCGCAACGGCATCCGGCAGCTTCGAGCCAGGCAGGCCGGACAAGAGCGCACGCGTTGTCTCGTGCTTAGGATGAGTGAAAACGTCGAAGGTATGGCCGCGTTCGACGATTTCGCCCTTGTCTATGACGGCCACATCCGACGTGACCGCCTTCACCACTTCCATCTCATGGGTGATGAGCAGTACGGTCAGCCCCAGCTCGGCATTGATCCGCTTCAAGAGTTCGAGGATAGACTGGGTCGTTTCCGGATCGAGCGCCGACGTCGCCTCGTCTGAAAGCAGCAGCTTCGGCTCGGTCGCTAGCGCCCGGGCAATACCGATGCGCTGCTTCTGGCCGCCGGAAAGTTCGGCCGGGTAGCGGGCGTGCTTGTCGGCGAGGCCGACGAGGTCGAGAAGCGGCCGCACGCGCGCTTCGATGGCACGGCGATCCACGCCGGCAATCTCCAGCGGCAGCGCGACATTGCCGAAGACGGTGCGAGACGAGAGCAGGTTGAAATGCTGAAAGATCATGCCGACGGAACGTCGGAGATTGCGCAAGCCGGCCTCGTCAAGCCCGCCCACATCGACGGCGTCGACGAGGACCTTGCCGCTCGACGGCTTCTCAAGGCCATTCACCAGCCGGATCAGCGTCGACTTGCCGGCGCCGGAACGGCCGATGATGCCGGTGATCGAGCCACGCCCCACGGCGAGGCTGACATTGTTGAGGGCGGTAAAGGCACCGCTCTCGCCGGACGCTGCAAAACGCTTGGAAACGCCGTCGAAGACGACGGCAGCGTCGCCAGCAGAGGGTTCGGAAGAAGGAAAAGTCATTGTCCGGTCGCCCCCATAAGAGGGATCACAGCGATGGAAGGATACATGATGCTCTCGGATGTTCGAAATTCTGGTCCCGGACGAATAGGCGGGGAAGGGAAAGCGTGTCTGGTCAGGCCGACATTCGACAACGCATTCGGAACACGGAGCAACTCTCTATCATCGGACAACCGGTCGGTTCAACGCCTCCGTGGCATGGCTGCCATGCCATGGAACATGGCTTCTTATGACGGCAGGCGGACCCGTTTCACAGGTACATTTTTGCGAAGCCACGCAGGCTGGAGCAAAAGTCTACTCTTTTTATCCAGAACGGTCGCGGCCAGAGCGGGTTAGCGATCACCGCAGTCGTTGCGTACTCGCACCGTAGCTGTCCACACGACCTAGAGCAATTCCAGGAAAAGTGCGTAACGGTTTTCCGTCCGGAATTGCGTGGTTTCAAGGAGTTAGATCATTTCAGTGTTTCAGTGAAACAATGAAATGATCTAAGCTGTCCTGTGGTTACCCTTCGGGAACTGATCCGCCAATTCCTTGTACCAGTGGCCGCTCTTCTTGATCGTGCGGACCTGCGTCTCGTAGTCCACATGGACGATGCCGAAGCGCATCCGGTAGCCCTCGGCCCATTCGAAATTATCCATCAGGCTCCAGGCGAAATAGCCACGCATCGGATAGCCCTTGGCGATAAGGTCCGCGGTGACCGACAGGTGGTCGGCGATGTAGTCGAGTCGCGGCTGATCGTCGACGACGCCGTTCTCGACCCCCATGTTGTAGCAGGCGCCATTCTCGGTGATGTAGCAGTCGGGCAGCTTGTAGTGGGCATTGAGCGTTTCGACGAGCGTGCCGAGCGCCGGCGCATAGACTTCCCAGCCGATATCGGTCTTCACTTCGCTGACCGGCTTGGCATTGACTGTTGCCGGGTATTCCGCGCCCTTGGTCGGATCATCGGAGACCCGCATCGGCGTGTAGTAGTTGAGGCCCCACCAATCGAGCGGCTGCGCGATCGTCGCCATGTCGCCGTCCTCGATCAGCGGCATCCGACTGCCAAGCGCCGACAGGAAACCCTCAGGGTATTCGCCCTTGAAGATCGGGCCAAAGAAGACGCCATTGTGGAAGTCGAACGCGCGCTCGGCCGCGGCCTTGTCCATGGCGCTGGTGCTGCCCGGATAGACCGAATGGGCGTTGATGACGATGCCCGTCGGCAGGCGCGAGCTCTCGGAGCGGATCGCCTCGACGCCAAGGCCATGGGCGAGATTGGTGAAGTGGAGCGCGGCGAGCGCCGCATCCATGTTGCGCTCGCCCGGGGCGTGAATGCCGTAGAGATGGCTGAGCCATACCGAACACCAGGGCTCGTTGAAGGTGGCGACCGCATCGAGCCTGTCGCCGAGGCGGGCGATGACGGTCTTGGCATAGCGTTGGTAGGCGTAGGCGGTCGTGCGCGCCGTCCAGCCGCCGTCGCCCATTAGCGCGAGCGGCAGGTCCCAATGATACAGGGTCGCGAAGGCATTGATGCCGCGGGCTTTCAAGCCGTCGACAAGCCGGTCGTAGAAATCGAGGCCCTTCTCGTTGATCGGTCCGGTGCCCTCCGGAACTATGCGCGGCCAGGCGATCGAGAAGCGATAGGCTTCGACGCCCAGGCTCTTGATAAGATCGAGATCCTGCTCCAGCCGATTGTAATGATCGCAAGCGACGTCGCCGTTGTGGCGCTCGAAGACGCGGCCCGGCATGTTGGAAAAGGCATCCCAGATGGATGGCTTGCGCCCATCCGCCTTGCTCGCCCCCTCGATCTGGAACGATGCGGTGGCTACTCCGAAGACAAAGTCTCCAGGGAAGCGTTCTGCGAGTTTCTTGGCTTCGATCATTGTTCAGCCTCGTCGTCTGCGCAGCCGCACGCCGAGACCGACGCTGCTGCATTTTTGTCGGGTAGAGCGGGATACAGCCGGAAAACCGCACACGCTTTCCTCATCCAGCTCTTGTTTTCGAACGTGGCCTAAACCCCCAACGGCAAATGTCAACCCGCGAAAAGGGCGGGACTTCCCGCCCTCCTCGACCCGTCTAGGTCAGACCTTGATCCAGGTGCCGTTGCGCTTCGAGGACTGCACGCAGGCATCGACGAAGACCATGCCCTTCATGCCGTCATCGATCGTCGGATAGGTGACGGCCGCATCCACCTTCTCGCCGTTGCGCTTGGCGAAAATCGCCCGTGCGGCTTCCGAGTAGATATTGGCGAAGCCTTCGAGATAACCTTCCGGATGGCCGGAGGGCACGCGCGAGACGCGGGCGGCCGCGGGCCCGGCACCGGCACCGGCGCGCGTCAGCAGGCGCTTCGGCTCGCCAAAGGGCGTATACCAGAGATAGTTCGGGTCCTTCTGCGTCCATTCGAGGCCGCCCTTGGTGCCGTAGACTCGAACCATCAGGCCGTTCTCATGGCCGGGTGCGACCTGGCTACACCAGAGCATGCCCTTGGCGCGCGCGCCGTGCTTTGCCTTGAAACGCATCATCACATGGGCATTGTCGTCGAGCTGGCGCCCGCCGACGAAGCTGTCGAGATCGGCGGAGAGCTCCTCGAGTTCGAGACCGGAGACGAAGCAGCCGAGGTTGTAGGCGTGGGTGCCGATGTCACCGGTGGAACCGCCGGCGCCGGACCGGGCCGGATCGGTACGCCATGCGGCCTGCTTCTGGCCGGATTCCTCGATGTTCTCCGTCAGCCAGTCCTGCGGATATTCCATCTGCACGAGCCGGACGGCGCCGATATCGCCGTTCGCCACCATTTCGCGCGCCTGGCGAACCATCGGATAGCCAGTGTAATTGTGCGTCAGCACGAACAGCGCATCGCTTTCGTCTGCCGCCTTCTTGAGCTTTTTCGCATCGGCGAGCGTCGAAGTCAGCGGCTTGTCGCAGATGACGTGGATGCCGCGCTTCAGAAACTCCTTGGCGGCGGCGTAGTGGACATGGTTGGGCGTTACGATCGCCACCGCCTCGATCCCGTCCTTGAGCTTCGCCTCGCGGATCGCCATCTCCTTGAAGTCCGAATAGACGCGCTTCGGATCGAGCCCCAGTTCACGGCCGGAGGCTTGCGCCTTTTCCGGCGTCGACGACAGCGCGCCCGCGACGAGCTCGTAATGATCATCGAGCCTTGCCGCGATGCGATGGACCGCTCCGATGAAGGCGCCGGAACCGCCACCAACCATGCCAAGCCGGATGCGCTTTTGACGACTTTCCGTGCTTCTTCCCTCTATTGCCATCGTATTCTTCCTCTCCTGAAGTGTTTGCGGTTGCCATTGCCCCTCATCCGCCTGCCACCAGTCCTTCTCCCCGCAAGCGGGGAGAAGGACTGGTGGCAACGCCTCCCCTCGCGTCGGTGGGGCGCGTCCCCTCTCCCCGCGTGCGGGGAGAGGGTTAGGGTGAGGGGCAGGCGACTAGTGCCTGCCTAGATTCCCAACATCCGCCGGTTAGCCGCCTCGTCCGTTCCGCTGTCGGCGAAATCGTCGAAGGCCTTCTCGGTGACGCGGATGATGTGGTGCTTGACGAAGTCGGCGCCTTCGCGTGCGCCGTCTTCCGGATGCTTCAGGCAACACTCCCACTCGACGACCGCCCAGCCGGCGAAATCATTGGCGGCCATCTTCGAGAAAACTGCGCCGAAATCGACCTGGCCGTCACCGAGCGAGCGGAAACGGCCGGCGCGGTTCACCCAGCCCTGGTAGCCGCCATAGACGCCCTGCCGGCCGGTCGGATTGAATTCCGCGTCCTTGACGTGGAACATCCGGATGCGGTCCTTGTAGATGTCGATATTGTCGAGGTAGTCCAGGCATTGCAGCACGTAGTGCGACGGATCGTAGAGCATGCAGGCGCGGGCGTGGTTGCCGGTGCGTTCCAGGAACATCTCGTAGGTGATGCCGTCGTGCAGGTCTTCGCCCGGGTGGATCTCGTAGCAGACGTCGACACCGCAATCCTCGGCATGATCGAGGATCGGCTTCCATCGCCGGGCAAGCTCGTCGAAGGCTGTCTCCACGAGCCCCGCCGGACGCTGCGGCCAGGGATAGACGAAGGGCCAGGCGAGCGCCCCGGAGAAGCTCGCCATTGCATTCAAACCGAGATTGCGGGACGCCGTCAGCGCCATCTTCACCTGCTCGACCGCCCATTGCTGGCGCGCCTTCGGATTGCCGCGCACTTCCGGCGCGCCGAAACCGTCGAAAGCCTCGTCATAGGCCGGATGCACGGCGACGAGTTGGCCCTGCAGATGGGTCGAAAGCTCGGTGATCTCGACGCCGTTGTCGCGCGCTCTTCCGGCGACCTCGTCGCAGTAGGTCTTGGACTCGGCAGCCTTCTTCAGGTCGAACAGCCGCCCATCCCAGCTCGGAATCTGCACCCCCTTGTAGCCGCAGTCGGCCGCCCATTTGGTGATCGAGTCCCAGGAATTGAACGGAGCCGTGTCACCGGCGAACTGCGCAAGAAAAAGCCCTGGGCCCTTGATGGTCTTCATCCCGATTTTCCTCCCTGGATCACGATTCCGGCCAGCATGGCCGGTTGCTGGAAAAGGTGCACCTGCACCCTAATTTTCGCGATAGCTGATAGACCTGAAACGTTGCAGGAGGCAGAAGCTAGCAGATTTTTCGCGAGGGGCAATCCCGCTTCTACCTGTCATGCAAGCCAGATTTTCGGTTCCCGCCAAAGCGCGTGGTGATGTATTCGAGTGAGCGGACGGGTGCCCCGGAACAGGAGCGCCCATCCCTCGCAGCGATTAAACGTAGCGGTTGACCACGTTCTCCAAGAGTTCCTGCTTGCCGGATTTCGGTTGCGGATTGAGGTCGGCCTTGCGCACCCAGGCCTCGATCTCGTCGAGCGAGAAGCCGCCGTCGAGCATCTTCTTCGCCTCCGGCACGGTCCAGCCGGCATAGCGCTTTTCGAGCGGCGCGGAGAGCGCCTTGTCCTCGATCATCTTCGCCGCCGCCTTGAGACCGCGCGCGCAGCAATCCATGCCGCCGATATGGCCGATCAAGAGGTCTTCCGGATCGATCGACTGACGCCGGAGTTTCGCGTCGAAATTGGTGCCGCCCGTCTTGAAGCCGCCGCCCGCGA
The DNA here is from genome assembly GCF_036488675.1 of Sinorhizobium chiapasense. NCBI lineage: Bacteria > Pseudomonadati > Pseudomonadota > Alphaproteobacteria > Hyphomicrobiales > Rhizobiaceae > Sinorhizobium > Sinorhizobium chiapasense. Next base: position 3,374,104 of record NZ_CP133148.1, read on the forward strand.
GCACGTGGTAATAGGCGAGCGCCATTTCCGGAACGTTGTTCGGGAACTGGTCGGTGTCCCAGCCGGACTGGTAGTCGTTGCGGTTCATGTCGATCGAACCGAAGATGCCGAGCGCATTGGCAAGCGCCAGCTCGTGCTCGAAGGAGTGACCGGCGAGGATCGCATGGCCCTGCTCGATGTTGACCTTCACCTCTTTCTCGAGACCGTACTTCTTGAGGAAGCCGTAGACGGTCGCGACGTCGAAGTCGTACTGGTGCTTGGTCGGCTCCTGCGGCTTCGGCTCGATCAGGATCGTACCCTTGAAACCGATCTTGTGTTTGTACTCGACCACCAGATTGACGAAACGGCCGAGCTGGTCGAGTTCACGCTTGAGATCGGTGTTGAGCAGGGTCTCGTAGCCCTCGCGTCCGCCCCAGAGGACATAATTCTCGCCGCCGAGCTTCTGCGTCGCGTCGATGCAGGTCTTCACCGTTGCTGCGGCAAAGGCGAAAACGTCCGGATCCGGATTGGTCGCCGCCCCCGACATGTAGCGCCGGTTCGAGAAGAGGTTCGCCGTGCCCCAGAGCAGCTTGACGCCGGTCTCGGCCTGCTTCTTCGCGAAATAGTCGACGATCTCGTTGAGATTGCCGGTATTCTCCGCGAAGTTCCGGCCCTCCGGGCGCACGTCCGCATCGTGGAAGCAGTAGAACGGCACGCCGAGGAGCTGGAAGAATTCGAACGCCACGTCGGCCTTCAGCTTCGCGGCATCCATCGTGTCCTTGAACCAGGGACGCTCGAAGGTCTGGCCGCCGAAGGGATCGCCGCCCGGCCAGACGAAGGTGTGCCAATAGGCGACGGCAAAGCGAAGGTGATCCTCCATCCGCTTGCCGAGAACGATTTCGTCCGGGTTATAGTGACGGAAGGCGAGCGGGTTTGTGCTCTCCGGTCCCTCATATTTGATCTTGGCGATATCGCCGAAAAATCCCGTGCTCACGGTCTTGCTCCTCTCATGGATGATGGGTTGCCGGCGCCAAGCGGCAGCCGGCCATTACGTGGAAGGTAATTGGTTTCATTCCCTCGTTCGCCGACAGTCGGCACATCGAAACGCAAACCGAAAGGAAAATTCCGATGCACGACCTCGAACACATTGCCGAAGCCTATATCGCCGCCTGGAACGAGACCGATGCCGCAAAGCGCGGCGCGCTTGTCGAAAGGGCGTTCACGCCGGAGATCGGCTACCGCGACCCGGTCATGCAGGGCGATGGCCACGAGGCGATCAACACGCTGATTGCCGGCGTGCAACATCAGTTCCCCGGCTTCCGCTTCGCCCTCAAGGGCAAGCCGGACGGGTTCTCCGACATGATCCGCTTTTCCTGGACGCTCGGGCCGAACGGAACCTCGGTCATCGAGGGCACGGATTTCGGCCTCATCGAGGATGGCCGGTTGAAACAGGTGACCGGCTTCCTCGACAAGATCCCGGCGCAATAAGCGACGGTCGGATGCGCCGCGGCCGATCATAGCGTTGCATCCCTGATCGCCGGATAGAGGCGACGATAACGCTGATAGGCATCCTCATAGGCCGAAACCAGCGACGCGTCCGGCGCGATGGTTTCGGCCGTTGCCGGTGCGAAACAGGTTGCAACAGGATCGGCGCCGGTCGCCGCGATCAGGCCGAGCCGCGCCGCGCCGAAGGCGGCGCCAAAATCGCCGTCCGCCGGCAGATCGACCGGCAGGTTCAGCGCCGTGGCGATCGACTTCAGCCAGTAGCGTGAGCGCGATCCGCCGCCGATCGCGGTCACGTGGCTGAGCGTCGTGCCGGCCGCGCGGAGCGCCTCCAGGCTGTCGCGGATCGCAAAGGAAACCCCTTCGAGCACCGCCTGCGTCAGCACCGCACGCGAGCTTTCGTGACCGAGTCCCGTAAAGGCGCCGCGGATCGCCGCATCGTTGTGGGGCGTGCGCTCGCCGGAAAGATAGGGAAGGAAAGTGACGGAACCAGGCGCCTTGAGGACGTCACCGAGTTCGCCGGCAAGCTCTGCGGCACTCCTGCCGGTGACGCCCGAATGCCAGTTGAGCGCATCGGTCGCCGAGAGGATGACGCCCATCTGGTGCCAGGTATTCGGGAGCGCATGGCAGAAGGCATGGACTGCGCTTTCGGGATTGGGGAGGTAGCTTGCATTGGCGGCGAAGAGCACGCCGGAGGTGCCGAGCGACACGAAGGCCTGCCCCTCGGTAACCGTGCCCATGCCACAGGCAGAGGCCGCGTTGTCGCCCGCGCCGCCGGCAACGACAGCGCCAACGCCCATGCCCCAGCGGCTCGCGAGTTCCGGCCTGAGCGTGCCGGCGCTCTCCGTGCCTTCGACGAGGTCCGGCATCTGCCGTTCGTCGAGATGGGTCGCCGCAAGCAGGCTCTCCGACCACTTGCGCTTGCCCGTGTCGAGCCAGGATGTGCCGGCGGAATCGGACATTTCCGAAATGTGCTCGCCGGTCAGCCACAGGCGGAGATAGTCCTTGGGAAGCAGGACCCAGCGCACCTTGGCGAAAATTTCCGGCTCGTTCTCGCGCACCCAGGCGAGCTTCGGCGCGGTGAATCCGGGAAAAACGATATTACCGGTCAGCTGACGGAACTGCGGATCGCTGTCGAGGGCTGCTGCCTCGCGGAAACTGCGGGTATCGTTCCACAGAATGCAGGGACGAAGCACGGCGTCATTCTCGTCGAGCAGCGTCGCGCCGTGCATCTGGCCGGAGAGACCGATGCCGCGGACGGCGGCAAGCGCGTCCGGATGCGCCGTCTTGAGGCCGGCGATCGCCTCCTCCGTGGCGCGGACCCAGTCGGCCGGATCCTGTTCCGACCAGCCGGGATGCGGCCGCGAAACGTCGAGCGCTCCGGATGCCGAGCCGATGATCTTCTGCTCACCATCGATCAGCGTTGCCTTGACGCCGGACGTGCCGAGATCCAGTCCGAGATACATGGGGGTCCTCCTATGCCTGCTCGCTCGGCAGGTTGTCCTTCAGGAAAATGTCGATGCGGATGCGTTCCTGCGCCTCGATCACGGCGAGCCCATCGGCCCTGGCTTTGAGAACGCGGATCGCGCTTCTCACCTCGTGCCCGGCATCCTGGTTAAGCACGGCGTCGATCGTGCCGGAACGAAGCGCGCTGCGGCTATGCGGCGTCAACTCGTGGGCGATCGCGCAGATCGCCTTGCTCTTGCCGGTCTTCTCGAGCGCGGCGACGAGACCGCGATTGCCGGCGCCGAGGCTGTAGATACCGGCCAGGTTCGGCTCGCGCTCGACGAGCGCGTGCACCAGTTTTTCGACGAGTACTGGATCGTCCTGCCCTTCGATCACGGGAAGAATCGGGCGCGCCGGAAATTCCTCGGCCATGACGGCGCTAAAGCCCTCCAGGCGGTCGCAATGGTCGCGTACCAGCATCGAGCCGGCCAGCACGGCGATCGGACCTGCGCGGCCACCCGTAAAACGGCCCAACAGCGTACCGGCTGTGCGTCCCGCCGCAATGTTGTCGACGCCGGCAAAATGATCGCGTTCCGATCCCGGCAGGTCCGACACAAGCGTCACGACCGCGATGCCGTCGCGCCGCAGCTGCCTCACGGCCTCGGCCACTTCCGGGGCGTCGACGGCGACGACGGCCACCCCGGCCGGCCGGCGCTGATGGGCGTCCGACAGCGCCTGCACGAGGGCCTGCGTGTCAAAGGCCGGAACGGGAAGAATGGTGATCTGCGTTCGCTCGGAAGCGGAACGCGCCATTGCGGCACGCACCTCGCCCTCGAGTCCGCGCATGAACGAATTATCGCCCGCCGGCAGGATGAAGACGAACGGGTAGTTGCGACCTTTGGCGAGGTTGGCGGCGGCGACATCGCGCACATAGCCGAGCGTGGCAATCGCGCGCTCGACCTTGTCACGTGTGACGCTCCTGACGCCTGGGCGATTGTTGAGAACCCGGTCGACGGTCGCCAGGCTGACGCCCGCCTTCGCGGCGATATCGTGAACCGTTGGTCGCATCCCTTCCTCCCCGGGGAACCCCTTAGAGGAATTTTTGATGTACGTAAATCAAAATTGTCGCCAACGCGGACGAAACCGGATCCGCCATCTTCCGGCGAGGCGTTTCAGGAGAAGCGCTTGCTGAAGGCGTGGGTGAAAACGATGCGGCCGGCCTCGCCCTGAGCTTCGCCGAAAGCGACGTCCATGAAGGCGTCGGTGATGCGAACGACGGCAAAGCCGCCGAGATAGGCCGCCTTCGGCTTGAAGAGATCGAGCCTGCCGGCGCGGTAGGCCATGACCCGGTCATGTTCATGCCCGTGGAAAAGACCGACGACATTGCAATCTTTCAGCGCGTCAAGCAACGCCTGCCGCTGCTCGGGGCTCCACCAGTGGGGCTTCCCGTCCCCCTGATCGTCGAAGGTCTCCGCCGTTGTGTCCCAGACCTCCGTTGAAAACGCATCCCAGCCATAATGCTGGAACAGCACGACCGGCCGGCCGTCGGCGGCGTAATACGCAAGGTCCCCTTTGAGCCAGCCAAGGCCGCTCACCGCGCCCTTGCTCTCGTCGCCGCCGAAGCGCTGCAATTGGACAAGATGCAGGCCGCCCCAGTCCCAGGAATAGCTGTCCGACAACGGATCGTAGTTCGTCACCGGCACCGGCGGCTTGTGGAATACCGTCTGGCGGTGCGTAAACTCGACATAATCGCGCAGTTCCCGGCGGTACCAGTCGCCATTCGGTGGGGGACCGTCCTGATCGAGATCATGGTTTCCGAGCCCGACATAGACGGGAAAGTGAATGTGTTGCGGGCCTGGACGTTGCTCGTATCGGCTCTGGAACTGCTGCAACTGCCGTCCCTCGCGCGGCTGGCGAACCTGACCGCCGCCATCGTCTGTGATGTCGCCGCCGAGAACAAGGCCGAGCGGGCGCCCGATTTTCTGCCCCGCACCGGCGAGGCCGCTTGGGTCCCCATCGATCGTCGCAGGCCAGTGCTGCGCGGAAATGGCGTTGAGCGCCGCGACATGGCGCAAGAGGCTGGCGTCGGTCTTGCCCTCTGCCTCGCAATTCGGCGCCAGCCCTTCGGCGGAAACGATGCAGGCGTGAATGTCGTTGGAGAAAAGAAAAGTGGCATCGACCGGAGGCCACGCGTTGGCAGCACGGACGCGACCGGCGAGGATCGACACACCTGCGCCCGCAGCCGTCGCGAGAAAGGTCCGTCGGGACAGGCCGCAGCAATCCGGATTGCTCACGTTGGACACCTCCCGCAGCGAAGTCCGCCTCCGGCACGAACGGAACTGGCTCACCCATCGGCTTCAGCCGCCATGGAGTGTGCAGCAGGCGGCGCGGCACGTAAAGCGTGCCGCATTTTCGTCAGTGACCGCTGCCGCCGGGACCGGCGCCGTGCGGCTTGCTGATCATCATGACGCCAATGATCAGCGACAGGAACAGCGCCGTCAAAATCACGAAGACGTCGATAAAGGACAGGATCACCGCCTGCTTCTGAACCATCGCCGCCAGTTGCTTGACCGCGATCGTCGTTCCGTCGAGGCCGTGAGCGGTGAAACTCGAGGCCATGTTCCGGAGCCGCTCGACCGCCTCCGAGTTGCCCCACTGGATGTGCTCGGCAAGCCGGGCATAGTGGAAATCCTGGCGCTGCGTCAGGATGGAATTGATGACCGCAAGGCCGACCGCACCGCCGAGGTTGCGCGTCAGATTATAGAGGCCGGACGCGTTACGGATACGGGCGGGCGGCAGCGTGCCGAGCGCGATGTTGTTGATCGGCACCATGCAGAGCATCAGCGAGCAGCCGCGCAGGATCTGCGGCACGAGCAGTTCCCAGAAGTCCCAGTCGGCGGTCAATTGGCTCATCGTCCACGTGCCGGCCGCAAAGCCGGCAAAGCCGACGGTCATCAGCACCCGCGGATCCAGCCGCCCGGAGAGGAAGCCGGCGACCGGCGCCGTGACGAACATGGCGAGACCCGAGACGAACATGGTCTCGCCGATCATCAGCGAATCGTAACCGCGTATGCTCCCGAGATAGAGCGGGTAGAGATAGGTGAGGCCGTAGAGCCCGATGCCCATGACGAAGGAGAAGAGCGAACCGAAGGCGAAGTTGCGATTGGTGAAGGCCCTGAGATCGACCACCGGGAACTCGACCTTGAAGGCGCGATAGAAGAACACGGCGGCAGCAAGCGCTGCGGCAACCGCGCCGATGACGATGTGGTCGTCATTGAACCAGTCGTTGGCGTTCCCCTCCTCCAGCACATATTCGAGCGAGCCGAGGAAGACCGCCATGGAGGCGAGTCCCCACCAGTCGAACTTCTTCATCAGCCCGAGTTCGGGCTTGTCGAAGTCGATGAAGGTCCAGGTGAGCGTCGCGACGATGATGCCTGGGATGACATTGACGAGAAACAGCCAGTGCCAGGAGAAGGCGTGGCTCAGATAGCCGCCGACCGTCGGGCCGATGGTCGGCGCGAGCGTTGCGATGAGGCCGATGATCGGCGAGACGACGTTGCGCTTCGACGGCGGGAAGATCGTGAAGGCGGCGGCGAAGACCGACGGGATCATGCCGCCGCCGATAAAGCCCTGGATCGCCCGGTAGATGATCATCTGGTCGATATTGGTGGCGGTCGCAGCAAGTGCGCTCGACGCCGTGAAGCCGGCCGCGGCGACGGAAAACAGCACCCGCGTCGAGACGATGCGGGCGAGCGTGCCCGACAAAGGGATCATGATGACTTCGGCGATGAGATAGGCGGTCTGCACCCAGCCGATCTCGTCCGATCCGGCCGAAAGGCCGGCCTGGATTTCGGCGAGCGAGGCCGACACGATCTGAATGTCGAGGATCGCCATGAACATGCCGACCACCATCGCAAAGAAGGCGATCAGCCGTCTCGGGTCCATATGCTCCTCGGCTCTGGGCGCGGTTACCGCGACCGAACCTGCCGTTGCCGTTGCGGCCATCTACGCCACTCCTCGTCCGCTACGCGGCTTACTTTGCTGCAGCCACTTTCGACTGATCGGGCGCCGTGCGGGTATCGACGTCGACGACGACGCTCAAGCCCGCGCGCAAATGCCCTTCGGCCAGAACGTCGGCCGGCAGCTTTATGCGCACCGGAACGCGCTGGATGACCTTGGTGAAGTTGCCGGTCGCATTTTCCGCCGGCAGCAGTGAGAAGACCGAGCCGGAGGCCGGCGAGATCGAGGCGACAGTACCTTCGATCGGGTGGTCCTCATAGGCATCGACATGGATCTGGACCTTGGAGCCCGGCACCAGATGCGCGATCTGTGTTTCCTTGAAATTGGCATCGATATAGAGCTGGTCCACCGGAACGAGGGCCGCGAGACGCTGTCCGGCGGAAACGAGATCGCCGACCTGAACCGCGACATTGCCGACGACGCCGTCATAGGGTGCCTTGAGCACCGTGAAGCCCAGGTCACGATTGGCCTTGTCGCGCGCAAGCTCCAGCGAGCGGATCGTGCTTTCCGCCTCGGTACGCTGCGCCTCGAGGACGGTGATATTTGCCTTGGCCGCGGCGATATTGGCCTCGGCACCGACGAGATTTGCGCGCGCCTGATCGAGTGCGACATCGGCATTGTCGCGCGAGGCAACGGTTCCGACGGCCTTGGACTGGAGGTCGCTGGCGCGCTTCTGGGTCAGCTCGGCGCCGCGGACGGTCGCCTCAAGGGCTGTCTTCTGGGCTTCGGCCTGGCTGAGGCTCGCCTTTGCCCCGGCGATCTGCGCATCGAAGCGGCTGAGCGCCAGCTTCTGCGTGGCGATCTGCGCCTCGGCCTGCTCGGCAGCGATGCGATAATCGCCGTCGTCGAGCGTAACCAGTGGATCACCCGCCTTCACATGCTGGTTGGCGATCACGTCGACCTTGGCGACATAGCCGGATACCTTCGGCGAGATGGTCGCGATGTCACCCTCGATATAGGCGTCATCGGTCGAAACCATGAAACGCCCGTTCGTCCACCAGTCATAGCCGTACCAGGCAGCGGCAGCGAGCAGCGCCAGCCCCAGGACCGGCAGCACCAGCTTGCGGCGTTTTTTCTGGGGCGCGGCAACGTCAGCGGCCGGGCGCTCCGCGACCGACGGGGCCTCGCTTTGAGGCGCGGTGACCTCGGCCTGCGGATTATCCACGACTTCAAAATCATCGCCGACGGAACGGACACGGGCAGCGCTGGAGGTGCTGGTAGCGGACATATGACACCGGTTTTTGTTGAGATTGAACTGAACCGTTCGGTTCGATTGAGCTTGACATAGTGCCTTTTGCGTCGCATATCAAGCGGCAATCGAACTGGCCGGTTCGATTATTTGCTCAAAGGGCAAAGAAAAGTGTGAGGGCTCCTCCCCGCCCCTTGTCTTTACTGGAATCGGCCGTGTTTATGGTTTTGGATAAATTCATCCAGGATCATTCTGATGTGAGGAGTGGAAACGTCCGGCAGCCATGACGTCAGCGAAAAGCCTAGAGCAGGAAAAATCCCTGCAGGATCGAGAACAGCACCCTTCGAGCGGTGGGCGGCACGCTGCCGGCGAAGATCCGGCCAAACGCGAGCAAATCCTTGAAGGCGCGAAACGCGTTTTCATGAGGAGCAACTTCGACGCTGCCAGCATGAACGATATCACCCGCGAGGCCGGCGTTTCGAAGGGCACGCTCTACGTCTATTTCGAAAACAAAGAGGACCTGTTCGAGGCGCTTATCGCGCGCGAGCGCAGCCGCATCGTGGATAGCGTCAAGCAGTTGCTGAACGACAACGCGCCGCTCGAAGACGCGCTTCATGATTTCGGCGTAACGCTGGTGACGAGCATGACGTCAGACTACACGATCCGAGCCATGCGCACCGTGCTCAGCGTGATCGATCGGATGCCGCGGCTGGCGCAGCGGTTTTTCACGGCAACACCGGAGAACGGCTACACGGTCCTGAAAACTTACCTCGACCAGCAAGTAGAGGCTGGCACGCTGTCGATCGATGACACGGAATTAGCCGCGAAGCAGTTCATCGAACTGTCCTCGGCCGGAATCTTCAAGGGCCGCCTCTTCGGTATGTGCGAGGCACCCTCGGCCGACCGGATCGAGAAGAACGTGAGATCGGCCATCCGTGTATTCCTGGCCGCCTATGGTCGGAACTCGAACGCCGGCTGAAGCCCGGGTCAGCGCGCCGCGCGTCTTATCAGACACACAAAAGACGCTGTCTTCGCGCTCATTATCTGTCAATCCAGCAATTGCGATCAAACGCACCCGCCTGTGAGGCCGTAAGAGGTGCATGCACTATTACGGTGCTGCAGCGCCTTTGCGCCTCTCACAAGACGCACGGCGCTGTAAGGGAGTGAGCATGAGCGCCATCGGCAGGGCGATCTGGTTCATCGAGAGCCATTTCGCCGAGGACATATCGCTCGAAGAGATCGCCGAGGCCGCAGGCCTCTCGCGCTACCATCTGTCACGCGTGTTCGGGCTTTCGACCGGTCGGTCGATCAGCGCCTACATCCGCGGCCGGCGCTTGAGCGGCGCCGCACTGGCCCTCGCCGATGGCACATCCGGCATTCTCGAAGTGGCCCTCGATGCGGGCTACGGCTCGCATGAGGCCTTCACCCGTGCCTTTCGCGAACAGTTCGGCGTGACACCCGAGTCCGTCCGCAAGCAGGGGCACATCCGCAATGTCGAACTGATGGAGCCGATCAGGATGGACGACGCACGTACCTTGAAGATCGAACCGCCCCGTTTCGAGGAGAGCACCGGACTTCTCCTCGCCGGTCTCGCTGAAACCTATGCCTACAATCGCACCGAAGGCATCCCGTCGCTCTGGCAGCGCTTCAACGCCCATTTCGGCAATGTGCCCGGCCAGCGTGGGAATGTCGCCTATGGCGTATGCACCCAGTCGGACGGCGAGGCCGGGCGCTTTCGTTACATGGCCTCGGTAGAAGTCGACGATACAGACGGGTTGCCGGACAGCTTCACCGTTTTGAAGTTGCCAAGGCAACGCTATGCCGTGTTCCTCCACAAAGGACACATATCGGCGATCACCACGACCGCCCACTACATTTTCGGGTCATGGTTTCCGCAGTCCGGGCTGGAGCACGGCCAGCTTCCGGACCTGATAGAGAAATACGACGAGCGCTTCGATCCTCGTACGGGAATGGGCGTCGTCGAAATTTGGGTGCCGATAAAACAGTAAACGGTAAAACGCAGCCGCGAAAAGGCAGCGGCGCTTGCCACTGCGGCGATGGTCCTTAAATACTCTGGCGAATCCCGGGCGACGACGCGCCCAGGAGCGGGGCGAGGAAAACTGTGCGCGGTTTTCCTCGCCCCGCTCCAATTTGTCAGAACCGGTCATGTTGATTGATTTGGTCGTTTCGACCAAGATCGCCGTGATCAAGGAGAGGAAAAATCGCCGATGCAGGAAATCCTGGCGCTCGCCCAAAGCCTCGAGGCTTGGGTCGCTCTGATCACGCTCATTGTCATGGAGGTCGTGCTCGGCATCGACAACTTGATCTTCATTTCAATTCTCACGAACAAGCTTCCCCCCGAACACCGCGTCAGCGCGCGCCGCGTCGGCATCAGCCTTGCACTGATCATGCGGCTGGCGCTGCTCGGTACGATTGCCTGGATCGTGCAACTGACCCAGCCGGTTTTCGAGGCCTTCGGCCACCCCTTCTCCTGGAAGGACATGATCCTGCTTGGCGGTGGTCTTTTTCTCGTGTGGAAGGCGACCAAGGAGATCCACCACAATGTCGATCCGAGCGATCATGGGGAGGACTTCATCGCGACTTCGGCGATCAACAGCTTTGCCGCAGCGATCGGCCAGATCTTGCTGCTCGACCTCGTCTTCTCGGTCGACAGCATCATCACCGCCGTCGGCATGACCCCGCATCTGCCGATCATGGTAGCAGCCGTCATCGTCGCGGTGACCGTCATGCTGCTTGCGGCGACGCCGCTTGCCAACTTCATCGAAAGAAACCCGACGATCGTGATGCTGGCTCTTGCCTTCCTGCTGATGATCGGCACAACGCTGATGGCCGAGGGCATGGGCTTCCACGTTCCGAAGGGCTACGTCTACGCGGCCATGGCGTTCTCAGCCCTCGTCGAGATGCTGAACATGATGGCGCGTAACGCCCGGCTGCGAAAGCAGCAGGCCAAGAAGCTGCACTAATCCAGGAGAAGCGTGTAATAGCCGCGCGCGAAATGCCAAATGAAGAGGCCTGCATTCGGCGAATGCAGGCCTCTTTGACTGCGGGAGACAAGTGAGGATACGAACCGGACGGGTTGGGAGTTCGACTACCGTTTTCGTTGGTTACGGGAGGAAACCGGAAAAATTCCCGCATTCTCCACTTCCGTCGCGTCCGGTTGACACGGTCCGCGTCCTCGATGAATAAACGCCTGACGGCCGCGAACGTTCCAACAAAATCACTGCGACATGCCGGACGGTTCATCGGCCTAAACCGGCGCTTTCTTTTCTCCGGCACCGTCTCGTCATAACCGCGCCAAGGGGAAATGGCCTTGTCCACTTTCCGTTGACATGCGGGGCTTTCTATGGTCTCACGCCAGCCGACTGGAATTGCCCGCCGATACCGCTGGTGCGGCACCCTTGTGGGCCTTTCCTTCCCATAAAATGCGCGCCCATACGCCGGAAATGCACTCCGGCAAGGGCCCAAAAGCACGTCGAAACGGGCACAGACCATGGCAGATTCAGCAGTCCGGGTGCGCATTGCACCCTCTCCTACCGGCGAACCGCATGTCGGCACAGCCTATATTGCGCTGTTCAACTATCTCTTTGCAAAGAAGCACGGCGGCGAGTTCATCCTGCGCATCGAGGACACAGACGCGACGCGCTCGACGCCGGAGTTCGAACAGAAGGTGCTCGACGCGCTGAAATGGTGTGGGCTGAAGTGGTCCGAAGGTCCCGATATCGGTGGCCCGTACGGGCCCTATCGCCAGAGCGACCGCAAGGACATCTACAAGCCCTACGTCGAGAAGATCGTCGATAATGGCCACGGCTTCCGCTGCTTCTGCACGCCCGAACGGCTGGAGCAGATGCGCGAGGCGCAGCGCGCCGCCGGCAAGCCACCGAAGTATGACGGCCTGTGCCTTAGCCTCTCGGCCGAGGAGGTAACCACTCGCGTCGCCGCCGGCGAGCCGCATGTCGTGCGCATGAAGATCCCGACTGAAGGCTCGTGCAAGTTCCACGACGGCGTCTATGGCGACGTCGAGATTCCGTGGGACGCCGTCGACATGCAGGTCCTGCTCAAGGCCGACGGCATGCCGACCTACCACATGGCGAACGTCGTCGACGACCACCTGATGAAGATCACCCATGTCGCGCGCGGCGAGGAGTGGTTGGCTTCGGTGCCGAAGCACATCCTGATCTATCGGTATCTCGGCCTTGAGCCGCCGAAATTCATGCACCTGTCGCTGATGCGCAATGCCGACAAGTCGAAGCTGTCGAAGCGCAAGAACCCGACTTCGATCTCCTACTACACGGCGCTCGGCTACCTGCCGGAAGCGCTGATGAACTTCCTCGGCCTCTTCTTCATCCAGATCGCCGAGGGCGAAGAACTCCTCTCGATGGACGAACTGGCGGAGAAGTTCGATCCCGAAAACCTCTCCAAGGCCGGCGCGATCTTCGATATCCAGAAGCTCGACTGGCTGAACGCGCGCTGGATCCGCGAAAAGCTCTCCGAGGAAGACTTCGCCGCACGGATCTTCGCCTGGGCGGCGGAAAACGATCGCCTCAAGGAGGGCCTGAAGCTCGCCCAGTCGCGCATTTCGAAGCTCGGCGAACTGCCCGACCTCACCGCCTTCCTGTTTAAGTCGGATCTCGGCCTGCAGCCAGCGGCTTTTGCCGGCGTGAAGGCCTCGCCGGAAGAACTGCTCGAGATCCTCAATACCGTTCAGCCGGATCTTGAAAAGATCCTCGAATGGAACAAGGAATCGATCGAAGCGGAACTGCGCGCGGTCGCCGAGCGCATGGGCAAGAAGCTGAAGGCCATCGTCGCGCCGCTCTTCGTCGCCGTGTCGGGCTCGCAGCGCTCGCTGCCGCTGTTCGATTCGATGGAACTGCTCGGCCGCGCGGTCGTGCGCCAGCGCCTGAAGGTCGCCGCCCAGGTGGTCGCGTCGATGGCGGGCAGCGGAAAGTAAGGACAGGACCATGAACGAGAAGACAGCAACGGCCAGCCTTTCCTCCGACGCTACCGAAGTACGCGCACAGAAGCTGAAGCTGCTGCGCGAGCAGATCGGCGATGTCTATCCGGCGCATTTCCACCGGACGATGACCAACGCGGAACTCGCGGCGAAATATGAGGGCCTGGAGCCGGACACGGAAACGCAGGACGTCGTGACCGTCGCCGGCCGCGTCTTTTCCTCGCGCAACTCCGGCATGTTCATGGATATCCATGACGCTTCCGGCAAGATCCAGATTTTCTCGCACAAGGACACGACGCCGGAAGAGGCGCGGGCGCTGCTGCCGATGATCGACATCGGCGATATCATCGGCGTTACGGGCGTTGTCCGCCGCACCAAGCGCGGCGAGCTGACGATCAACGCGCATGCAATCACGATGCTGACCAAGTCGCTGCTGCCGATGCCGGAGAAGTGGCATGGCCTCTCGGACATCGAGCTGCGCTACCGCAAGCGCCATCTCGACATCATGACCAACGAGGAGTCGAAGCTCCGCTTCCGGCAGCGCAGCCGCATCGTATCGGGCATCCGCCGCTTCATGGAGAATGACGGCTTCATGGAAGTCGAGACGCCGATGCTGCATTCGGTCTACGGCGGCGCAACCGCCGAGCCCTTCAAGACGCATCACAACACGCTGAAGCTCGACATGTATCTGCGCATCGCGCCGGAACTGTACCTGAAGCGTACGCTGGTCTCGGGGCTGACCGATAAGGTCTTCGAGATCAACCGCAACTTCCGCAACGAAGGCGTCTCCACCCGGCATAATCCGGAATTCACGATGATGGAGTGCTACTGGGCCTATGCCGACTACGAGGACATCATGGACCTCGTCGAGCGGCTGTTCGCCGAACTGGCGATCTCGATCCACGGCACGACGGAATTCACCTACGGCGACAAGGAGATCTCTTTCAAGGGTCCGTTCCGCCGAGTACCAATGCCGGACGCCGTCAAAGAGGTGACCGGCATCGACTTCCTGGCGATGAAGACCGACGAGGAAGCGCGCGCCGCGACCGGGGCCTCCGGCTTCGAGGTCGAGAAGGACTGGACCTGGGGTGAATGCCTCGCCTTCGTCTTCGAGGAGAAGGTCGAACCGACGTTGATCCAGCCGGCCCACGTCACGCATTTCCCGAAGGACATCTCGCCCTTCGCCAAGGAGGTTCCGGGCGAGCCTCGCCTCGTCGAGCGTTTCGAGACCTATTGCAACACCTGGGAACTCGGCAACGCCTTCTCGGAACTCAACGATCCGGAAGAGCAGCGCGCCCGCATGGTCGAGCAGCTCTGGCAGGCACACGCGCGCGGCGAACTGGAAAAGCAGCTCGACGACGAATTCCTCGATGCGATCGACCAGGGCATGCCGCCGGCCGGCGGCCTCGGCATCGGCGTCGACCGGCTGATCATGCTTCTGACCAATGCACCGTCGATCCGCGACGTTATCCTGTTCCCGGCCCGACGCCACAAGGCCGATTAGACAGCAAAAGAACCCTCAACACGCGCAAAGCCCGCCTCTCATCCGGCGGGCTTTTTGCTTCTGTCCCGAAGGATTGCCTTAATGACCGGCCGGCGCCTCGGCAGCTCCGTCGGCCTCCGCGCCTTCCGCTGCCGCCGCAGACGGATCGATGCAAAGCGAACGATCTTCCATGGCGCTCATCAGGGCGCGCACCTCGTCAAGCTCGAGCCGAACGGTCTTGCCGTGGAACATGCCGGAGGCGCTCGCGGCCCCGTCGTTGTAGGAAGCGCGGAACGGCTCTTCCATCCCCCTGACACTCTGGGGGCCGGGAGCAAAAAGAACCTCGGCACCGATGGCGCCGCCGCGCACCGCAGCGCGCTCCTCCGGTCCCGCCGCGTCGAGCACGACGACCTGGTAGAGGTCGGCCTTCTCCTTGTGCGATAGCGCACCGACCACACGCAGCGCCGTCCTGACGCGATCCGGTCCGCTCGCCCTGTCGGTCTTTACATGCATCCTGACCCAGCGCTGGCCTTTATGATCGAGCTTCAGCGTCCGGATCGTCGTACATTCGAGCCCGGATGGCGACGGCTCGGCGAGACGGGACATAAGTCTGTCGCGACCGACATAGACGGCGGCACCACCGGATGCCGCCGAAACACTGAGCGCGGCGGACAGGATGACCACCAGCCTTTTGGAAGGACCCAATCTGCCGAAAATAGCCTTCACCCGCGGCTCCGCTGTCGTCTTCAAAATTGCAAAGAAAAGCCCGCAGGCCGTTGCCACGATAGGTCAACGACCTTTCGGAAAGTTTAAATCCGTTCAGCCGGATGCTCCGCGGCGGCCGTTGATGGCGACCGATCGCACGCAGGCCTTGCTCTCGCGCCGGCCTCAACTAAAAGGGATGCCGCAAATACTTCCGTTGCGAGGGGACTGGCCGGATCATGGCGCGTGTTGGAATAGTTGGAGCAGGCATCGTCGGTTGTGCATCGGTGGTCCATCCCATAGCCGAGGGTCGCGAGATGGCCGTTTTTCGAGAAGGCGCTTTCCGCGATCACCGGTCGTGGTCGCGAACTGCTCTCGACGGGCAAAAGCGTTGATTTGATACCTTTCGCCGCTTTTCAATAGGGCGGCGTTCTCACCTTCCTCATCCCACCTCCAAAAAGAAAAGAAGAACACATGCACAAGGTTGTTTTCGATACGGATCCCGGCGTCGACGACGCGATGGCGCTTCTCTTCCTGCACCGCCACCCGGATATCGATCTCATCGGCATAACTTCCGTTTTCGGCAATGCCTCGGTCGAGACGACGACGCGCAACGCGCTCTTCCTGAAACAGGCGTGGAACATCGCGGCGCCGGTCGCCAGGGGGCTTGGCGAGACCTTTAATCACGGCCGCCCGCATGTCGGCTGGCCGACTGGCATCCATGGCGACGACGGGCTCGGCAATATCGACGTGCCGGAAAAGATCGACCTGCCGCTCGACCCCCGTCCGGCACATCGTTTCATCATAGACACGGTGCGCGCCAATCCCGGCGAGGTGACGCTCATCGCCGTAGGACGGATGACCAATCTGGCGCTGGCGCTGCGCGACGATCCGGAAGTCGCCGCGCTGGTCAAGGACGTCGTGATCATGGGCGGCGCCTTCGACGTTCCCGGCAACATCACGCCGGCGGCGGAAGCCAACATCCACGGCGACCCGGAAGCAGCCGACGTGGTGATGACGGCGCCCTGGCCCGTCACAGTCATCGGCCTCGACGTGACCACCCGGACGGTGATGACGCGGGCCATGCTGGTCGATATCGCCGAGCGCGGCGGAGCGCCGGCAAAGCTTCTCTCCGACATCTCGCAGTTCTACATCACCTTTTACGAACAGCACGTCGAAGACGGCATGATCGTCCATGACAGCTGCGCCTGCGCCTATGTCGTTGCGCCGGAATTGTTCCGCACCCGCAGCGGCTCCGTCCGTGTCATCTGCGGTGGCATCGCCGACGGGCAGACGATCCAGAAGCCGGATGCGCGCCTGTTCCCGCCGAGCCCGTGGGACGGGCTTCCGAGCCAGAAGGTCTGCACCGGCATCGATGCCGAGGGCGTGCTTAAACTGATCGCCGATACGCTCTCGCTAAGCCATTAACGCGCGACTCGGGCGCGGACGGCGAAAATCTTGTCCCGCATAGCTGGCAGACGCGCATCTGCCGGCTATCTTTGTCTGCATGAGACCAGACAACCTGCTCTATCCAGCCCCCAAGGGACTCTACTGCGAGAAAGGCGACTTCTACATCGACCCGGTTCAACCGGTCGAACGGGCGCTCATCACGCACGGCCATGCCGATCATGCCCGCGCGGGACACGCCCTTGTTCTCGCGACGCGTGAGACGCTGGACATTATGCGCATCCGCTACGGCGATGGCTTTTGCGGTGCAAGCCAAATCGCCCCCTTCGGCGAAACGATCACCGTCAATGGTGTGACCGTCCGTTTTCATCCGGCCGGCCATGTGCTCGGCTCGGCGCAGATCGCCGTCGAAGCGGATGGAACGCGGATCGTCGTCTCCGGCGACTACAAACGGCAGCCGGACCGGACCTGCCGGGCTTTCGAGCCGGTCCGCTGCGACGTCTTCATCACCGAGGCAACCTTCGGCCTCCCGGTCTTTCATCACCCCGACGACAGCGCCGAGATCGCTCGGCTGCTGATGTCGCTAAGGCAGTTTCCCGAGCGCGCTCACATGGTCGGTGCCTATGCGCTCGGCAAGGCGCAGAGGGTCATCGCCCTCCTGCGTCAGCACGGCTATGACGAGCCGATCCACATCCACGGGGCGCTCGCGAAACTGTGTGAGTACTACCAGAGCGAGGGCATCGATCTTGGCGAAATCCGCCCGGCGACGCTGACCGGCGAGAGCCGGCAGGATTTCGCCGGCGCCATCGTTATCGGCCCGCCCTCCGCCTTTGCCGACCGCTGGGCGCGGCGCTTCGCCGATCCCCTCGCCGTCTTCGCCTCCGGCTGGATGCTGATCCGCCAGCGCGCCAAGCAACGCGGCGTCGAACTGCCCCTCGTCATTTCCGATCACTGCGACTGGGCGGAACTCACGGCAACGATACGCGAGATCGCGCCCGCCGAGGTCTGGGTGACGCATGGCCGCGAAGAGGCCCTGGTGCGCTGGTGCGAATTGCAGGGCATTCCGGCGCGTCCCCTTCACCTCGTCGGCTACGACGACGAGGGAGAGTGAGAGCCATGAAGGCCTTCGCCGAATTGCTCGATCGGCTGGTTCTGACGCCGCAGCGAAATGCCAAGATCCGCTTGCTTGCGGACTATTTTCGCGAGGCCGGCGACCCGAGCCGCGGCTACGCCCTTGCCGCGATCGCCGGTACGCTGACCCTCAATACGGTCAAGCCGCAACTGATCCGCGACCTCTTGCTCGAGCGCATGGACGACGTGCTGTTTCGCTATTCCTATGACTATGTCGGGGACCTCGCGGAAACCGTCTCGCTGGTCTGGGAGCCGCCACAGAAGCGAGTCGTCGCGGATATTTCGCTCGGAGACGTGGTCGAGCGGCTGCAGGTGGCCGGCCGGTCCGAGGTGCGATCGCTGGTCCGCGACATGCTCGATCAACTCGACACGTCGGGCCGCTTCGCGTTTCTGAAGCTCGTGACCGGGGGCCTCAGGATAGGCGTTTCGGCACGGCTGGCAAAACAGGCGCTGGCGGAAATGGGCGGCAAAGACGTCAGCGAGATAGAAACCCTCTGGCACGGTCTGACGCCGCCCTATCTGCCGCTTTTTCTCTGGCTCAGCGGCGAAGCGGACATGCCGGTCCTTAAGACGCCGGCGGTCTTCCATGCCGTCATGCTCGCCACACCGGTCGGCGAAGGCGATCTCGAAGGACTGGATCCGGCCGACTTCGCCGCCGAGTGGAAATGGGACGGGATTCGCGTTCAGCTCGCGAATATCGGCGGCGTCCGACGGCTCTATTCACGCAGCGGCGACGAGATTTCCGGCGCCTTCCCGGAAATCCTCGACGCGGCCGACTTTGCCGGCGTCATCGACGGCGAACTGCTGGTGGGTGGGACGGCCCGCAGCAACCAGGCGACCGGCACTTTCGCCGACTTGCAGCAGCGCCTCAACCGTAAGACGGTCAGCCGCAAGATGCTCGAGGATTACCCCGCTTTCATTCGCGGCTACGACATCCTCTTTTCGGACGAACGGGACATCCGGAACGAACCTTTCCAGGCCCGTCGCCAGGCCCTCGGTACCGTGATCGACGCGGCATCGCCGCAGCATTTCGACCTGTCGCCGCTCGTCCCTTTCTCGACCTGGGAGGAACTCGATCGGCTTCGTTCGAACCCGCCGGACCCGGTCATCGAAGGCGTCATGCTCAAGCGACTGGACTCTCCTTATGTCGCCGGCCGGGCGAAGGGACCCTGGTTCAAATGGAAGCGGGAGCCTTTCAATATCGACGCGGTGCTGATGTATGCGCAACGCGGCCACGGCAAACGGTCGAGCTACTATTCGGACTTCACCTTCGGCGTCTGGACGGAAAGCGACGGGCAAACCGTCCTGGTCCCGGTCGGCAAGGCCTATTTCGGCTTCACCGATGCCGAACTCGAAATTCTCGACCGTTTCGTCCGCGACAATACGGTCGAGCGCTTCGGTCCGGTGCGGGCGGTGCGCGCCGAGCCCGATGCCGGCTTCGTCCTCGAGGTCGCTTTCGAAGGCCTGAACCGTTCCAGCCGGCACAAGTCGGGCGTCGCGATGCGCTTTCCGCGCATCGCCCGCCTGAGGGCGGATAAACTGCCGCGCGACGCCGACAGGCTCGAAACATTGCAGGCGATGATCGAGACGAAGGCACCGCGATAACGAACAACGAGTCTTCGCAAGACGCAAGAATCGACCGATGCAAGGCAAGAATTGTTAAGAAGAATTTGTAATCATTCCGCAGATCTTCGCCGTATGCACCGTTCTGGGGTGACCTTGTGTCAAATAAACGTGCCGTTAACCTTGGAGAATCCTGGTTCTCTCGGGTTTTGACACCGATCTATCTGCCGACGTTCATTGCGGCCTTTGTTGTCGTGATTGCGGGATACCTTGCCGATAACCAGAACCTGGTCATCTCCGAAGCACGCGAGCGCGCGCTGGTCGCGGACGAGCTCAATCCGATACGGTCGAGGCTCGAATCCAGCATCAACGGCAACATCCAGCTTGTCCGCGGTCTGATCGGCACGATCGCCACCGAACCCGGCATGCAGCAGCAGCGCTTCGGCGAGCTTGCCCGCGGCATCTTCACCGAACGGTCGCAGCTTCGCAACATTGCGGTCGCTCCGAATCTGGTCGTGTCGATGGTCTATCCGAGCGCCGGGAACGAAAAGGTCATCGGTCTCGACTACCGCAAGAACGAAAGGCAGCGCGCCGCGGTGATGCGCGTCAAAGAAACCGGCAAGATGGTGCTGGCCGGCCCGGTCGACCTCGTCCAGGGCGGCAAGGGCCTGATCGCCCGGTTTCCGGTGTCGACCGAGTTTGGCGGCGGCAGCAATCGCTTCTGGGGCGTTGTTTCGGCGGTGATCGATATCGATCGGCTTTACGGCGACAGCGGCCTCGTGTCTTCGACCCTCGGTATCGACATTGCGATAGCGGGCCGCGACGGCCTCGGACGCGAGGGAGCGGTCTTTTTCGGCGACCCCGCGATCTTCAGGCAAGCCCCGGTCGAGATGAGCGTGTCTCTCCCCGGAGGTTCATGGCGCATTGCTGCGATCCCTAAAGGCGGCTGGCCCGCGACGCCTGCCAACGCCTGACAGATCCGTCTCCTGATCGTAATCGGCGGCTTGATGATCGTCGTCCCCATGCTCTTCACGGGCCGTCTCATGGCCGAGCGCCAGAGGAACATTTGCGCTCTGAATCAAAGCAAGGATCAGCTTCAGGAACTTTCCCATCGACTGAAGATCGCGCTCGACACTTCCGAGATCGGCATCTGGGAACTCGATATCGAGAGCGGAAAGTTGCAGTGGGATGGCCGGATGAAGGAGCTCTACGGCATCGGGAATTCGATGCGCGAAATTTACGACGACTGGAAGAATACGCTGCACCCGGACGACATGGAACGCGCCGAGGAGGAATTTGCCGAAGCGCGTGCGAGCGGCGGCGCCTACAACTCGGAGTTCCGCATTCGTCTGGCCAACGGCGAGGTCCGCCATATCCGGGCGATCGGCTCCACCCACGCCGGCGCAGACGGGTGCAGGAAGATCGTCGGCGTCAACTGGGACGTGACGGCCGATTTCGAAACGAGGGCCACGCTTTCCGAAGCCAAGCGGCTTGCCGAGGCACATAGCACGGAACTGGAAGCCGCGCGCCATCGCATGGAATTCAACGCGCTGCACGACCCGCTCACCGGTCTGCCGAACCGCCGCTTCCTCGATCAGATCCTCGCCGACCGCAGCCAGCATTTCGATGACCGAACGAAGCTCAGCATCTTTCATATGGATCTCGATCGCTTCAAGCAGATCAACGACACGCTCGGCCACGCGGCCGGCGACGAAATCCTGAGGCATGCGGCTGACCTCTTGCGGCAGAATGCGCGCGAGGGTGACTTCGTCGCCCGCATCGGCGGCGACGAATTCGTGATCATCCGCCAGAGCCACGGCCAGGACGAGGACGCCGCGCTTGCTTCACGTGTCATTGAAGCGATGAGCGTGCCGGTCCGCTACAAGGATCAGGAATGCCGCATCGGCGTCAGCATCGGCATCGCCGCCCAGTCTGTGGCAGGAGACGAACTCTCCCAGATTCTTGTCAATGCCGACATCGCGCTTTATGAGGCCAAGCGCCGCGGGCGCAACAGGCACGAAACCTTCACCGGCGCACTGAAGACTGCGGTATTCCAGACCAAGCAGACCGCCGACGAAATTCTTCGCGGTCTCGAGCGGAATGAATTCATCGCGTATTTCCAGCCGCAATTCTGCCCGATCTCCCTCGACGTCATCGGCGTCGAAGCGCTGGCGCGGTGGGATCACCCGACGAAAGGGCTGCTCAGTCCGCACGCCTTTCTCAAGACCGCAGAAGATATCAACGTCGTCGCATCGATCGACCAGAAGATCCTGGAACAGGCGCTGTTCCAGATCTGGAGGTGGGAAGCAAACGGCATCCGCGTCCCGAAGGTCTCGGTCAACCTCTCCTATCCGCGACTGCGCGACGACGGCCTGATCGAGCGCCTCAAGCAGATGCGGATACCGGAAGGGCGACTTTCCTTCGAACTGCTCGAATCGATTTCCTTCGACGAAAACGACGTGGCAGTGCTTTCCAACATCGAGCGCATCAAGGAACTGGGAATAGACATCGAGATCGACGATTTCGGAACCGGCTACGCCTCCATCCTCAGCCTTACGAAACTGACGCCGCGCCGGCTGAAGATCGATCGCCAGCTGATCGTGCCGATCCTGACCTCGCCGGCGCAGCGACGGCTCGTCGAATCGATCATCGACATCGGCACATCGCTCGGCATCGAGGTGATCGCCGAGGGCGTCGAGACGCTGGAGCATGCCCGCATCCTCAAGGAGTTGGGCTGCCACGGACTGCAAGGCTACGCCTTCGCGCGGCCGATGAATGCCAACGATCTCGCCGCCTTCGTTTTCGAACGCCGTTGGCACGCCGCTTAAGCGCTGAAACCGCCACCGGATCAGCGCGTTTTTCTTTCCGCAAGGCTTGGCAGTCGACCGGAAAAAAGTCATAAAAACACATGCCTTTGCCGCTTCGCGGCGGATCCGGCATCGTTTGCGGTGGTCGCTTCAAGCGAACCCCTGCCGGGACCCCAGGGTCCCCCTCTCCAACATACCCAAAAAGGGGAACGGAACGATAGAATACGCGGGGAAATTGCTGCCTGTTTTCATTCTCGCTCCTTTTGCGGGAAGCCTCATCGTAATCTTCTTTCCGTCCGATCAACGCGGTGCCACGGCCTGGTTCGCAGGTGCGATCGCCCTTGTCTGCTTTCTGGTGACCGCGGGACTCTACCCCTTCGTCGCTTCCGGCGGGGTACTGCGTTATCAGCTCGACTGGATCCCCGAGCTCGGGCTCAACTTCACGCTGCGGATGGACGGCTTCGCCTGGCTGTTTTCGGCGCTGATCACGGCGATCAGCGTTCTCGTCGTCCTTTATGCCCGCTATTACATGGCTGCCGACGACCCTGTGCCGCGCTTCTTCGCGCTGTTCCTTGCCTTCATGGCATCGATGCTCGGCGTCGTGCTTTCCGGCAACCTTATCCTGCTTGCGGTTTTCTGGGAGCTGACGAGCATCGTCTCCTTCCTGTTGATCGGCTACTGGCATCACAATGCGCACGCCCGCGACGGCGCGCGCATAGCGCTGACGATGACCGGCATGGGCGGGCTTTGCATGCTGGTCGGATTGCTGATCATCGGCCGGATCGTCGGGAGTTACGATCTCGACGTTGTGCTCGCCTCCGGCGACGCGATCCGCAACCACCCGCTTTACCTGACGGTCCTCATCCTTCTGCTGCTCGGCGCACTCACGAAGAGCGCGCAGTTCCCCTTTCATTTCTGGCTGCCGCACGCGATGGCGGCGCCGACGCCGGTCTCGGCCTATCTGCATTCGGCGACCATGGTGAAGGCCGGCGTCTTTCTGCTCGCGCGGCTCTGGCCGGTGATGGCCGGCACCGAGGCCTGGTTCTGGATCGTTGGCCTCGCAGGGCTCACGACCCTTTTGCTCGGCGCCTATTTCGCGATCTTCCAGCAGGATCTGAAGGGGCTTCTCGCCTATTCGACGATAAGTCATCTGGGGCTCATCACCGTGCTCCTGAGCCTCGGCAGCCCGCTCGCAGCCGTGGCCGCGGTGTTTCACATCGTCAACCACGCCACCTTCAAGGCCTCGCTGTTCATGGCGGCCGGCATCATCGACCACGAATCCGGCACGCGCGACATGCGAAGGCTGAGCGGTCTCTTCCACTACATGCCGATCACCGCCACGCTTGCCATGGTGGCAAGCGCGGCAATGGCCGGCGTGCCGCTGCTCAATGGCTTCCTTTCCAAGGAGATGTTCTTCGCCGAGGCGATCGAGACTCATCTTGTCAATGCGCTCGACACGATGACGCCTTATGTCGCGACGATCGCGAGCATGTTTGCCGTCACCTATTCCCTGCGCTTCATTCACGGCGTCTTCTATGGTCCCCTGCCGAAGGAACTGCCCAAGAAGCCTCACGAGCCGCCACGCTGGATGCGAGCGCCGGTGGAGTTCCTGGTGCTTGCCTGTCTCGTCGTCGGCATCATTCCTGCGCAGACCATCGGACCGTTCCTGCATACGGCCGTCGTTTCGATCCTCGGCGAGCGCACGCCGCAATACAGCCTCGCCGTCTGGCACGGCTGGAACATCCCGCTGATCATGAGCTTCGTGGCGCTGTCGGGCGGGGTCGGCCTCTATTTCCTGATGCGCTCCTATCTTGCGACCAGTGTCGAAGGGCCGCCGGTCTTCCGCCTGCTCCAGGGCCAGCGCATCTTCGAACGCGTGCTGGTGACGCTTTCATGGAAGTGGGCCCGCTCGCTGGAGCAGAGCCTCGGCACGCGCCGCCTGCAGCCGCAGATGTGCTTCGTCGTTCTGCTTGCGCTCGCGGCAGGAGCATTGCCGCTCTTGCTTGGCGGCTTCAAGCTTCCACCCCTCGTCATACGCGGCATCGATCCGGCCTTCGCCCTGCTCTGGGTGATCGGCATCGCCTGTGCCGTCGGTTCGGCCTACCAGGCGAAGTTTCATCGGTTGGCAGCCCTCGTGCTGCTCGGCGGCGCGGGGCTCGTCACCTGCATCACCTTCGTCTGGCTTTCCGCACCCGACCTTGCGGTAACCCAGCTTCTCGTCGAAATCGTCACGACCGTCCTTATCTTGCTCGGATTGCGCTGGCTGCCGAAGCGCATCGAGCAGGCCGAGGATGTTGAAGATCTTCCGCTCCGCATCCGCCTCAGGCGTCTCCGCGACTTCCTGCTCGCGATCCTGGCCGGCGGGGGGACAATGCTCATCTCCTATGCGGTCATGACGCGACCCCTGCCCGATACCATCGCCAGTTATTTCCTTGAACGGGCCTACACGGAAGGCGGCGGCACCAACGTCGTCAACGTCATCCTCGTCGACTTCCGCGGCTTCGACACGCTTGGCGAGATCGCCGTGCTCTGCATCGTCGCCTTGACGGTCTTTGCGCTTCTCTTGCGTTTCCGTCCGCAGGCCGACAGTCTGGAGACCCCGGAACAACAGCGGGTGCAGAACGCCTTCGACGACGATCACCCGGATCGGGCAGCCGGCGACAGCGTCGCCGAGTACCTCTTCGTGCCCTCCGTCATCATGCGCTGGATGTTCCCGATCACCGGGCTGCTGGCCGCCTATCTCTTCCTGCGCGGACACGACCTGCCGGGCGGCGGCTTTGCGGCCGGCATCGCCATGTCGATCGGCTTCATCCTGCAATATATGTCGGGCGGCACGCGTTGGGTCGAGGAGCGGTTGCGCATCCACCCGCTGCGCTGGATGAGCATCGGCCTTCTGGTCGCAACGGCGACCGGTGCGGGATCGTGGCTCTTCGGCTATCCGTTCCTCACCTCGCATGCGCAATATGCGATCTTGCCGATCGTCGGCAAATTTCCGCTGGCGAGCGCCATCCTCTTCGATCTAGGCGTCTTTTCGCTGGTCCTCGGCGCCACGGTGCTGATCCTCATTGCTCTGGCCCACCAGTCTGTCCGCGCACCGCGCGCCCATGCGCGGGCAGCGCGCGCCGAAAAGGAGGGGGTTCGGTAATGGAACTCATTGTCTCGGTGGGGATCGGTGCGCTGACCGCGTCAGGTGTTTATCTGTTGCTGAGGCCGCGTACCTACCAGGTGATCATCGGTCTCTCGCTGCTCTCCTATGCCGTCAATCTGTTCATCTTCGGCATGGGGCGGCTGCGCGTGAACGCGCCGCCGGTGCTCGACCCGGGCGGCGTCGGCGATCTTGCGCAGTATACGGATCCCGTAACGCAGGCGCTGGTGCTGACCGCGATCGTCATCGGCTTTGCGATGACCGCGCTGTTCCTCGTCGTGCTGCTCGCCTCGCGCGGCTTCACCGGTACCGACCATGTTGACGGACGGGAGCAGCGCCATGATTGATTGGCTGCATCACCTTCTCATCATCCCGATCCTGCTGCCGCTCGCCGTCGGCGCGGCGCTGATCCCGGTCGACGAGCGCAATCGGATGCTGAAGGGGCTGTTCGGCTTCGGCTCGACGCTCATCGTCTTCGTTGTCGCCATGATCCTCATGCGCATTGCCGCGAACGCCGGCAACCTGCCGGAGACTGGCATCTATCAGCTTGGCAACTGGCCGGCGCCCTTCGGCATCGTTCTCGTGCTCGACCGGTTGTCCGCGATGATGCTCTGCCTGACGGCAGGTCTGGCGCTTGCCGCCCAGGTGTATTCCATGGCGCGCTGGCACACGGCCGGCCACCATTTCCATTCGCTGTTCCAGCTTCTGATCGCAGGTCTCAACGGAGCGTTTCTGACAGGCGATATCTTCAATCTGTTCGTTTTCTTCGAAATGATGCTGGCGGCATCCTATGGCCTGCTGCTGCACGGCTCCGGACCGATGCGCGTCAAGGCCGGTTTGCACTATATCGCGATCAATCTTGCCGCCTCGTCGCTGTTCCTTATCGGCGTCAGCCTGATCTACGGCGTCACCGGAACGCTCAACATGGCCGACCTTGCCACCAAGCTCGCAACGCTTGCGCCTCAGAACCGGCAGCTCGTCGAAACCGGCGCCGCGATCCTCGGCATCGCTTTCCTCGTCAAGGCCGGCATGTGGCCGCTGAGCTTCTGGCTGCCGCCGGCCTACGCGGCCGCGACGCCGCCGGTCGCTGCGGTCTTTGCCGTTCTGACCAAGGTCGGCATCTACGTCATCGTCCGCCTGCATTTCCTCGTTTTCGGTGCAACCGCCGGGGCGTCGGCAGGTTTCGGCCAGGAGTGGCTCGTTGCCGGCGGCATGCTGACGATCGCCTTCGGCGCGATCGGCGTGCTCGCCTCGCAGGCGATGGGCAGGCTCGCCGGCTATTCGGTTCTCGTCTCCTCCGGAACGCTGCTTGCGGCGATCGGCCTCGGCCATGCGGGCATGCTCGCCGGCGCCCTCTTCTATCTCGTCAGCTCGACACTCACGATCTCCGCCTTCTTCCTGCTCATCGAACTCGTCGAGCGCGGCCGCGACGCCGGCGCCGACGTTCTGGCCGTGACGATGGAAGCCTACGGCGATTTCGATGAGGACGAAGAAGAGGAGGAAGTTGGTGTTGCGATACCGGGGACGATGGCCGTTCTCGGCCTGTGCTTCTGCCTCTGTGCCGTGCTTCTCTCCGGCCTGCCGCCCTTGTCCGGCTTCGTCGCCAAGTTCGCGATCCTGCGCGGGCTCTTCGACATGCCGGGCACCGATCTCACTACCGCGATGTCTGCCGCCGATTGGACCTATGTCATGCTTCTCATCCTGTCGGGGCTCGCCGCCATGATTGCGATGAACCGCATCGGCATCCGCACCTTCTGGGCCTCGATCGAGGGCACTGTGCCGCGGGTCTTCGTCATCGAGATCACGCCCGTTCTCGTTCTGCTTGCAGCCTGTATCTTCCTGAGTCTGCAGGCCGGCCCCGCCATGCGTTACATGCAGGCAACCGCCGACGACCTGCTCAACCCGTTGTTCCAGAGCGAGCGTGTTCTTTCCGCACCAAGGGCAGGAGGGCAATAGCAATGCGCACCTGGTTCCCCTATCCGCTGCTGTCGACCGCGCTGCTCGTGATGTGGTTGCTTTTGAACCAGTCGCTGGCGCCGGGCTCGATCCTCATCGGCCTCGTTCTCGGCATGGTGCTCGGCTGGGTGACGCTCAAACTGCATCCGGCAAGATCCCATCTTCACCGCGTCGGTCGCGCGGCCGGCTTCGCTCTTGAGGTCCTCGCCGACATCGTCCGCTCGAACATCGCCGTGGCGTCGATCATCCTGCGCGCTGGCCGCGTCCCCGCGAATGCCGGCTTCCTGACCGTCGACCTCGACCTCGAAGACGAGAACGCCCTTGCGCTGCTGGCCTGCATCATGACGGCGACCCCGGGAACGGCGTGGCTCGAATACGACCGCCGCCAGAAGACCCTGCTTTTCCATGTGCTGGACTTGCAGAGCGACGAGGTGTGGCGCGGCACGGTCAAGCGTTACGAAGCGGCGTTGAAGGAGATATTCCATGACTGAGCTCGCGATCACCTGGTCGGTGCTCCTCTCCCAGGTCATGCTCGGGCTGGCGATGGCCTGTGCGCTCTATCGTATCGCCAGGGGGCCACGCGCGCAGGACAGGATCCTCGCGCTCGATACGCTCTATATCAACGCGATGCTGATGCTGCTCTCCTTCGGCATCCGCAGTGCGAACACGATCTATTTCGAGACCGCCCTGATCATAGCGCTGATCGGCTTCGTCTCGTCGATCGCCTTCGCGAAATTCCTGATGCGCGGCGAGGTAATCGAATGAGCCATCTGACCGGCCTGCCGACCTGGGCCGCCTTCGGCGTCTGCACATTGCTGCTTTTCGGCGCGGCGACCACGCTGATCGGTTCGCTCGGTCTGCTGCGTCTTTCCAATTTCTACGAGCGACTGCACGCGCCGACAATTGCGACGAGCGGCGGCACGATCCTGATCTGCGTGGCGTCGATGCTCTGTTTCGCCGTGCTGCAAAGCCGCTGGATCTTCCACGAGCTGCTGATCATCTTCTTCGTCACCGTGACGACGCCGGTGACGCTGGCACTGCTCGGCCAGGCGGCGCTCTACCGCGACCGCTTTGAAGAACGAAACGGCGTGCCGCGCAAGCCCAACCCGGACAGCGAGAAAGGTACCGACTGATCGATTCTAACAAGTTAGAGCAATTCCAGGAAAAGTGTGTAACGGTTTTCCGTCCGGAATTGCGTAATTTCAAAGAGTTAGACCATTTCATTGTTTCAAAGAAACAATGAAATGGTCTAGAGCGGGATGCGGGCGAAAAACCGCACACACTTTTCCTCGTCCCGCTCTATTCGCGGCCGCGAAAGCGGCGCTGGTAGGCGGGGTCGTAGAGCGAACTCTCGCGGAAGTCCGCGGCTTCGAGGCCGGGTCCGACGAAGATCAGCGCCGTGCGTTCGATCGGCTCGAGCGCGACCCTGGCGGCGATGTCGCCGAGCGTGCCGCGCAGGACCCGCTCGTCCGGCCAGGACGCCTTGACGACGATCGCAACCGGGCAGTCGGCGCCATAGAACGGCGTCAACTCCTCGACGACCCGATCGAGCGCATGGATCGCGAGATGGATCGCCAGCGTTGAGCCCGTGGCACCGAAAGCGGCAAGCGTCTCGCTGTTCGGCATCGGCGAGGCGCGGCCGGAAATGCGGGTGAGTACCAGGCTCTGCGCCACGGCCGGAATGGTCAGTTCTCGGCCGAGCGTCGCGGCGGCCGCGGCAAAAGCCGGCACGCCGGGCGTCATGGTATAGGCGATGCGATGCTTCTCAAGCCGGCGGATCTGTTCGGCGACCGCGCTCCAAACGGAAAGATCGCCCGAATGCAGCCGGGCCACGTCCTCGCCGGCCTCTGCGGCGCGAACATATTCGGCTTCGATCTCATCGAGCGACATTGGCGCCGTATCGACGATGCGGGCACCGGGCGGGCAATACTGCAGCAGCTCGGGCGACACGATCGAGCCGGCATAGAGGCAGACCCGGCAGCGTCCGATCAGATCTCTCCCCCTGACCGTGATCAGGTCTGCCGCACCCGGGCCCGCGCCGATGAAATGAACCGTCATATCCTATCCTCTTACATTCGCTCGCCGGAACGCGGGCGGAAAGCCGCGCACAGTTTTCCTCATCCCGCCTTGACCCAGCACCATTGGGTGATCGGCATCGCCGGTCGCCAGCCGGTCATCGTTCCGACCGGCGAGGCCCGGGCGACGCCGATGCGGATCAGCGAGCCGCCAAGCCGCGCGTGCTGCGCGATCAGAACCGCCTCCATTTCCGTCGTTACCGCGTTCGCCACCAGCCGTCCGCCGGGGCGAAGCGCGGCGATCGCGGCATCCATCACGCCGGGCTCGCTGCCGCCGCCGCCGATGAAGATGACGTCCGGCGATGCAAGGCCCTGAAGCGCCCCCGGCGCTTCGCCCTCGACCACCGCCAGCCCGGGCACGCCGAAGCGCGTCGCATTGCGGCCGACGCGCGCGGCACGCTCGGGCGAGGCCTCGATGGCGATGGCGCGCATCGCCGGGTCAGCCAGCATCCATTCGATGGCGATCGAACCGGAACCGGCGCCGACATCCCACAGCAGCTCGCCCTTGCGCGGAGCCAGCGCCGAAAGCGTCAGCGCGCGCACTTCGCGCTTGGTAATCTGGCCGTCATGTTCGAACAGGGCATCGTCGAGACCGGCGGCGAGCGGCAACACGCGCGCGTTGGAATCGGCAACGACTTCAATGGCGCAGACGTTCAAGGAATGCGGGTCTTCGAGAGCGAAGCTCGATGCGATCTGTCGCGAGATACGTTCGCGCTCGCCACCCAGTGCCTCCAGAACGGTAAGCCGGGATTGACCGAAGCCGCTGTCGCAAAGGAGCGCGGCAAGCGCCTTCGGACCACCGCCGTCCGAGGTCAGCGCCAAGACACGAGCGCCCGGCTGCAGATGCGGCCGGATCAAATCGAGCGGGCGCCCATGCAGTGAAACCGTCGCCACGTCCTGCAATGCCCAGCCGAGCCTCGACGCCGCAAGGCTGAAGGACGATGGTGCAGGAATAGTGCGCATTTCCGCTGCATCGATCCGGCGTGCAAGCGTGGCGCCGACGCCAAAGAGGAACGGGTCGCCGGAGGCAAGCACGACAAGGGGGCTGCCCCGCCTTGCAACGATCGCCTCGACGGATTTTTCGAAGGGGCTCTGCCAGGCCTGGCGCTCGCCCGTTATCAAGGAGGCCACAAGCTCGAGATGCCGGGCTCCGCCGAAGACCACCGGCGCGGTCGCAATCAGCCGCTTGGCCTCGTCGCCGAGACCCGCTACACCATCCTCACCGATACCGATGATCACCAACCAGGGGGCGACGATGGCCGAAGCGCTGTTCGACATGTCAGCCATGGACAGACCTCGCATTCTGATCCTCGGCGGCACGACGGAGGCGCGGCAGCTCGCCGAGCGTCTTGCGGCCGATTCTCGCTACGATGCGGCCGTCTCGCTCGCAGGCCGTACCGCCGACCCGCGGCCGCAACCACTGCCGACCCGTCTTGGCGGTTTCGGCGGCGCAGAAGGGCTTGCCGCCTTCCTCAAGGCGGAGAATGTCGCGCTGCTGATCGATGCGACGCATCCCTTCGCCGCCCGCATTTCTCAAAATGCCGCTGCGGCGGCGGAAGCAACCGGAACGCCGATTTTTGCGCTCCGCCGCCCCGCCTGGGAACTTGAACGCGGAGACCGCTGGACGCGCGTCGAGAGCGTGGCCGAGGCCGTGTCCGCACTCGGTGGAGCGCCGCGCCGCGTTTTCCTGGCAATCGGCCGGCAGGAGGCGTTCCACTTCGAGAAGGCCCCGCAACATAAATATATCGTTCGCAGCGTCGACCCGGTGACTCCGCCGCTCGCCCTGCCCGACGTCACAGCAATTCTCGCCAGCGGTCCTTTCGCGGAAGCGGACGAGATCGACCTGTTCGAGGAACACGATATCGAGATCGTCGTCGCCAAGAACAGTGGCGGCACCGCGACCTATGGCAAGATCGCCGCGGCGCGCAAGCTCGGGATCGAGGTGATCATGGTCGAGCGCCACAAGCCCGCCGACGTATCGTCGGTCGGCAATTGCGATGAGGCGCTCGAACGCATCCATCAGAGGCTTTCCCCGGTAAAGGACCGCGGCGTGTAGACCAGATCGGGCTTGCCGTCGCGTGGAACGATGCGCGTTTCCGCAGAGCCGATGATCACGCAGGTGGCCATGTCGGCGCGGCTGGCATCGGCCTCGCCGAGCGGCATCACTGTGATGTGCTCATCCGGCCGGCCGGCCGCGCGGCCGAAGATGACCGGGACGTGCGGCGGCAGAACCTGCCGCAGGATGGCGAAAGCCTCTCCGAGCTGCCATGGTCTCGCCTTGCTGATCGGATTGTAGAGCGCGATCACCAAGCCGGCCTCGGCGGCAAGCCGCAGCCTTTTCGTGATCACCTCCCAGGGCTTCAGATTATCAGATAGCGACATGGCGCAAAAATCATGGCCAAGCGGCGCACCGATGCGCGCGGCGACTGCAAGCATCGCGGTCACGCCGGGCGTGATCACCAGATCGACCTTGCGCCACTCGTCTGGCCCCTTGTCGATCGCCTCGCAGACGGCGGCCGCCATGGCGAAGATGCCCGGATCGCCACCCGAAACGACGCAGACGTCCGCCCCCGCCGCGGCGCGGGCAAGCGCCGCCTGGGCCCGATCCAGCTCTTCGCGATTGTCGGAGGCGATGCGGTGCTGGTCGGCCCTAAGGTCGAGACGGTCGAGATAGGGACCATAGCCGAAGAACTCGGTCGCGGCGGAAATCGCCTCCCGGGTCTCGGGCGTCATCTGCGCCGGATTGCCAGGCCCCGTACCGACGATGAACAGCCTGCCGGTCATCGTCTGTTCTCCCGGGGACGGTCCGTCCATCCCGGTACGAGCACCAGCGAGAAATAGGGTGCCGCGTCGTCGGGCTTCTCGCCAAGTGGGATCATCGCGGAATTCTTCATCGTGCCGCGTTCGACATAAACGGCCGCGTCGAGCTTGCCGGCGGCAGCAAGCGCCCGGCGGATTTTCGGCAGGTTGCGGCCGACCTTCATGATCACTGCGGCCTCGGTATCCGCAAGGCGGCGTTGAAGCTCGCCCTCGCCCATCGTGCCGGGCAGAACGGAAAGGACATCATCGCCCTGAACGAGCGGCAGCCCTGCGAGCGACCAGCAGCCGGACATGGCGGTGATGCCCGGAATGACCTCGACCGGGAACCGGCCGGCGAGCCGCACATGCAGGTGCATGTAGGACCCGTAGAAGAGCGGGTCGCCTTCGCTGAGTACGGCGACGGTGCGCCCGGCGATAAGATGCGCCGCAACAGCCTCGGCGGAAGCATTGTAGAAATCGGTGATCTGGCTCTTGTAGGCGCAGTCGTCCTTGTCGATCTCGGTCGTCACCGGATAGTAGAGCGGCAGCTCGATGAGGCCAGGCTTCAGAAGGCCCTCGACCACCGCACGACCATTGCCGTTGCGTCCCGCCTTGGCGAAATAGGCGACGACATCCGCCTCGCCGAGCGCCCGCACCGCCTTCACCGTCAGAAGCTCGGGGTCGCCCGGTCCGGTGCCGACGCCAATCAATCTGCCCATCTCGACCGCGCTCACAGGCCCGGCCTCGCAAGAGAGTTGAGCGCCGCGGCCGTCATCGCGCTGCCGCCAAGACGGCCGCGCACGATCGCGAAGGGAACGCCGTAGGAATTTTCGGCGAGCGCGTCCTTCGATTCCGCCGCACCGACGAAGCCGACCGGCATGCCGAGGATCGCCGCCGGCTTCGGCGCGCCGTCGCGCAGCAGTTCAAGCAGGTAGAACAGCGCCGTCGGCGCATTGCCGATCGCAACGACGGAGCCGGCCATCCGTTCGCCCCAGAGTTTCAGCGCCGCCGCGGAGCGCGTGTTGCCGATCTCGGCCGCAAGCGTGACCGTGCGCGGATCTCGAAGCGTGCAGATGACGTCGTTGCCTGCCGGCAGCCGCGCTCGCGTCACGCCATGCGCCACCATTTCCGCATCGCAGAAGATCGGCGCGCCGCTCTTCAGCGCCGTGCGCGCCGCGGAAACGAAATCCGGCGAGAAGACAAATTGGCGCGCGGCCTCGACCGACCCGCAGGCATGCACCATGCGCACGGCGAGATCGGCCTCCTCCTCGGAAAAGCCGGAAAGATCGGCCTCCGCGCGGATGATCGCAAAGGAACGCTCATAGATGGCGTTGCCATCGCGGATATAATCGTAGTCCGGCATTTCTATCCCTGTTCAAACGCGGCGGCGATACGCGCGGCCCCGAGCCGTGTAAGACAGGACCGCGCCGATTCGCCAGCGTCTTTGTTTTTCCGCACCAGCGCACCGAGTTGCGCGAACGCGGACCTTATTCCATTCGCATCCGTGTAGGCGCTCGGCGCGACGGAAGCAGTACCATTTACGACAAGCGCATATCCTGATGGCGCACCGACAAGCGTCAGCTCCGCAGATGACGGTCGCGCGCATCCCTTGGAACAGCCGGAGAGATGCACGGTCACCGAACCGTCGAGCAACTCGGGTGCTGCGTCGACCACGACCCGTGCCACGGCTTTGGTTTCCATCATCGCGGACGCGCAGGCGCCCGAGCCGGCACAGGTGGCAACGTGATTGCGCGGATCATCCGGGGCAATGCGGAAGCCCAGCGAGAAGGCGAGGCGTTGCACTACCGCGGCGGCGGCACGATCGAGCCCGAGCACGAAAAGCCCATGTCCCGGTGCAAACCGGATCTCGGCCGCACCCAGTTCCTCGGCTTTGCACAGGAGGGCCGTCAGGCTGGCCGCATCGGCCTGGGCGAAGGCGAGGCCTACGCCAAGCACGGTGGTGCCATCGGCGAGCCTGTGTAGGCCGGCAACCGGCACCGCCGGTTCCGTCGCCAGGATCAGTCCCGCCGGCTGACGCGTTTCGCCTGCCAGTTCGTTTTTCACCGCCTCCGCATCGAGACCACGGCCACGCGCCGCATCACCCACGGCGGCGAGCCTGCGGAGAACGGCGAGGAGGCCGGGAACGGCCTCCTCGCCAGCGAACAGTGCGACCGGTCGCGCCATCCGCGCCGTTCCGCCAAGCGAAAGCAGCCAGGCCACGCCATCATCCGTTTCCACCGCCTTCAAACGAAGGTCGGCAACGATGTCGTCGAGATGACAGCGCCCGCCACCGTCGATGATGATCGAGAGCTTCGGCGCGAGTTTGAGAGCCGGATCGAGCGCGGAAACCGCCTCGCGCAGCGCCAGCGCCAACGGACGGGGATCGGCGATCTCATCCGTATCGACCCCGGCGAGCGGCGGCGTTTCGATCGCAACACCTTCGGCAACCGCAATGCCTGCTTCGCCGATTGCCGACGCCAATCCGGCAATGTTCGTGGCCGTCAGACCGCGGACCTGCAGATTGCCCCGCGCCGTCACTTCCAGGATGCCGTTGCCGAAGCGCTCGGCCGCGGCAGCAAGCGCCCGCAGTTCCGCTAGCGACAGGCTGCCGGTCGCGGGCCGCAGCCGGACCAGCAATCCGTCGCCGGTCTGCATCGGTTTCGCAAGCGACGGACAGGCGCCCCGCCGCATCGCGGCGTCGCGAGCGGCCCCCTCTGATCTGGGCGTGGCACAGCTTGTCATCGCTTTGGTCAATCCTCCCGGCAACAGGGCAATGGTCCCTGCCGCTTCGATGGACGCTATATCACAGGCGCGCGCTTTGAGAGAAATCAAAGGGCAAGCGATATTGCATCGCGGCCTAGTCGTCGAAATCGGCCCCTTTACGCAGCAGGTAAATATCCATGATCCAGCCGATGCGCTGCCGCGCCTCGGCCCGTACCTTAAGGATCTCCTCCTTCACGTCCGCAAGGCGGCCGGAGATGACGATCTCGTCCGGGGTGCCGAGATAGGCGCCCCAATAGATGATGGCGTCCGGGTCGTCGATCTTCTCGAATGCCTGCTCCCCGTCAAGCATGACGACGGCCGTTTCGCTCTTGTCCGGAAAGCTTTCGACAAGCCTCCTACCGGTGGTGATTTCGACCGGCTTACCGACGAGGTTGAGCGGAATGCGATGGCTGGCGCAGAGCGCCTGAAGGCTGGTGATGCCCGGGACCACCTCGAAATCAAAAGCTACACGCCCACGCGCTTTCACGCGCTCCACGATACGAATCGTGCTGTCGTAGAGCATCGGGTCGCCCCAGACCAAGAAGGCGCCGGTCTGGCCTTCGGCGAGGTCGGTGAGCAGCAGTGCCTCGTAGATGGCAGCGATGCTTCCGTGCCAGTCGTCGACGCTGCCGCTATAGCTCCGCCCCTCCGTCTGGCGTACCGGCACGGAGAACTCGACCGTGTGGCTTTCGCTTCTCGTCACGTAGCGCGCGCAGATCTCGCGGCGGACCTCGGCAAGCTCTGTCTTCTTCGCCCCCTTGGTCGGGATGAACAGCACATCGGCCTTGTTGAGGGCGTTGATTGCCTGAATGGTCACGTGTTCGGGATTGCCCGCACCGATGCCGATGATCAGGATGTGCCGCATAATTCTTCCGCCTCGCGCTGCGTCTTGTGGGGAGTCTTTGGCCGATCGGAGGCAACGGCGCAAGGTTTCTCAGCGACAGGCATCGGTGGGGTCGCGCCAGTCCTACAGCACCGCGCGTCTTTTCGGACGCGCAAAGGACGCTGTAGCACTTTGAAGTGCTGCATGTTTTGCCCTTTAATCGGCTACGATTAAAGGAAACATGCAGTAGCGATTGAGGTCAGTGACCGTCGGCAATCTCCGGCTTCTCCGGTAACCGCCAGTCAATCGGGTCGAACCCCTTGGAAACCAGAAAATCATTCGCCTTCGAGAAGTGCCGGCAACCGAGAAAGCCCGAATGCGCGGAAAGCGGAGAGGGATGCGCCGCCTTCAGCACGAGATGCCGGGACTGGTCGACAAAGGCCGCCTTTTTTTGCGCGTAGGAGCCCCACAGCATGAAGACAACGGGTTGCTGCTGCGCGTTGATTGCCCGAATGACGGCGTCGGTGAAACGCTCCCAGCCTCGGCCTTGATGCGAAGCCGCCCGTCCCCGCTCGACCGTCAACACGCTGTTCAGGAGCAGAACGCCCTGACGTGCCCAACTCTCTAGAAAACCATGGCGAGCGGGCGGTATGCCGAGATCGTCCTGGAGCTCCTTGTAGATATTGACGAGCGATGGCGGCGTGCGCACGCCTGGCCGCACGCTGAAACAAAGCCCGTGCGCCTGCCCGTCACCGTGGTAGGGATCCTGACCGAGGATGACGACACGCACCTTGTCGAGCGGCGTCAAATCGAGCGCGCGAAAATATTCGCTGCCCCTTGGGAAGATTTGGCGGCCGCCATTCTTTTCCTCGAGCAGGAAGCGCTTGAGATCGCCCATGTAGGCGCTCGAGAATTCCGGGGCCAATGCGGTCTTCCAGCTGTCCTCGAGCCTGATCGTCGGTTCCATACGGTTATCGAGCCTCATTTCTCGTCGCAGAAATTTAAGCCGTTGAGCGGGTGCTGCAAGCCGTTCTGCGGGATTTGGCTGTTCGATCCACCGTTCTGATTAGCTCTCTCGAAGAGCATTGTATTTCTCAAAATATAACGCTAACCAGAAGAGCAGATCGTTATATTCTTGAAAATATCGCGGACGGATGGAGGTGCCTATGCGGAGAGGAAGAAGATGCTGGCTCAAGGCACTGGCGCTGGCCTTGGGGATGGCCGTGACGGGCATGCCACTCGGTCCGGCGCAAGCGGTCGAAAACGTCACGGTCTTCGCGGCGGCGAGCCTGAAGAACGCGCTCGACGCGATCAACGCCGAATGGCAGAACGAAAGCGGCGGGCAAGTGACCGCTTCCTATGCCGCAAGCTCGGCCCTTGCGAAGCAGATCGAACAGGGCGCACCCGCGGACGTCTTCATTTCGGCTGATCTCGCGTGGATGGACTATCTTGTCGACAAGAAGCTGATCAAAACGGATACCCGGTCCAACCTGCTCGGCAACCGCCTCGTCCTCGTTTCCGCAGAGCCCGATTCGGGGACAGTCGACATCAAGCCCGGCTTCGACCTCGCCGCCCTCATCGGCGACGGCCGGCTGGCGATAGGCGCCGTCGACTCGGTCCCGGCCGGCAAATACGGCAAGGCGGCACTGGAAAAGCTCGGGATCTGGCCGGCCGTCGAACAGAAGGTGGCGGGCGCGCAGAGCGTGCGCGCCGCACTTCTCCTGGTCTCGCGCGGCGAGGCGCCCTATGGCATCGTCTACCAGACGGATGCAGTCGCCGATCCGGGCGTTAAGGTGGTCGGCACGTTCCCGGAGGACAGTCATCCGCCGATCATCTATCCGATTGCTATTACGGCCGACAGCAAGAGCGCCGACGCAGTCGCCTATGTGGAGTTCGTCAAGTCGGCCAAGGCCGCAGCGTTTTTCGAAGCGCAGGGCTTCACGGTTCTGAAATGAGTCGACGCGCGACACCGGTCCGCCGATGCGCGGGAGCCTGCTGAAATCATTATCGATTTATGGATAGGATCGGGTAGGTGTTTAGAGCGGGATGAGGAAAAGTGTGTGCGGTTTTCCGATCTCCGCGCCGCGGGTCGGACCGGACCTGCGGCGAAGGATTTGAGTGCGGAGGAATTTGGCGTTTGGATTGGATGGCATTGAGCGACGCCGAATGGACAGCAGTCCGGCTGAGCCTGCGCGTCGCGACCGTCGCGATGCTGAGCAGCCTCCCGCTGGCGCTGCTGGCCGCCATGGTGCTCGCGCGTGGGCGCTTCTGGGGCAAGTCGGTCCTGAACGGTCTCGTACATATGCCGCTTGTCCTGCCGCCTGTAGTCACCGGCTTCGTACTGCTGCTTCTCTTCGGCCGCCGCGGACCGATCGGCGCCTTCCTTGCCGAGAATTTCGGCATCGTCTTCTCCTTTCGCTGGACGGGTGCCGCGCTTGCCTGCGCGGTCATGGGCTTTCCGTTGATGGTGCGCAGCATCCGGCTGTCGATCGAGGCGGTCGACCGCAAGCTCGAGGACGCTGCCGCCACGCTCGGCGCCGGGCCGGCATGGGTGTTCGTCACGGTCACATTGCCGCTGATCCTTCCCGGCATCATCGCCGGCATGATCCTGTCCTTCGCCAAGGCGATGGGCGAGTTCGGAGCGACGATCACCTTCGTTTCCAATATACCGGGCGAGACGCAGACGCTTTCCTCGGCGATCTATACCTTTACGCAAGTTCCAGGCGGCGATGCCGGGGCGATGCGCCTTGCGGTCATCTCGGTCGTCATCTCGATGGCGGCATTGATGCTCTCGGAGGTTTTCGCCGCACTCGCAGCGAAACGATCGGTGGCGGCATGAGTCTTGAGGTCGAAGCCAGTCACCGGATCGGTGCCTTTACGATCGACGCCGAATTCACGTCCGACGGCAGCGTGACGGCGCTGTTTGGCCGCTCGGGGTCGGGCAAGACCTCACTCATCAACATCATCGCAGGACTTCTTCGTCCCGATGTCGGCCGGATCGTGCTCGACGGCGACGTGATCGCAGACAGCAGGAAGCGAATATTCACGCCGATCCACCACCGTCGCTTCGGTTATGTCTTCCAGGAGGCGCGGCTTTTTCCGCACCTGAGCGTTCGCAGGAACCTCGCCTATGGGCGCTGGTTCGCCAGCGCGCAAAAGTCCGCCTCGGAATTCGGGCGGATCGTTGAAATGCTCGGCATCGGCCAGCTTCTCGACCGTAGCCCCTCGACGCTCTCCGGCGGAGAACGCCAGCGCGTCGCCGTCGGCCGTGCGCTGCTCGCCTCTCCCCGCCTGTTGTTGATGGACGAGCCGCTCGCCGCGCTCGACGAGGCGCGGAAGGCGGAGATCCTGCCCTATCTGGAGCGGCTTCGCGACGAAACCAGAATTCCGATCGTCTATGTCAGCCACTCGGTCGCGGAAGTCGCCCGATTGGCTGAGCGCGTCATCGTGATCGAGAACGGTCGTGTCCAAGCATCCGGCGACGCGGCCGTCATCTTGAGCCAGCCGGCAGCGGTGCACGCGATGGACTGGCGCGAGGCCGGTGCACTGCTCGAGGGCGTGGTCGAGAGCCACGACAGCGCGCACAATCTGACGGTCGTCCGGGCGGGCGAGTGTCTCGTGCGCGTGCCGCAACTCTTCGTTCCGCCGGGCCACGGCGTTCGCCTGCATATCGCGGCGCGCGATGTAATGCTTGCCACCGTGCGCCCGGAAGGCGTCAGCGCGCTCAACGTGTTCAAGGGAACAGTCATCGATCTGTCGCCCGACGAAAAAGGCAGCATCGACGTTCGCCTGCAGTGCGGTGGCAATGTCATTCTGGCCCGCATCACCGCCCTGTCGCGCGATGCGCTCCAGCTTGCGCCCGGAAAATCCGTTCATGCGGTCGTTAAAACCGTGGCGCTCGATCACTAGATACGACTCGCGGCACCAGACCGCGCGCACCGTCAAACTGGATCGCGAATGTCGTCTGCGAAGGAGAACGTAAAGGACCTCTCAAATGAGGCCGCGTTTGGTTTGACGTCCTTGAAGTAGGACTTCAGTGGCAGCCCGGTGTCCTTCGAGACCCATATTCGCACTCTGGCCTTGCCGTATTCAAACTGCCGATCGTACTCATAGACGTAAGTCTGCATGGCGCCGACCGGCTCTTCGCCGCTGAGTTCGCAGTTAGATACTTTCGACATGGGGAATGGCTCTCGCGGTCCCACACTCCAAGGCCCTTTTTCGCGGCGCCAGTACTGCTTGGAGTTGATAAGGATGAACTCTTCGGACAACGTGTTTCCACTCGGGAAGATGAGAGTTTCGTTCACTTGTCCTTTCGCGACGGCGTCCAGTTTCTTGGCGAGCGCCCGTATCGGAGCGCACGCTTCATCCGCGGCAGTCGCTGGCAGCGCCACAGCCGTCAACCACGTAAGTAATGCAATCAGTACGACTCTCCAGTGGTCGGTTCCTTTCGCATAGCGCGCCAGCATTCGTCCCCCCCAGTTGCCCGCGTCAACAAAACGGCTCATGCTTTGCACGCATTGCGCGAACTTGGCAAGGCGAGTCGAACGTGCCACGCCAGATGCAGGCCTTGCCCGATCGCGCGATGTCCTGCGCATCGGCATTAGCGCCTTTGCTGTATCTGCCCCAATCCACTGCATTGCGGCTCTCGACCAGCCAGCGACTGACCTCGCGTCCGTCGGTGCGAAAGCAGCTACCCACGAAGCGCTTATATCAATCGCGTTCGAGGAACTCACAGCCCGTCGGGCAAGACTCGGCGAGAAACTGATCTGGATCACGCCTCTCGCATCACTTGTGCCGAGCTGCTTCCTCCGCAGAGACCGCAGCCTGATCGCGAACGGCCTCAAGCCAGTCGAGATCGTCCTTGATTGCGTTGCAAGCCTTTGCTTCCATCGCCCGGAAGCGCTGGATCAGCATGTCGCCGAAAGCGGTGACGGCGGCACCGCCGCCCTGTTTGCCGCCGCGCTGCGATTCCACCGAGGGCTCCTTGAACATCCGGTTCAAGGCATCGACGAGCAACCAGGCCCGCCGGTAGGACATGTCCATGGCGCGGCCGGCGGCGGAAATCGAGCCGGTTTCGCGGATGAGTTCCAGGAGCATGATCTTGCCGCGCCCAAGGCGATCGCCAGGCGGAAAGTCGATACGCAGGATCGGGCGGAGTTTGCTGTCTTCGTCACGCATGCGGCGAGCATAGAGTCTCGGCCGAAGTTCTGGAAGTCCGGCCGTATTGCGCCTTGTCAGAGGCTCATGCCGCCGTCGATCACATGCACCTGGCCGGTCGTATAGGCAGAAATATCGCTGCCGAGATAGACGGCGAGCGCTGCTATCTCCTCGGGCGTCCCAAGACGCCCCATCGGCTGGCGCGCGATGAAGGCGGCGCGCGCCTGCTCGTAGTTGCCCTGAGCCTTCATCCGCTCCTCAAGTGACGGGGATTGGACCGTACCCGGCGCAATGGCGTTGCAGCGGATGCCCTTGCCGATAAAATCGATCGCGACCGACTTGGTAAGACCGACGACCGCCGCCTTGCTCGCCGAATAGACGAAGCGGTTCGGGACGCCGATCGGCACTCCCGCCACCGACGACATGTTTATGATCGAGCCGACGCCTTTTTCGATCATGCCGGGCAGGAAGGCGCGGATCATCCGGAACATCGCTTTCACATTGAGGTCGAAGGCGAAGTCGTAGTCCTTCTCGCTAGCCTCCAGGATCGTGCCGGCATGGACGAAACCGGCACAATTGAAGAGAACGTCGATAGCGCCGGTGCGCGCTGCAAACTCGGCGATTGCCTGTTCGCTGAGCACGTCGAGCTTCGCCACTTCAATCCCCTCCGCCGCGAGTTCGGCGAGCTTTTCCTCGTTGATGTCCGTCGCGACGACCGAAGCGCCCTCGCGGTTGAAAGCCTCGGCCGCCGCACGGCCGATGCCTTGTGCCGCCGCCGTGATCACCGCCCGCTTGCCCGCCAGAAGCCCGCCCATGTTTCCTTCTCCAGTCCGTGTTTTAACTCGCTGCCCTGAGGCCCGTCTCATGCCCGCCAAGAGACATCGGAGCCTGCCGATCTGTCAAGCGACTGATCGTATTTTTATCTAAAAAAGACAGAGCCGTCGCGCGTCAGTCCAAGTGGGCGAAGCGCCCCTGAGTTGACGTGGCAATTGCGCATCGTAGCCAGCTAATTGGTCGCACGACCTTGATCGGCAGCGAGGAAGAGTGCAGCGATTGCCAGGCAGTCACCAAAACCCAAGAGGCACCTATGCCCGGTCCCGTTCTCGACCCCGTCACCACCGACAATT
The DNA here is from genome assembly GCF_036488675.1 of Sinorhizobium chiapasense. Lineage (NCBI taxonomy): Bacteria > Pseudomonadati > Pseudomonadota > Alphaproteobacteria > Hyphomicrobiales > Rhizobiaceae > Sinorhizobium > Sinorhizobium chiapasense. The sequence continues at coordinate 3,416,151 of NZ_CP133148.1, forward strand.
CGCTACCTCCGAAAGCCGAGGTCGTCATTGTCGCGGTGGCATCATCGGCGTCAGCACCGCGCTCGTTCTCGCCGAACGCGGCGTTCAAGTCGTGCTCTGCGAAAAAGGCGCGCTCGGCGGCGAACAATCGAGCCGCAATTGGGGTTGGGTGCGCGTCATGGGCCGCGACCGCCGCGAGATTCCGCTTGCCATGGCCGCACTGAAAGTCTGGGATACGCTCGATGCGCGCGTCGGCGGTGATACCGGATTTCGCCGCAGCGGCATTCTGTATGTTTCAGAGAGCGAACAGGATATCGCCAATCGTGATGCCTGGCTGGCGCACGCCAGGCAGCATGGCGTCGACAGCCGCCAGATCGGCCCGGATGAAACGCAGTCCAGGATGTCGGGAGCGACCACCCGCTACAAAGGCGCGCTCTTTACGCCGAGCGACGGCCGGGCCGAGCCGCAGAAGGCGGTGCCGGCAATTGCCGCGGGTGCGAGGCGCGCCGGCGCGCACATCGTCAGCGGCTGCGCCGTGCGCGGGATCGAGAGCAGCGCTGGCCGGATCAGCGCCGTCGTCACGGAAAAGGGTCGAATCGAAACCGCGACGGTCGTCCTTGCCGGCGGTGCCTGGTCGCGGCTCTTTTGCAAGGGGCTCGGAATCCGGCTACCGCAACTGAAGGTGCGCAACACTGTGCTCAGAACGACACCGGTTGACGGCGGACCCGAGGGCGCTGGCGCGACGGCGACCTATGCCTATCGAAAGCGGCTCGACGGCGGCTATACCATCGCCGACGGCGGTGCCAACCTGCATCCGATCGTCCCGGACAGTTTCGCTTTCTTTCGTGAATTTCAGCCTGCGCGAAAGGCCGAAGGCGAGGCCGTCCAGGTTGGCATGAGCGCGCAGAGCTGGCGCGAGCTCTTCGAGATCGCATCCGTGCCGCTCGACCGCCCGGGCGCCTTCGAACGCCACCGGATCCTCGACCCCCGGCCTGATCCGCGCTCCGCGTTAAGAGCATTCGAGGAGGCAAGAAAGGTCTTTCCGGCACTCCGACAGACTGCGCCACTGCAGATCTGGGCCGGTCTCATCGACGTGACGCCCGATGCCGTGCCGATCATTTCCCATGCTGAAGACGTCCCCGGGCTGGTGATCGCGACGGGGTTTTCCGGCCATGGCTTCGGTATCGGTCCCGGCGCCGGCCACCTTGTCGCCGACCTCGTCACGGGAGATCGGCCGATCGTCGATCCTGCGAATTTCCGGCTCTCGCGTTTTTCCGACGGCACGCCGCTCGAGATCGCGCCGCCGGTCTGAAGGCGCGCTTTCGAGCGTCGAAGTCCGAACCGACCGCGAAAGAAAATTTCTCGCAACAGCGGCGGCCGCCTGTTTCCCGCCCCGCATCCGAGACGCGACGGCAGTATTCTGTCTTTCTTCAAACGCCGGTCGGCCGAGACGGCGAAAACCCTTCATCTCCCCCCGAACTCATGGCAGTCTGTCAGCATGTATCCCCTTGGGAGAACGGGGATCGAGACGGCAATTGGCGGCGTTGGGCAGAGGAGTATGCCACCGGCGCGAGATCGTTGCCGTCACATGCCATGAGACCGGCAACACCGTTCTCCCGAAGCATTGATTTGCGTTCAACGCGCAATCCGGAAGGGAGGCCGGAATCCGCATGGATGAATTCAGCCGCTTGAGCTTGCATGTCCCCGAACCGGCCGTTCGGCCGGGCGGCCAGCCCGATTTCTCCAACGTCAAGATACCGAAGGCCGGCTCCGTGCCGCGCCCCGAGGTGGACGTTGCGCCGGAAGAGATCAGGGATCTCGCCTTTTCCATCATCCGCGTGCTCAACCGCGAGGGCGAAGCCGTCGGGCCTTGGGCCGGGCTTCTCTCCGATGCGGAGCTGTTGGCCGGTCTCCGGCACATGATGATGCTACGCGCCTTCGACGCGCGCATGTTGATGGCGCAGCGTCAGGGCAAGACATCCTTCTATATGCAGCATCTCGGCGAGGAGGCCGTAAGCTGCGCCTTCCGCAGGGCCCTTCGCAAGGGCGACATGAATTTCCCGACCTATCGACAGGCGGGTCTTCTTATCGCCGACGACTACCCGATGGTCGAGATGATGAACCAGATCTTCTCGAACGAGAGCGATCCGTGCCACGGGCGCCAGCTGCCGGTGATGTACACCTCGAAGGAGCACGGCTTCTTCACGATATCCGGCAATCTCGCCACCCAATACGTCCAGGCGGTCGGCTGGGCGATGGCCTCGGCGATCAAGAACGACACGCGCATCGCCGCCGGCTGGATCGGTGACGGCTCGACGGCGGAGTCGGATTTCCATTCCTCGCTCGTCTTCGCATCGACTTACCGGGCGCCTGTCATCCTCAACATCGTCAACAACCAATGGGCGATCTCGACCTTCCAGGGCATCGCCCGCGGTGGGTCGGGTACCTTTGCGGCGCGCGGCTTGGGTTTCGGCATTCCGGCGCTGCGCGTCGACGGCAACGACTACCTCGCCGTCTACGCGGTCGCCCGCTGGGCGGCGGAGCGGGCGCGACGCAATCTCGGGCCGACGCTGATCGAGTATGTGACCTATCGCGTCGGTGCGCATTCCACGTCCGACGACCCGAGCGCCTATCGCCCGAAGACGGAATCGGAAGCCTGGCCGCTCGGTGATCCGGTGCTGAGATTGAAGAAGCACCTGATCGTCCGTGGCGCGTGGTCGGAAGAGCGCCACGCCCAGGCGGAAGCCGAAATCACGGACGAGGTGATCCAGGCGCAGAAACAGGCGGAAAGCCACGGCACGCTGCATGCCGGCGGCAAGCCGTCCGTCCGAGACATATTCGAAGGTGTTTACGCCGAGATGCCGCCGCACATCCGCCGCCAGCGGCAGAAGGCAGGATACTGACATGGCCAGAATGACAATGATCGAAGCGGTGCGCAGCGCCATGGACGTCTCGATGGCGCGCGACGAAAACGTCGTCGTCTTCGGCGAGGACGTCGGCTATTTCGGCGGCGTCTTCCGCTGTACGCAGGGACTCCAGGCGAAATACGGCAAGACCCGCTGCTTCGACGCGCCGATCAGCGAATCCGGCATCGTCGGCACAGCCATCGGCATGGCCGCCTACGGGTTGAAACCCTGCGTCGAAATCCAGTTCGCCGACTACATGTATCCGGCCTACGACCAGATCACCCAGGAGGCCGCGCGCATTCGCTACCGTTCGAACGGCGATTTCACCTGCCCGATCGTGCTCCGCATGCCGACTGGCGGCGGCATCTTCGGCGGCCAGACCCACAGCCAGAGCCCGGAGGCTCTCTTCACCCATGTCTGTGGCCTGAAGGTCATCGTTCCGTCGAATCCTTACGACGCCAAGGGGCTCCTGATTTCGGCGATAGAGGATCCGGATCCGGTGATGTTCCTGGAGCCGAAGCGGCTCTACAACGGCCCGTTCGACGGCCACCACGAACGCCCGGTGACGCCCTGGTCGAAACATGAGCTCGGCGACGTTCCGGAGGGCCACTATACGATCCCGATCGGCAAGGCCGAAATCCGCCGCAAGGGCTCGGCCGTGACGGTGGTCGCCTATGGCACCATGGTGCATGTCGCGCTCGCTGCCGCCGAAGAAACCGGGATCGATGCGGAAGTGATCGACCTGCGCAGCCTGCTGCCGCTCGATCTCGATACGATCGTGCAGTCGGTGACGAAGACGGGACGCTGCGTCGTCGTGCACGAGGCGACGCTGACATCCGGCTTTGGCGCTGAGCTCGTGTCTCTCGTTCAGGAGCATTGTTTCTATCATCTGGAGGCTCCCGTGGTCCGGGTGACCGGCTGGGATACACCCTACCCGCACGCTCAGGAATGGGACTATTTCCCCGGCCCCGCGCGCGTCGGCCGTGCGCTCACCGAAGTGATGGAGGCCTGACAATGGGCGAATTTATCCTGAAGATGCCCGATGTCGGCGAGGGCGTGGCCGAGGCCGAGCTTGTCGAGTGGCACGTGAAGCCCGGCGACCCCGTGCGCGAGGATATGGTGCTCGCTGCGGTCATGACCGACAAGGCGACCGTCGAGATCCCCTCGCCCGTCACCGGCACGGTGCTATGGCTTGGCGCGGAAATCGGCGACACGGTCGCGGTCAAGGCACCGCTTGTGCGCATCGAGGTCTCGGGTGACGGCGCCGCTGCCACCGAAATCGTCACAACTGCCGTCCCGGCCGAGCCGGTGGTGAAGGAGCAGGCGCCTGTGCCGGAGGTGAAGAAGGCGGCGCCTCCAAAACCTGAACCGAAAGCGGTCGTCGAAACGACGGTTGCCGCGTACGAGGCGCGTGAGCCGTCGAAGAAACCGCTGGCTTCGCCGGCCGTACGGCTGCGCGCGAAGGACAGCGGCGTCGACCTCCGGCAAATAACCGGCACCGGACCCGTCGGCCGGATCACCCACGAAGATCTCGATCTTTTCCTGAGCCGCGGCGCGCAGCCGGCACCGGCGATAACCGGTCTTGTCCGCAAGACCGCAGTGGAGGAGATCAAGGTCATCGGTCTCAGGCGCCGCATCGCCGAGAAGATGACGCTCTCCACCTCGCGCATTCCCCACATCACCTATGTGGAGGAAATGGACATGACGGCGCTTGAAGACCTGCGCGCGATGATGAACCGCGACCGCAAGCCCGACCAGCCGAAGCTGACGGTCCTGCCCTTCCTGATGCGGGCGCTGGTCAAGACCATCGCCGAGCAGCCGGGCGTCAATGCGACCTTCGACGATGGCGCCGGCGTCATCCATCGGCATGCCGCCGTTCATATCGGCATCGCCACCCAGACCCCCGCCGGCCTGACGGTTCCGGTCGTACGCCACGCCGAGGCGCGCGGAATCTGGGACTGCGCCGCCGAGTTGAACAGGCTGGCGGACGCCGCCCGCACCGGGACCGCGACCCGCGACGAGCTGACCGGATCGACCATTACCATCAGTTCGCTCGGCGCCCTTGGCGGCATCGCCTCGACGCCGGTCATCAACCACCCGGAGGTGGCGATCGTCGGGGTTAACAAGATCGCCATCCGTCCGGTCTGGGACGGGACGCAATTCGTTCCGCGCAAGATCATGAACCTCTCATCGAGCTTCGATCACCGCGTCATCGACGGCTGGGACGCCGCGACCTTCGTCCAGCGGCTGAAGACGCTGCTCGAAACGCCAGCGCTGATTTTCGTTGAAGGATGACGCGATCATGAAGGAAATCTCCTGCAAGCTTCTGGTGCTTGGCGCCGGTCCCGGCGGCTATGTCTGCGCCATCCGCGCAGGCCAGCTCGGCGTCGACACGGTCATCGTCGAAAGGGCGAAGGCCGGCGGCACCTGCCTCAATGTCGGCTGCATTCCCTCCAAGGCGCTGATCCATGCGGCGGAGGAATTTCATAAGCTCCGTGCGGCGGCATCCGGCAAGAGCCCGCTTGGACTTTCGCTGAGCGCGCCGGCGATCGACCTCGCGCGAACCGTCGCCTGGAAGGACGGCATCGTCGGCCGGCTGAACGGCGGCGTCACGGGGCTGCTGAAAAAGGCGGGCGTCAAGGCGGTTGTCGGTGAAGCGCGCTTCGTCGACGGCAAGACCGTGGACGTCGAGACCGAGACCGGTCTGCAGCGCATTCGTGCCGAGGCGATCGTCATCGCCACCGGCTCGGCACCGGTCGAACTTCCCGACCTGCCCTTCGGCGAGAACGTTATCTCCTCGACGGGAGCGCTGGCGCTGAAAACGGTTCCCGAGACGCTGGCGGTGATCGGCGGCGGCTATATCGGCCTCGAGCTCGGCACCGCCTTCGCCAAACTCGGCTCGAAGGTCACCGTGCTCGAAGCCATGGACCGTATCCTGCCGCAATACGACGCGGATCTTTCGAAGCCGGTGATGAAGCGCCTCGGCGAACTCGGCATCGATGTTTTCACGCGCACGGCCGCCAAACGGCTCTCGGCCGATGGCCGCGGCCTGCTTGCGGAAGAAAACGGCCGCCCGTTCGAGGTGCCCGCGGAAAAGGTCCTCGTGACCGTCGGCCGCAGACCCGTCACGGAAGGATGGGGCATCGAGGAGATCGATCTCGATCGCGCCGGTAAGTTCATCCGCATCGACGACCAGTGCCGCACCTCGATGCGCGGCATCTACGCGATCGGCGACGTCACCGGCGAACCGATGCTCGCACATCGCGCCATGGCGCAGGGCGAGATGGTCGCCGAGATCGTTGCCGGCCGTAAGCGGAGCTGGGACAAGCATTGTATCCCGGCCGTCTGCTTCACCGACCCGGAGATCGTCAGCGCCGGCCTTTCACCGGACGAGGCGCGCGCGACCGGCATCGAGATCAAGATCGGTCAGTTCCCCTTCCAGGCGAACGGCCGCGCCATGACGACGCTTTCCGAGGACGGTTTCGTCCGCGTGGTCGCGCGTGCCGACAATCATCTCGTGCTCGGCATCCACGCCGTCGGCCACGGCGTCTCTGAGCTCTCGGCAACCTTCGCGCTGGCGATCGAAATGGGCGCGCGGCTTGAGGATATTGGCGGCACGATCCATGCGCATCCGACCCAATCGGAAGCCTTCCAGGAGGCGGCTTTCAAGGGATTGGGGCACGCGCTGCATATTTGAGGTGGAATTGCCCCTCATCCCGCTGCCGCGACCTTCTCCCCGCATGCGGGGAGAAGGGGCGATGCCGCGCGCTCCCAGTTCCCTCTCCCCGCGAGCGGGGAGAGGGCCAGGGTGAGGGGCAAAAGCCCCCAAACGCCCCTACTGCAGCAGTTCCAACCCGACCGCCGTCGCCTCGCCGCCGCCGATGCAGAGCGAGGCGATGCCGCGTTTGACGCCGTTCGCCCGCATTGCATTAAGCAGCGTCACGACGATGCGGGCGCCGGAGGCGCCGATCGGGTGGCCGAGCGCGCAAGCGCCGCCATGGATGTTGACGATGTCGTCGGAGAGGCCGAGATCGCGGATCGCCGCCATGGCGACGACCGCAAAGGCCTCGTTGATCTCGTAGAGACCGACGCTGCCCTTCTCCCAGTTGAGCTTGTCGATGAGCTTGTCGATGGCGCCGATCGGCGCTGTGGTAAACCAGGCCGGCTCCTGGGCATGGCCGGCATGACCGGCAACGATCGCAAGCGGCGTCAGCCCTCGCCTTTCCGCTTCGCTGGCGCGCATCAGGATCAGGGCGGCGGCGCCGTCGGAAATGGAGGAGGAATTGGCGGCCGTGACGCTGCCGCCGTCGCGGAAGGCGGGCTTCAGCTTCGGAATCCTCGCCGGATCGACCTTCGTCGGCTGCTCGTCGCGGTCGAGGTTGGCGTTCCCGCGTTTGCCGCCATCGACGATCGCCACCGTTTCATCGGCAAAGGACCTGTCTTCCGCCGCTTTCAGCGCCCTTTCGAGAGAACGAAGCGCGAAGGCGTCCTGGTCGGCGCGGGAGAACTGATAGTGCTGGGCGGTGTCCTCGGCATAGGTGCCCATCAGACGGCCGGAATAGGCGTCCTCCAGCCCGTCGAGGAACATGTGGTCCTTGACCTCGCCGTGGCCGAGCCGGAAACCGCCGCGCGCCTTGGGCAGCAGATAGGGAGCGTTGGTCATCGACTCCATGCCGCCGGCGGCGATCACCGACGCACTGCCGGAGAGAAGCGCATCATGGCCGAGCATCAGCGCCTTCATGCCCGAGCCGCAGACCTTGGAAACCGTGGTCGAGGGCGTTTCCGTTCCGAGGCCGGCGCCAAGTGCGGCCTGCCGGGCGGGATTCTGGCCGATGCCGGCCGGCAAGACGTTGCCCATCAGAACTTCGTCGACCGCATCGACACTGGCGCGCTCGAGCGCGGCCTTCAGGGCAACGGCGCCGAGTTCCGGTGCCGCCAGGTCCTTCAGTCCTCCCTGAAAGGCACCCATCGGCGTGCGCGCCGCCGAAACGATTACCACCGGATCGCGATTGCTCATCTTAGTCCTCCTCACAGAAACCGTGCGGCCCTCAGCCCCTCATCCCGCTGCCGCGACCTTCTCCCCGCATGGGGGGAGAAGGGATATGCCGCACCGCCTCGCCTGATCTCGCAGGCGTGGAGGGCTAGGGGTGAGGGGCGCCTGCACTTCATTCAATCCGGGAACGACTATAGCCGCCGGATGCGGCGAGGCAATGCTGCTTCCGCGTCACCCCATCCGTTCCGACGCATAGCTTCCCGGGCTCGGCGGGAAGACGACGACGCGGTTGCCGTTGATGAAGCAGCGGTGGTGGATGTGGGCGTGGACGGCCCGGGCCAGCACCTGGCTTTCGACGTCGCGGCCGATCGAGACGTAGTCCTCGGCCGACTGCGCATGGGTGATGCGGGCGATGTCCTGCTCGATGATCGGACCCTCGTCGAGGTCGGCGGTGACATAATGCGCCGTCGCGCCGATCAGCTTGACGCCGCGCTCATAGGCCTGCTTGTAGGGGTTGGCGCCCTTGAAGCTCGGCAGGAACGAATGGTGGATGTTGATGATCTTGCCCGACATCTTCTTGCATAGCGCGTCGGACAAGACCTGCATGTAGCGGGCGAGCACGATGAGTTCCGCGCCGGTCTGCTCGACGAGCTCCAGCAGCTGCGCTTCGGCCTTCGGCTTGTTCTCCTTCGTCACCTTGATGCAGTGGAAGGGGATGTCGTGGTTGACGACCACCTTCTGGTATTCGAAGTGGTTGGAGACGACGCCGACGATGTCGATCGGCAGCGCGCCGATCTTCCAGCGGTAGAGCAGGTCGTTGAGGCAATGGCCGAAACGCGACACCATCAACAGCACCTTCATCCGCTCTTCGGAGTCGCGGATCTCCATCGTCATCTCGAAGCGCGTGATGACCGGTGCAATGCCCTCGCGCAATTCCTCCAGCTTCGCCCCATCCTGGCTGATGAAGGTGAGCCGCATGAAGAAGAGACCCGTTTCGAGATCGTCGAACTGCGAGCTGTCGCTGATGTAGCAGCCCTTTTCCGCGAGATAGCCGGTGACGGCGGCGACGATGCCGCGTGTGGATTTGCAGGTGACGGTCAGCACATAGCTTTTCATCGATGGGTCTCTCGTTCTAGAGGTGTTTCCGGCCCCCTTATGCGGGCAGTCACGCGAAAACTAGCGTGACGATTTCAGGCCCGCCAATCCATTCGCGACATCGGCTGGACGGAACAGGCCACGGCGAACCGTGCAAGACAGCTCTGCTTGACGAGAGGCGAGTAGCCTAGGACTTCACCCGGTCGGGATGTGCGCTCGCGAAAGCGTCGATCTCGGCGCAGCGCCCGTCGATGGCAGCGATCCTCGGGCACGCAGAGAGATCGACGCCCCAGCGCCGCGCGTTGTAGACTTGCGGCACGAGGCAGATATCCGCCATGGTCGGCCGGTCGCCGTGGCAGAACTCTCGGGTAGACGGGTGGTCGAGCATGCGCTCGAAGGCAGCAAGGCCTTCGCCGATGAACTTGTGCATCCAGGCGCGCCGTGCCGCTTCGCCGTCCTCGGCACTGGCCATGACATAAACGATCACGCCGAGATTGCAGACCGGATGGATATCCATGGCGATGGCATGGGACAACGCACGCACCCGCTGCCGGCCGATCGCGTCGGCAGGCAGAAAGCCGCTGCCTTCCCTCGTCTCCGCCAGGTACTCGATGATCGCCAGCGACTGGGTAAATCGTTCGCCGTCGATATCGAGCACCGGCACCAGGCCTTGCGGGTTGCGTGCCAGGTGTTCCGGTCCGCGATGAGCCTTGGCGATGAGATCGACCGGAACGGAGGCGTAGGACTCGCCGAGCTGATTGAGGGCAATCCGTACGCGATAGCTCGCCGACGAGCGCCAGTAATCGTAAAGCACAGTTTCGTTCGCCACCTTTGCCTCCAATCCGGTCGCTCCTCTGTCAGGCGCGATCGGATTTCTCGACCGTCTGCTCGATGGCGCCGAAGATCGAATGGCCGGCTGCATCCTTCATCTCGATCCGGACCACGTCGCCGAATTTGAGGAACTGCGTTTTCGGGGCGCCGCTGTCGATCGTCTCGATCATGCGGATCTCGGCAATGCAGGAGTAGCCGGCGCCACCTGCCGCGACCGGCTTGCCCGGCCCGCCATCGAGTTTGTTGGAAACGGTGCCGGAACCGATGATCGTGCCAGCTGAAAGCGGCCGGGTACGGGCCGCATGCGCGATCAATTGCGGAAAGTCGAAAGTCATGTCGACGCCGGCATTGGCGCGACCGAACGGCTTGCTATTGAAGTCGACATGAAGCGGCAGGTGCAATTTGCCGCCGTCCCAGGCATCGCCCAGCTCGTCGGGCGTCACCGCAACCGGCGAAAAGGCGGACGATGGCTTCGACTGGTAGAAGCCAAAGCCCTTGGCAAGCTCGGCCGGGATGAGGCCGCGCAGCGAAACGTCGTTGACCAGCATGACAAGGCGGATTGACCGCCGGGCTTCTTCGAGGCTTGCTCCCATCGGCACGTCATCGACGACGACTGCGACTTCGCCCTCCATGTCGATGCCCCAGGCCTCGTCGCCCATGATGATCGGATCGCGCGGCCCGAGAAAGCTGTCGGAGCCGCCCTGATAGATCAGCGGATCGGTCCAGAAACTTGCCGGCATCTCGGCGTTGCGCGCCTTCCTGACAAGCTCGACATGATTGACATAGGCCGAACCGTCGGCCCACTGATACGCCCGCGGCAAGGGCGAGGCGGCATCGTGCTCGTGAAAGCGCATGGTCGGCTGGGATCCGGTCTCCATGCCTTCCGCGACGCGCGCGAGCCGTGGGCCGGCATGCGCCCAATCGTCGAGCGCCGCCTGCAGCGTGCGGGCGATATGGCCCACCTCGGAGCAACGGGTCAGGTCTTTCGAGACCACGACGAGCCTGCCGTCGCGGGTGGAGTCTTTCAGCGTCGCGAGTTTCATGGAGTGGTGTTTCCCGGTGTGTTCTGTTGATCCGCGTCGGACGGCGCGGATCATTGCAGCATGTCACGGATCGCCGGCAGAAGTCACTTGATTCCGGGCGTACCGTCGAATTTCCGCTCGAGCCCGGACCAACAGTCGATGTAATCGTCCTGCAGGGTCTCGAGTTCCGCGGCGAACTTCGTCAATTGCTGCGGGAATCGGGTCTCGAACATGAAGGCCATGGTGTTGTCGAGCTTCACCGGCTTCAGCTCTCCGTTCGATGCCTTCTCGAAACCGGTGAAGTCCGGCCCGTGCGGCAGCATCATGTTGTGCAGGCTCATGCCGCCCGGCACGAAACCTTCCTCCTTGGCATCGTAGCGCCCATAGATCAGCCCCATGAACTCGCTCATGATGTTGCGGTGATACCAGGGCGGGCGGAAGGTGTGCTCGGCGACCAGCCAGCGCGGCGGGAAGATCACGAAATCGACATTGGCCGTGCCCTCCTCGCCCGAAGGCGCCGTCAGCACGGTGAATATCGACGGGTCCGGGTGGTCGAACAGGATCGCGCCGACCGGAGAGAAGGTCTTCAGGTCGTATTTGTAGGGCGCGTAGTTGCCGTGCCAGGCAACGACATCGAGCGGCGAATGGCCGATCTCGGTGACGTGGAAGGAGCCGCACCATTTGACATGGACGCGGCACGACATTTCCTTGTCTTCGTAGGCGGCGACCGGCGTCTTGAAGTCGCGCGGGTTGGCAAGGCAATTGGCGCCGATCGGCCCGCGATCCGGCAGCGTGAACTTCGCGCCGTAGTTTTCGCAGATATAGCCGCGCCAGATCTTTTCCTCGCTGAGCCGCGTGACCTTGAACATCGTCCCGCGCGGCACGACGCAGGTTTCCGACGGCTCAACATCCATCTTGCCGAGTTCGGTGAAGACGCGGATGGCGCCGGTTTCCGGCACGATCAGCAGTTCGCCGTCGGCATTGAAGAAATAGTCGTCGACCATGTCGGCATTGAAGACATAGGTGTGCGCCGCCATCCCCGCCTGCGTCAGGACATCGCCGGCCGTTGTCATGGTACGGATACCCTCGAGGAAATTCAGCTTTTCCGAAGGCGTCGGCAACGGACTCCAGCGCAGTTGACCGAGCGCCAGCGAATGCTCGGCAATGTGCGGTGCCGTCTTCCAGTGCGGATGGTCGATCTTCTTGAAACGCCCGGTGTGCTTGACGCTCGGGCGAATGCGGTAGAGCCAGGAGCGCTCATTGGTGCCGCGCGGCGCGGTGAACGGAGAACCGGAAAGCTGCTCCGCGTATAGTCCATATTCGCACTTCTGCGGGCTGTTCTGGCCCTGCGGCAGGGCGCCGGGCAAGCTTTCGGTCTCGAAATCGTTGCCAAATCCGGGCATGTAGGAGAGTGCCCGTTCCGCAACCGTGCTGGCTTCGCTTTGCTTTTCCGCCTTGTCCAACATGGCTTGCGCCTCCTCTTCTCCTCGTTATATTGGTTACAATCGTAACTATTGATTTTGTAACTATCAAGGAAGGTCATGGCGACGGACGGTTTCGAGCTGGAGAACTTCCTGCCGTATCGGCTCAACCGTGCGGCGGAATTCGTCGCGCTGCGCTTTGCCGCCCAGTACAGGGCGCGCTACCAGCTTACCCGTCCGGAATGGCGAACGCTCGCTGCGCTCGGGAGCTCCGGCCGCAGCATGACGGCGACCGAGATCGGCGCGCATTCCACCATGCACAAGACGAAGGTGAGCCGCGCGGTGTTCAGCCTCGAACAGCGCCGCTGGCTGAAGCGCGAGGAGGACGGTCGCGACCGCCGGTTCGAGCATCTGGCGCTGACACCCGCAGGCGAGCAGGCCTACAAGGAACTGACCGAGCTCGCCAGCCGCTATCAGGCCGAACTGCTTTCGATGCTCGGAACGGAAGACATGGCGGCGCTCTCGACGGGCTTGCGCGCCGTTGAACGGGCGATGAAGAAAGCGACCGCACGGGGCTAACCGATCCAGCTGCATGATGCTCGTGGAATCCCACTCAGGACGACCGGTCGAAGGCCCACACCTACCCCCTCACGCGCTCCGGTATCGGCAGCCCTTCGAAACTCTTCAGCGTTTCGAGCACGATCGACGTCTTCACGTGCTGGACGCTGTCGTGCGGCAGAAGCACGTCGTTGACGAAACGCGAGAGCCCGGCGAGGTCCGGTGTCACAACGCGTAAGTGATAGTCCATCTCCCCCGTCAGCGCGTACGCCTCCAGCACCTCCGGCAAACCGGACACCAGCTTGCCGAAACGCTTGGCATTGTCGCGATTGTGCGTGGCGAGCGTCACCGAGATCACCACCATCAGATCGAGCCCCAGCTTCTGCCGGTCGATCTGCGCCTGATAGCCGGTGATATAGCCCTCCGCCTCCAATCGTGACCGCCGCCGCGAACATTGGGACGGCGAAAGCGCGATGCGCTCGGACAATTCGTTATTGGTCAGATTCCCATCGCGCTGCAGTTCGCCGAGGATCTTGAGATCGAATCCGTCAAGCTGCTCCATTCATGCGCCCTCGCCTGCTCTGCCGCACAATTCATGCGTTGAATCGCCAAAAACACGCAAGAATACAAGCATCATGCATCGGATCTGCGCCATACTCCAGCAAAGTTTGGAAGAATGAAGAGGAGGCTTCCGATGGGCCCGTTTCCGCACGACGCACCACCCCCAAAAATCAGCGCGGACAACCCTGCCGGGACGGACGGCTTCGAGTTCGTCGAATTCGCGCATCTCGAGCCGGAGAAGCTGAAAGAGCTCTTCACCCGCATGGGATACAGGGCCGTCGCCAAGCACCGGACGAAGGACATCACTGTCTGGCGGCAGGGTGATATCAACTACATCATCAACGCCGAACCGGGCTCTCATGCCATGCGCTTCGTCGACAAGCACGGCCCCTGCGCCCCGTCGATGGCCTGGCGCGTCGTCGATGCGAAGCATGCGTTCGAGCACGCCGTTTCCCAGGGCGCCGAGCCCTATACCGGAAACGACAAGTGCCTCGATGTTCCGGCGATCGTCGGCATTGGCGGCTCGCTGCTCTACTTCGTCGAAACCTACGGCGCCAAGGGCTCGACCTATGATGCCGAGTTCGAATGGCTGGACGAGCGCGATCCGAAGCCCACGGGCGTCGGCTTCTACTATCTCGACCACCTGACCCATAACGTCTATCGCGGCAACATGGACAAGTGGTGGGCGTTCTACCGTGAACTGTTCAACTTCAAGCAGATCCACTTCTTCGACATAGACGGCCGCATCACCGGCCTCGTCAGCCGCGCGATCACCTCGCCTTGCGGCAAGATCCGCATCCCCTTGAACGAATCCAAGGACGACACCAGCCAGATCGAGGAATATCTGAAGAAGTACAAGGGCGAAGGCATTCAGCACATCGCGGTCGGGACCGAAGCGATCTACGACGCAACCGACAAACTTGCGGAAAATGGTCTCAAGTTCATGCCCGGCCCGCCGGAGACCTATTACGAAATGTCGCGCGAGCGCGTCCACGGCCACGATGAGCCGATCGACCGGATGAAGAAGCACGGCATCCTGATCGACGGCGAAGGCGTGGTGAATGGCGGTATGACGAAGATCCTGCTGCAAATCTTCTCGAGGACCGTTATCGGACCGATCTTCTTCGAATTCATCCAGCGCAAGGGGGATGAGGGCTTCGGTGAGGGCAATTTCCGCGCCCTGTTCGAATCGATCGAGGCCGATCAGATCCGCCGCGGCGCACTTGGACCGCAGGCCGCCGAATAGGTTTCAACGCCGAGAAACACGGAAAGGCCCCTCGCCGGCAGCGAGGGGCCCTTCCGTTTGATAGCACCTCGGATCCTCGTCAGTTCCAGCGAGAGCCGAGCCGCGGTTCCGACATGCCGCGGTCCGCCTCATGCGTGAAATAGCGGGAGGCGGCCTCCGTCCGGTTGCGCACGTTCATCTTCTTGTAGATGTTGCGCACATGGACCTTGACGGTGTTTTCCGACAGGCCGAGACGATCGGCAATGATCTTGTTCTGTGTCCCCATGCAGATCAGATCGAGAATCTGCACCTCGCGCGCGGTCAGCACGCCCATGACATCGCGCTTCGGCTCCGGAGCAACAAAGGCTTCGACGACCGCTTCCCGCCGCGCGCGCAGAGCGTCACCCGCGAGTCTCACCGGCGCGAGGCGCCTGAGCAGCGCCGCCGGAAAATGTTCGCCGCCCTTCATCAGAAGATCGATGACGGTCAAGCAGACGTCCAGATGCAGATTGAGAGGCAGCACGCCGTGGATCAATCCTTCATCGACAAAGCCAGCGATCGACGAATCGAGCGCCTCGGCATCCTCCACCACAAGCCCGATCGCGGCCTTCGGGTGGAATTCATGGATCATCCTGAGAACGGACGGAAAGGTCGCCACCGGCAAGCGATAAAGCATGACCAGCCTGACATCGACGAGATTGCCGTCAAGCAGGCTCTCGGGATCGGACAGGCTGACTACATCCTGGCCCTGAAACCGCGCGCCGACCGCCTGCATCAGGCATTCAGCGAACAGATCCACCTTGGCGAGCATTACGATCTTACTTTTCGTGGGTAATACTTTGTTGTTGTCTTCAAAATCGCTCAGGTTCGAGCTCGTACGATACATTTATCCCCTCCTTGGGAAATTCCCATTTAATTTAATGGGTGTTCCAACCCCACTTGGAGCAGCCCCGCGTTGAAAAATTTCTTCAAATACTTCGCAATTATAACGAATAAAAAATTCGCTATAGCTAATGTATCGTAAAGATGGGGGAGGCGAAACCACCCAAAAGGGTTAGATGCCCGTCCGGTTCGCGTCTAAATCGTTCGAAAACGAACCAATTTTGGGCTAGTCGGCTTCGAAAGGGCGCCGAGCCAGACACCCCTGGTTTTCGAGGGGGAATTCCATGCGATCGCCGCAGCTGTAAAAATGGCGCGATGGATGCCGGCCTTTGATCTGCCAGCGACGCGCGGCGCACGAGCCACCGGCATAGCTACAACGGATTATGCTTTATCACGTCGAGGGTGGTAGATGCGGCCTGGGACAACCAGTATTGGCATGTCGCGACTTTGCCGCGCATAGACGGCAGCACCGTCCGAACCATCCTAACAATTTGAATTAGCCCATGAATTCCTGTTGCTCGCCGGCCGCCCGCGTGACCGCGGGCCAGATGGCAAACCGAGCCACCCTCAAACCCATTGCGCCAGATTCGCAAATGTTAACATTATCTTAACCGCACCGATCGGCATGGTGAAAGATTCAAAAAAGCCATTGAATACAAGAGACTAACCACAATTGATGTCTTTCGTTCCTGCGCATACAGGCTCACACTACTATCGTCGCGCTTGAGTTTGCACGACCCACGGACTGCTTTTGTATCACGCGTCGCAGCCGCGGAGTACATATATCGAGCTGCTACTCGACATATGATGTAACCAATATTTGTAGTACGTAGCAATTTGTGCAGAAGTACATACAAGCAATTATACTATGAATACAAAGGGAATATATCGGAACCCGACAGGCGAATTATCTTTTATAACGATTCGTCTGAACTTCAAAAGAGAGCCAGCTCCGCAAAAATCCTATAAAAGATGAAAGGGTTTCGGCGCTGGCTCCCTCTGCGAAGGGAGTTGTAGATGACCGATACCCCGTTAAAGGATTTTCGGGCCGACGACAGTATCAACACCGATGACGACTTGAAGATTGGCGCGCTTGCCGACGGGCTTGCGAGTGGCAGCGTCAATGCCCCAAAAGTCGACTTGGACGGAACGAGCCATCGCAGCGTTGCCGACGGCAACGACACCACCAGCAAGTTCGACGCAAAAGAAACCGGTGACGACAACCATCCCTCCGTTAGCGAGCCTCCGGCACTGGACGACACCAGCGGTTTCGGCAATGTCGGCATCGGCGCCGACGTCACCTTCAATCTCGGCGACGACCTTTCCTTCAGCTTGAACCTTGATCGCATCCTCGAGCATTCGCTGAGTGCCGTCGGGAGCGATGCCGGGTTCACCATCGTCCAGGCAAACAGCCTCGCTGATCAGGATCATGCCTATAGCGTCAAGATGAATGCCGACAACGCTCCGAATGCGGATGGCGGGCACGCGGAGAGCGGCGACGGCATGCACTTCGGCACGAGCTCCGACTGGGATCTCAAGGTCGGTCACGAGTTTGATGCCAGTGCCAAGGCCGATGCGTCCGCGACCCTTGCAAACGGGGAGTTCCATCAGGAGATCGTTCAAGGCGCGAACCTCCTTAGCAACGCCGTCGATGTCAACGTCGTCGGCGGCGACTTGCACGTCACTTCTATGGGGCAGGACAGCGACGGTTGATTGATCCTTGGAGACGAACGGATGTGCGCTGGCCGGCCGCACCGGTGCACAGATGGATGGTTGATTTGGGGTCGGTTCAACGCGCCTTGGCAGTCGCCGGTCGACCCGCCGAGGTCCCCCTTTGCTGCCGGAGGGAAGGATCGGGGTAATGCACGCGGAGAAGGTCAACGAAATCGTCGCGCATTTCCTTGGGCTGTTCGAGACGGCGACCGACGAGGCACGCATAAGGCATCAATATCTGCAGGGGAGCGAAACCTGGAAGCCCGCACCCGAGGACGCCGGCGGCGATACGCGGTTACCCCAGTTTAAGTGCTCCTTCGAACTGAAGGACTACGATCCGGACATTTCCTATCAACCATCCGGCTATCGGTTCGAGGGCCTCGATATCGCCGGACGCACGCAATTCGCCGACGACGACTCCCGCGATCCCGTCTCGCTGGGCGACCTGACCGTCCAGCCGAGGCTTTTCAGCACTGTGGCAGGCCCCTCCGGCATCGCACCGGACCACGCGGGACCGCAACACGCGCCGATCGTTGAGGAGAACCCGGAGGCGGTCAGCGGCCAAATCCTGCAGGTCAATCTCCTTCACGACGATGACGTTCTCAACATGAGCGGTTCACCGATCGAGGCCCGTGACACGAGCTACGTCACCGAAAAACTTGCGGAATACGTCGCGGAAGCGACGAGTGCCTCACCGCTCGCGCAACTGAGCCAGATCGACAGTGTTGACGCGCTTTCGGCACTTGCCGCGAATCTCAAGGCCCTCGCTGCGACCGCGCGCGCCGAAGAGCCGCAGACGCCGGACGGTCCCGCTACGCCCGTGGACGACACGCCGGTCCCGCCGTCTGGAACGGTCACGCCAGTCGTTCTGCCGGAAGATGGCACCGTGATTCTCGCGGCCGACGAGATCGAAGGCGTCCATGTAAACGGCACGCGTGTCGACGTTCTTCCGGAACTCGCCGACTTCCTGCCCACGGGCGCGAAAGGCGCCGATGAGGCCGTTCAGCCGAACAGCCACAATGGCGACACGCTGGAAGTCGAGGCGGGAGCCAACACGGTCGGCAGTTTCGCCGGTATCGTCAGTGCGAGCGCAACCGCGCCGGTGACGGTCGTGATGGGCGATTACCATCAGATCGACGTCATTTCGCAATCCTACGTCTATGCCGACAACGATGAGGTTGGTCCGTTCGGAGAGAGCACTTGCGAAACCGCCTCGCAAACTATCGCCATGAACATCGCGAATTTCGAGCGTCATGATTTCGAGACGCCGGCACGAGAGACGGCAGATGCCGCAGACCAATTGTCGACCTTCCCGACGAGCTGGCGCGTCAACGTCGTCGAGGGTGATCTGTCGATCGTCCACTGGATCGAACAGTATAATTTCGTCAGCGACAACGATACCGTCGCGATTACGACCAGCGGTGTGGAAACGACTGTGCTCACGGGCGGTAACGCCGCGGTCAATCTTGCTTCGTTCCTCGATTTCGGCACTCAGCACGACCTAGTGATCGTGGGCGGCCACATCCTGGACATGAACATCATCAGCCAGGTTTCGGTCCTTTACGACAATGATCAGATCCAGGGCATCTCCGCCGGCAACGGCATCACCCTCGATGAAGGCGGCAACCTCATCTGGAACATGGCATCGATCGAAAACATCGGCGACAACGAGCGCTTCGAGAGCGTGCCGGCCTATATGCACCAAGCCGTCGACAATATTCGCGAAGGCACGAACGACCTGCCGGAAGCACTGGCGCACGATCAGGACTTCGCGGGCTACACGGGCCTGCGTGTCCTCTACATCACCGGCAATCTTTATGACGTCAACGTCATCAAGCAGGTCAGCATTCTCGGTGACGCCGACGCCGTCGCCTACACGGCCGCCAAAACGCTGGAAGGGGTCGATACCGAGGTGACTGTTCACGTCGGTGACAATGCAGTGGTCAACGTCGCCCAGATCATCGATTACGACAGCTTTGGCCACACGACCCATGTCGGCGGCGAGCTCTATTCCGACACCATCCTTATCCAGTCCGGCATTGTCGACATTGGCCGCGATGGCGACACGCTGAGCTTTCAGCCGGACGGGCTTGTAAACGAGGTCATTGCATTTGTCGGTGAAGACGATCCGGCACTCGGCGTCGGCGACCGCGTCGGTGATGCCGCCGACGACACGTCGTGGTGCGACAATCAATGGAACGACGTCATGCACACGGTGCTGACCTAACGACGCGAGGGAGTGCCATGAACGACCTTTCCAAACGGTATGTCGATGGAGGCAAACCGTTGTCGCACTCCGCACCGGAGCTGAAACTTCCTGGCACACCCAAAATTCCCGTCGATCCCATCAACAATGCCTTCGAGGAATCGAAAAAGCCCGATCAGGACGCCGAAAGTCGATCGCCGCCTCAGGAGCAGCCGGGCACCGAAAAGAAAAAGGCGCGCGGGAGCGAAAGCGGCAAGAATGATGAGCTCAAGAGTCGACCTGATCGGCCGTTGTCGCCGACGATCAACAACGAACCCGGCCCTTTCAGGGAAGGTGAGCGCCGTCCGACCCCACGTGACACCGGCGGGAAGGGCGCGGCCGACAATGGCGGAGAGGGTAGGGATACGTTTCGTAGGCGCACGGAGCCGGTAAACTTCGCTGCAAGCCTGCAAGACTGCCTGGCGGCTGTCCAGCGCAACACGCTGGTCGTTGTCGTCTTCACCGTCGCGATCAACATCCTCGTCCTCGCCATCCCGATCTACCTGTTCCAGATTTCCGACCGGGTTCTGACAAGCCGGTCTCAAGATACGTTGCTGATGCTGACGATCGCCGTCCTCGGTGCCATCGTGCTGCAGGTCGTTCTAGATGCCATTCGGCGCTTCATTCTGATGCGGACCGCCGTCGAGATCGAAGTCCAGCTCGGCGCACCGATCCTTAGCGCCGCGGCGCGTGCATCCCTGCACGGCAACGGGCGAGACTACCAGGTGCTGAGCGATCTGCAGCAGCTTCGCGCCTTCATCACGTCCGGTACGCTGGTCTCGTTCCTCGACGCACCTCTGACCCCGCTGTTCGTCGTCGTCGTCTATTTGATCCAGCCGCAGCTCGGGCTGATTGTCGTCTCTTGCTGCGTCGTTCTTTTCGTCATTGCCTATCTCAACCAGAAGGCGACGACGCGATCGTTCAGCGAGGCCAACAGCTACCTCGGCCGCGCGAATTTTCATCTCGATTCGATGTCGCGCAATTCGCAGATCATCAATGCGCTGGCGATGATTCCGGAGGCGGTGAAGATGTGGGGGCACGAGACGGCCGGCTCGCTCAAGGCGCAGGTCTACGCCCAGGACCGCAACATCATGTTTTCCGGCGCCTCGAAGGCCGTGCGGATGTTCACCCAGGTGGCACTCCTCGGTTGGGGCGCGCATTTGGCGATGATGGGCCAGCTGACGGGCGGCATGGTCATCGCCGCGTCCATCATCGCCGGTCGGGCGCTCGCTCCGGTCGAAGGCGCGATCGAGGGCTGGAACCAGCTCAATCACTCGCGCGCGGCCTATGGCCGGATCAGGCAACTTCTCCTGGGTTCGCCCCTGAATTTTCCCCGGCTGCGCTTGCCGAACCCCGAGGGCCGGCTCGACGTCGAACGCATCCTCTTCGTGCCGCCGCCGCAGAAACGCGTGATTTTGAACGGCATATCCTTCTCGCTCGCCAAGGGAGAAGCACTTGCCATCATCGGCAACTCCGGCTCCGGCAAGACGACGCTCGGCAAGATGCTGGTAGGATCGATCCTGCCGACATCCGGCAGCGTGCGGCTCGATCTCATGGACCTGAGAAACTGGGATCAGCGCCAGTTCGGCGAAAGCATCGGCTATCTGCCGCAGGACGTGCAGCTCTTTCCCGGCACGATCAAGGCGAACATCTGCCGCATGCGCGACGATGTCGAGGATGCCATGATCTACGACGCGGCCGTGCTTGCCGACGTGCATGACCTGATCGCCACGTTCCCACAGGGCTACGAGACAGTCGTCGCTGCAGACGGCGCTCCCCTTTCAGGCGGACAGAAGCAGCGGATTGCTCTCGCACGGGCCTTCTTCGGCAATCCCAAATTCGTCGTCCTCGACGAGCCGAACTCCAATCTCGACAGCAATGGCGAGGCGGCGCTTGCCCGCGCGCTTCTCCATGCGAAGAACCAGGGCATCACGACCGTGACCATCACCCAGCGCCCGGCCCTTTTGCAATGCGTCGACAAGATCATGGTGCTCAACGAAGGGACCGTTGCCATGTTCGGCGCGCGAAACGAAGTTCTCGCCGCACTTGGCGCGGCATCGAACCACGACGGGGCACAGGCGCGTATTCGCGGAGGTCACCAATGAGCCAAGCCAAAAAGAGCGCCGATCCGCACAATGCCGTGGAGTGGTATTCGGCGGTCCCCCGCTCGATCAGACTCCACAGCTTCGCAGGTCTTGCCCTGATCGCCGCGTCCTTCGGCGGCTTCGGCTATTGGGCCTTTGCCGCACCGCTGGCAGCGGCGATCATCGCGCAGGGCAGTTTCGTCGCCAACGGTAACAACAAGATCATCCAGCACCTCGAAGGCGGCATCATCGAGGAACTGCTGGTCGACGAAGGCGACAAGGTCAGAGCCGGAGATATACTTGTGAAGCTCGACCAGACCCCGGCTCGCGCCAATGCGCGCATGCTCAACCTCAAACGCCTTCGCCTGGAAGCGGTGGTCGCGCGACTCCGGGCGGAAGCGATGGGCAGCGACACCTTCAAGGTACCGGACATCGTCGCCGAGCAGGCGGACGATACAGACGTACGGGCGATCATCGAAAGCCAGAACGTCATTTTTCAGAGCAAGAAGATCAAGCTGCAGGATCAACTGAATCTCATCGACCAGAATATTCGCTCCCTCGAATTTCGCGCCAAGGGTTACGATCTTCAGCGAGCCTCCTTCAACAAGCAGATGGAGATCCTGGCGGAGGAGCGTGAATCCAAAAGCAGGCTGGCCCAAAGCGGCCTGATCAGGCGACCTGAACTCCTGGCACTCGACCGGGCGATCGCCGACGCGATGGGCGAGATCGGCCGGCTCGAGTCGGAAGTGAGGGAGAGCCACACCCAGATCGATCGCTATCGCCAGGAAGCCGTCATTGCAATCAATACCAACAAGCAGACCGCGCTGGATGGCCTGGAAGGGGCGGAGGCCGATCTTGATGCCGTGCGCCAGCAGGTCCGCGAGGCGGCCGAAGTGCTCGACCGCGCCACCATTCGCTCGCCCGTCGACGGAACGGTCGTGCGCAGCTATTTCCATACCGCCGGCGGCGTGATCGCGACCGGGAAGCCGATCATGGAGATCCTGCCGGCCAATGTGCCGCTGATCATCGAGGCCCAGGTGCTTCGAACGGCCATCGATCAGCTCAAGGTCGGCGAGGATGCGACGATACGCCTTTCCGCGCTGAACCGCCGCACGACGCCCGTTTTGAAAGGCAAGCTCTTCTACGTCTCGGCCGATTCCATCGAGGAAGTGGCCGGCGGGCAACAACGCGACGTCTACATCGTCCGCGTAGAGGTACCCGCCAGCGAGATCAATCGCATCAACGGGTTCCACCCGGTACCCGGTATGCCGGCCGAAGTCCTGATCACCACATCCGAACGAACCTTCTTCGAATACCTGACGAAGCCGATCACCGACAGCATGTCGCGGGCATTCAAGGAGACCTGAGGGGAAGCGTCATGGCTGCGGCTCAGGAGGTGCTTTTGCTGGTTGGTCGCCTGAACTACGTCTGGACCAACACCGAAAGCCTGCTGATTTACATCATCGCGCACCTGCTGAAGGTCGACAAGGAATCGGCCATCATCGTCTTCCTGACGCTGAACACCACGCGCGCGCGCATCGACCTCACGGAGCGGCTGGCGAAGCTGCCGGCAACCCCGCCCGAAACGCGCGACCAGGTCCTGTCGATCACCGAGCGGCTGAAACAGCAGTCGAAAATGCGCAACAAGTACAACCACTGCATCTACTCCTTCGATGAGCAGGGCGAGATATCGAGTACGCAGCTGATGCGCCTGGTCGAGGGCGACAAGGAAATTCGCTACGGCAAGGTGGAGCAGCTCGACGCACGCGAACTGGCGCGTCTTGAAAACGCGATCCGCGAGATCACCGACATCAGCAAGGCGCTCTGGTCGTTCATCCGGTCGCGCCCCAATTTCGACGAGCGACTGATCTGAGGCCCGCCCTATCGCGACAGGCGCATATGCCGATTGACGTCCTTGTAGAGCAGGTAGCGGAAATTGCCCGGACCACCGGCGTAGCAGGCCTGCGGGCAGAAGGCACGCAGCCACATGAAATCGCCCGCCTCGACCTCGACCCAATCCTGGTTCAGCCGGTAGACGGCCTTGCCTTCGAGAACATAGAGCCCGTGCTCCATGACGTGCGTTTCCGCGAACGGGATCACCGCACCGGGCTCGAAGGTCACGATGGTCACATGCATGTCGTGGCGCATATCCGCCGGATCGACGAACCGCGTCGTCGCCCATTTGCCGTCGGTGCCGGGCATGGGTGCGGGTGTGATGTCGGCCTCGTTGATGAAAAACGCTTCCGGCGCATCCAGCCCTTCGACGGCCTCGTAGGCCTTGCGAATCCAGTGGAACCGCGCCGGCACGTTCCCATGGTTGCGCAGCCGCCAGGCACTTGCCGGCGGAATGAAACCGAAGCCGCCCGGGCGAAGCACGTGCGGCCGACCGTCGAGTTCGACGGTAATCTCGCCTTCCATGACGAAAAGGGCGCCTTCGGCCGCGGGATCGAGTTCAGGGCGATCGCTGCCGCCGCCCGGTGCGACCTCCATGATATATTGCGAGAATGTTTCGGCGAATCCGGAAAGTGGACGCGAGAGGACCCAGAGGCGCGTGTTTTCCCATAAGGGAAGGTAGCTTGTGACGATATCCATCATCACGCCCTTCGGAATCACCGCATAGGCTTCCGTGAAAACCGCGCGCCCAGTGAGGAGCTCCGTCTGCATGGGCGCGCCACCCTTCGGTGCGAAGTACGTCCGTTCAACCAATTCCTGTCCTCCACGACATTCAATTTCGGCGCTGACAGCGCGGCGCGTCTTATCAGACGCGCAAAGGACGCTGTAGCACTTTGAATTGCTGCACGTTTTATTCCTTAAATCGGCTAGAGCATCCCGCTTTCAAGTGGAATCGCTGAAAGCGGATAAGATGCACTAGAATCAAAGGCTAGAGCGTCCTTTGTGCGTTCACTTGAACGTACGGCGCTCTAGGATTTAAGGAAACATACAGCAGGGCTCACCGTTACATCTTCCATCGGAGAAATGCGATCGTGATCAATGTCGTATCGTGAAAGAAGCCGATGAATAGCCCGCCATCGGTAGAATCACTTTCTTCGGAGCCTGCGGAATGACGATCTCGCGCATGACCTGCCAACAGTGCAGGCCCAGCGAATGAAGTGCTCATGCGCGCCGCCTCACCGAACATCCGGCCGACAGTCACGCTATCTTGCGCGGATACGCCTGATGATTGCGGCATGTGAGCAGACACATGCAGCGAGGACGAGGACGAAAAGCGCAGTCCCAAGCGGCGAAGAGGCGAGCGGCACGAGGGCCCAGTCGCCCCGCAGCATCTGCGGCAGAGAGAGCCCCGAAAGCCCTGCCTGCGTGTTCGCAGCCCGGACCGTGGCAAGCGCCGTCGCGATCAGGGCGACGTGCGCGTGGACGAAACGCATGCGCGGATATCGGTCCGGCCGGATCGCCAGAAGGACGCCGAAAAGCGCTGCGAGGACCAGAATTGCGGCAGCACCCCAAAACCCAATGCCTGGAACGGCGAGAAGCATGAGGACCGGCTCGCGCATGACCGGAAGTATCGTCATGTAGAGCAACCAGGCAAACTCGCTCGCGGGATAACGAGCGAGCAGAACCATGCTGGCCAGAAACATCGCCGCCAAGCCATAGGCGCCGCACGGGCCGAGGCGGAGGAACGTGAGAACTAAAGCGCGCATGCGTTTGCATCCCCTTTGACTGGAGCGCGATCGCTCTGACATTCTTCATATATAAGACGACGCTTAACTGGGGCTTACCGATCGTCACCTTCCTGTTTGGACCGGCGCGACCGATTTTCCGGCAACTCGGCCGGAACATTGTTCATTGTCTATGTGTCCCAATTGCCGACGCGGGCTTGAGATCCACGATGTGTCTCTTTAATGCGACTCATTGTTTCAATTCTTCATTTATTAGCATTTTTTGAGGAAGATTTCCCGTGAGTGCTTGCATGCGCAAGGCTACGTTACCCAAAAACTGGGGGAATGAATGGCAACTTCTCAGATCAGATCGCGGATCAGATGCCTGACCTTATTGCTCGCGGGCGGGACCCTGCTGGCCGGCTGCCAATCGGCCGCTCTCGATGACATAGCGGCGTTCGGCGATAGCGCCAAAACACTCGAGGATGATTCGGCGGTCGCCTTCTACCGGAACGATGAACTGGTAACCAAGGGAAAGTTGCAGTTCCAGGAGAAGAATTACGGCAAGTCCTATGCCATCTACAAACGGGCCGTTTCGGTCTTCCCCAAGGACCCGTCCGCCTGGCTGGGCTTCGCCGCCTCCGCCGACATGATCGGCCGGTTTGATACCTCCGACCGGGCCTACCAGCAACTCTCCGGCATGATCGGCAACACGGCGGTCTACTACAACAATATCGGATATTCGCATCTTCTGCGGGGCGACTTGCCCAAGGCTCGGCGCTACTTCCTGAAGGCGTACGAACTCGATCCGACAAACGAGACCACGGCCAGAAACCTGGAACTCATGAAAAACAGCGTGAAGTTCGCGCAGCGGTAGGTCCGCGCAGGGGGACAAGCGGTTTAGCAGACGGCCAAAGCGTCCGGATCGGAAACCATAGCCGATGAAAGCGTGGCGAAGCTCCGCTCCATCTGATCCACGCTACTGCATGTTTCCTTAAATCGTACCCGATTTAAGGACAAAAACATGCAGCAATTCAAAGTGCTACAGCGTCCTTTGTGCGTCTGATAAGACGCACGGCGCTGTAGAGCAGTTCCAGGAAAAGTGTGTAACGGTTTTCCGTCCCAAACGAGTTGGATCATTTGATCTGTTTCAATGAAACTATGAAAAGATCTTCTGTAAGCGGTGCATTGACCCCGTCTGGCGATAGCGGTGGATCGGGTTTATTCGTGTGAGCTCAGGGAATGAGCTTGGTATGAATTGCTATGTCTGAACCTATGTCCGAACATAGAACGTTCCATATGATCGAAGCCGTTGCGGGTCGCCTGGAGGGCGCGCCGCGAGAGGTTCGACGTTGGTCAAATGAGTTGAAGGCTCAGGCGGTAGCCGAAAGCATGGAGCCAGGTGCGAGCGTTTCTGCGATAGCGAGGCGCATAGGGATCGACCCATCGCAATTGTTCACGTGGCGGCGCAATGCCCGACTGAAAGCGGAGGCTGTTGTTGATACGGCTCGGGGCGAAAGCTCCACCGCGGACATCATGATCGGCGACGCTGTGATCCGGGTGAATGTCGCGATCGACGAGCCACATCTCGTCAGGCTGATCCGCGCGGTACGCTCTGCATGATACCGGCTGGTACGAAGGTGTTCTTGGCCAGTCATCCCGTTGACTTCCGCAAAGGTCCAGACAGTCTTTTGGCGCTGGTGCGTGATGCTGGAAGTGATCCCTTCAATGGCTCGCTCTACGTTTTCCGCGCCAAAAGAGCAGACAGAATAAAGATCGCCTGGTGGGATGGCTCAGGCGTCTGCCTATATTCGAAGCGGCTCGAAAAAAATCAGTTCGTCTGGCCGAAGATCGGACCGGCCCGCGTGCAGCTCAATCACGCGCAACTGCTTGCACTCGTTGACGGCATGGACTGGAAACGGGTCCGCTCGGCTACGGTGAAACGACCGGAATTTGTTGGGTAAAAGCCCTGCGGCAGAGTGAATCAGGCGGCTGAAACTGAGGGTAAATCTCGCCGAAACATGCTCTACATAAGGGCATGAAACCAGCCGATCTCGAGCTTCCTGATGACGTTGATGCGCTGAAAGCCATGGTCATGGCGATGGCAGCAAAGGCTGCGCGCGCCGATGTTCTGGAAGACGAAGTCGCTGATCTGAAGGCCCGCAATACGGACGCGGACGAACAGATCGCCAAGTTGAAGCTGATCCTCAAAGCTTTCAATCGATACAGGTATGGCCGCCGTTCGGAAAAGCAGGGCAAGTCCATCGAGGCAGACCTGGACGAACAGGGCGCGTTTGTCTTCGAAGAAATCGACATTGGCATTGCCGCGATTGAGGCGCTGGTTTCCAAGGGCCGCAATCCAGGCGCTGCAAAGCGTGCGCCGCGCCCGCGCAAGGGCTTCCCGCCGCACCTGGAGCGGGTCCATGTAGTCATCGAGCCGGACGAACTGCCCGAACACGCTGGCAAACAGAAGGTCCTGATCGGGGAAGATACCTCCGAGCGGCTTGATGTCATTCCGCCGAAGTTCCGGGTGATCGTCACCCATCGCCCGAAGTATGCCTTCAAGAACGAAGACGGCGTCATCCAGGCCTCAGCCCCGGCGCATATCGTCGAAAGCGGCATTCCGACGGAAGCGCTGCTCGCCTATATCGCGGTCTCCAAATATGGCGACGGGTTGCCGCTCTATCGACAGGAGGCGATCTTCCTGCGCGACCATGTCGAGGTCGAGCGCGGTATCATGGCGCGGTGGATGGGTAAGCTCGGGTTCGAACTCGAGATCCTCGCGGACTACACCTTCAGCCAGATCAAACGAGGTGAACGAATATTCGCCGACGAGACGACATTACCGACACTTGTTCCCGGATCGGGGTCGGCAAAGACAGCGTATTTATGGGCGTACGCGCGGGACGATCGACCGTTCGGCGGCAGTGGTCCGCCGATGGTGGCCTATCGTTTTGAAGACAGTCGATCCGGCGATTGTGTCGCGCGGCATCTCGAAGGCTATCGCGGTATCCTGCAAATCGACGGATACACTGCCTATAACCGTGTTGCCCGCCCCGACCGCGGAAACGACGGCGCTCTATTGGCAGGATGCTGGGCGCATGGTCGCCGTCGGTTTTACGAACTGCACGCGAACGACAGTTCCAAGGTGGCAACGGCGACAATCGAAAAGATGGGCGCACTTTGGTCGATTGAGGAAAAGGTGCGCGGACAAAGCCCCGATGTTCGCGCAGCCGCCCGCCAGGAGGCCTCCGCTGCAGTCGTTGCCGATCTCTACAAACTCTGGCAGGACACGCTGCCCCGCATCTCTGGAAAATCAAAGCTCGCCGAAGCCATTCGCTATGCCCTTCATCGACGGGAAGCCTTCGAACAGTTCCTCCATGACGGGCGCATCGAAATAGACTCCAACATTGTTGAGCGTGCAATCAGACCCCAGGCAATTGTTCGGAAGAACAGCCTATTTGCCGGAAATGCAGGGGGCGGAAGGACTTGGGCCACACTCTCTACGCTCATCCAGTCCGCCAAGATGAACGAAGTTGATCCGCTGGCCTGGCTGACGCAGACGCTTGAGCGTATCGCCGCAGGTTGGCCATCAAGCGATCTCGACGCTCTGATGCCCTGGAACTTCAAGAAGTAACGGCCTCACGTCACCGCTTACGATCTTCTGCATGTCTCCTTAGATCGACCTCGATTTAAGGACAAAGACATGCAGTAATTCAAAGCGCTACAGCGGCCTTTGCGCGTCTGATAGGACGCGCGGCGCTGTAGAAGGCTTCGACGCGATCTTCGTAGAAGCCACCTCCTCGCGAAAATCCGAGGATTTACCGCACCTTTCGCAGAATTAGCTTACCCTCGGGCGAGACTGAGCGCTCGTAATGCGGCAAGTCCGCGACGGATACGCCTTCGGCATCGGCCAAGGCGAGGCTGTCATCCGCGGCCTCAAGTCCGACGGAGACCGTGGTCCCTGATGGCTCCAACCGTTGTGTCACGCCCTTTCCGGGCGCGCTCATGATCAGGCTTCCGCCGGAGGCGACCAGACCGGAACGCATGCCGACATCGAAATCGGCGACCTGTTTGCGCAGGCTTTCCAAGCGCTGGCGAACGATTGCCACGTCCTCGCCCTTGGCACTTCTGGCGATGTGCCGGCCCTGCTTGTCGACCAGTTCTTTCAGGCCGTCGATCGAGCGCTTGAGCGCGGCAAGCGTCTCGCGGCTTTCGCGCACGTCGGCCGCATTCTTCGCCGTGTAGAGGAGAATGCCGGCATTCAGCGGCAGCAGCAACAGGGCCATCGCAATCAGGGAGGCCCCTCTCGAACGGCTTGGCTCTTTCGCCGGTCGCTCGCCGCGTTGCCTCGCGCCGTCAGACTCGACATCGACATCCGGAATACTGGTCATCCGCGCTACTCCGCCCCAAGCAGGTCAATCCCCGATTTCTCTGGCATCAGTATTTCAGGCATTCCTTAATAAGGTACGCAACCCTAGAGCGCCCCGTGTTCAAATCAACAC
The DNA here is from genome assembly GCF_036488675.1 of Sinorhizobium chiapasense. Classification (NCBI taxonomy): domain Bacteria; kingdom Pseudomonadati; phylum Pseudomonadota; class Alphaproteobacteria; order Hyphomicrobiales; family Rhizobiaceae; genus Sinorhizobium; species Sinorhizobium chiapasense. The sequence goes on from NZ_CP133148.1 coordinate 3,445,788, forward strand.
GCAAGGGACGCTCCAGAACTCTGCTTTCAGTGATTCCACTTTGAAAGCAGGATGCTCTAGAGCGCCGTGCGTTCAAGTGAACGCACAAAGGACGCTCTAGCACTTTGATTCTAGAGCATCTTACCGCTTTCGGTGATTCCACTTGAAAGCGGGATGCTCTAGTCCAGCGTGAACACACCCTCCCACGCCCGCTCCAGCATCTCCAGCGAAGCCACCTTCGGCATCGCGTTGAACTCGCAATACGACCTGATGAAATCCAGCAGGTACTTCGGGTGGTAACAGGACGCCAGCGATACACCGCTGTACTTACGCTCATAGAACAGGTGCAAATCACTGGCCTTTATGTCTACCGCGACTTGGCGCGCATAAGAGCCGAAGATCCGGATATATTCGTCCCGCGACGGGTTATTCACAAATATCTTGTACTTGAGGCGCCGCAGCCCCGCCTCGTCGGAGAGATCCTTTGGCGCGATATTGGTCGAGAAAACCACAAGCTCGTCGAACGGAACCTTGAACTTCTTGCCCGTATGCAGCGTGAGAAAGTCGTATCCACGCTCAAGCGGCACGATCCAGCGATTGATCAACGCTTGCGGCACCACCTGCTGCCGACCGAAATCGTCGATGATGAACACGCCTCCCGAGGCCTTCAGGTGCAGCGGGGCCTCATAGACGTTCGAGCCGTCGCTGAAGGCGAGGTCAAGGAGGTCCAGCGTCAGTTCGCCGCCGGTCTTGATCACCGGTCGCCGGCATTCGACCCATCGCTGGTCGGCCTTGGGATACGGATTTCCCGACGCCTCTCCGACCGGCTGGTGCACGGCCTCGTCGTAGAAGCTGATCACATAGCCGCCGACCTCGACCGCGTAGGGCACCCAGATCGTCTGGACAAACAGCCGCGCGGAGCGTTCGGCAATGCTGGTCTTGCCATTGCCCGGCGGTCCGTAGAGCAGGATGGACTGGCCCGAATTCATCGCCGGACCGAGCTTCTCGACGAGTGACGGTGACAGCACCAGCCCCTCGAGACTTTCGATCAACCGGTCCTGGGTCACCCGCTCGTGGTGGATCGATTGCAATTCGAGCTGCCGGCAGAAGGCATCGAGCGACACCGGCGCCGGCCCGACATATTGCGATTGCCGCAACGCCGCCTGCGCGTATTCGAGCCCCTTCGTCGAAAGCGCGTAGCGGATGTCGGACTTGACGTCTTCTCCGGCGAGCCCCCTCGCCTCGAGGAAGGCAAGCTTGACCAGTTCCTTGACGAGCTGATTGACCACCGCTTTCGGCAATTTCATCCGGCCAGCGAGATGCGACGGGGTGACGGTATCCTGCTCGGCCGCGCATTTTGCTGCCAGGCGCAGCATGAAGGACGGTTCGAGACCGGTTTCCTTCGCACCAGCGGGCGCCAGCGGCATTCGGGGATCGAGCGTCAGCGCGAAGTCTTCGCGGCCTTCGTCGGGCGAATAGTGCATGGAGACCTCGCTGTTTTAACCGCCGGGCTTGAGGCCGGAGAGAAGACTGACGACACGAAGGACGATTGGCACGAGCACGATGATGAGGCTCACCGGAAACAGGAAGGCGCCGAGCGGCAGCAGCATCTTGATCGGCAGGGCATTGGCCTTCTCCTCGGCCCGCACGACGCGCAGGTCGCGCATTTCCTTGCTGTAGACGCGCAGCGTCTGGGTCACGCTGGTTCCCAGTTCCTCCGACTGGCGGAAGAGGACGGAAAGCGCGCGCGCCTCGTCGATCCGCAAGCGCGCGGCAAGGTTGGCCAAGGCCTCGCGCAGCCGGCGTCCGCCTCGCACTTCCAGCATCATGATCGAAAGATGCAGGCCGAAATCCTTGCGCTTGTCGACGAATTCCCGGGCGACGCGGTTGGCCGCCGCTTCCAGACTCATGCCCGCATCGAGGCAGACGATCAGCATGTCCATGAAATCGGGAAACAGGCGGCGATATTCCCGCTCCTTCGCATCGCCGCGCCGGTCGATATAGATATTGACCAGGACAAAGGCGATGCCGGCCGCAAACATCGCCATCACCAGGATCGCGAGCTGCGACAATTCGGGAAGGAAGCGGCCGAGAGCCCAGACCGTTGCCGCCACGATGCCCATGCATACGGCGGCGCGGATGACCTGAAATACCGTCACCGCGCTGGCACTGAAATAGCCGGCGCGGATCAGCCGGTTCTGGGTGGAGTTCGCGTTCGTGTCGCGTCGGGTGATCTCGAAATAGCGGCGGATCAGGCGATTTTCCGCCTCGCCGAGATCTGCGATTGCGGCATCTCCCAGATGGAATTCCTCACTACCCGCCTTCGCGCTCGTTTCCGACAGCCGGACGCCGACCTCGCGCCGCCGGAAGACCAGTTCGGACGCTGCGCCGGAAAAGATCAGCACCGAGAAGAAGACGATGAGGTAAATCCCGTACTCGCTCGACATCGCGGCCTCAGTACTCGAAGTTGACCATCTTGTAGAGAATGACATTGCCGATCGCCATGATGACAAGCAGCACGGTGACGACGATCGACCCGTAGCCGCTGTCCCAGACAGGATCGAAATAGGTCGGCGAGAGCGCCTTGATCATCGCGTAGAGAAGGAACGGATAAAGCGACATGAAGATCGCGGTGATGCGCCCTTCGGACGAGATCGCCTTGACCTTGGCCTTCAGCATCGACCGGTCGCGCAGCGTTTTCGAAAGGTTCTGCAGTATTTCGACGAGATTGCCGCCGGTCCCCGCCTGTACGCTGAGCGAAATCGCCAGGAGGTTCAGGTCCTCGACACCCACGCGGTCGGAAAGATTGACGAGCGCGTCGTCGAGTGTCACGCCATAGGTCAGCTCGTCCGACAGAAGGCCGAACTCGCTGCCGATCGGATCGGGCATTTCGCGCGCGACGAGCGCGATCGCCGCCGGCAGCGGGTGCCCGGCCGCAAGGCTTCGATTGGCCACATCGAGTGCTTCGGGAAGCTTTTCCGTAAATTTGCGCATGCGGCTCGCGCGTGCACGCCAGACGACAAGCACGGGAATAAGGAAGCAAACCGCGAGAAAAACGGGAACCCGGATCAGGTTGCTCGGCACGAGGAACTGGACGACGAGCCAGCCGAGGAGCGCGCCGGCGATCGCATAGAGCACAAATCGCTTCGCATCGAACTTGATGCCAGACTGGGTGTAGAACTGCCTCAGCCGCTGCATCAGTGGAAGCGATCGCCAGTCCTCGCCGGCACCGCGCTCTTTCAGCATGTCGCGATAGGCCTTGCCGTGATCCTCGCTCCCATCGAGCAGGCTCAAGCGACGGTTCACCGCCCTGTGGCGTTCGGACGTCCGGAAATAGCCGCGCAGCAGGGCTTCGGCGGAAATCAGCGCCGCGATGAACACGGCGGCGTAAAGCAGGATGAGCGTCATGATTGGGCAGGTCCCGTTTGCAATGCTCTGCCGGGCTCGAAGATCGCTGCCGGCACGGCGATCCCGAGTTCGGCGAATTCCTCGATGAAGCGCGGGCGCAGGCCCGTCGCGCGGAACTCGCCTTGGATGCGGCCGTCCTCTCCCGTGCCCGTCTTCTTGAAGCGCATGATCTCCTGCATCTGGACGACGTCGCCCTCCATGCCGGTGATCTCGGAAACCGAGACAATCCTGCGGCTGCCGTCGCTCAGACGCTGCACCTGAACGATGAGCGTGATGGCGGAGGCGATCTGCGAACGGATGCTGAGCTGGGACATCGGCATGCCGGCCATGCCGACCATCTGTTCCAGTCGACCGACCGCATCACGCGGGGTGTTGGCATGGATGGTCGTCATCGACCCTTCGTGGCCGGTGTTCATCGCCTGCAGCATGTCGAATGCCTCCTCGCCGCGCACCTCACCGACGATGATGCGGTCGGGCCGCATGCGAAGCGCGTTTTTCAGGAGCTCGCGCTGGCGGACCTCGTTGCGGCCGTCGAGCGTCGGCGGCCGGGTTTCCATCCGGCCAACATGCGGCTGCTGGAGCTGCAGCTCGGCCGCGTCCTCGATGGTGATCAGGCGCTCTGCCGGCGAAATCTGCGACGAAAGCGCATTGAGCAGCGTCGTCTTGCCCGAGCCGGTGCCGCCCGAAATGATCATCGACACCTTGCCCTTGACCGCGGCACTCAGGAGGATGCGCATGGCGTTCGCCATCGCCCCGTTTTCGACAAGGCGCTCCAGCGTCAGCGGCTTGCGGGTGAACTTGCGGATCGAAACAAGCGGGCCGTCGACGGAGATGGGCCGGATCGCCACGTTGACGCGGGATCCATCCTTGAGCCGGGCATCGACCATCGGCGTCGATTCATCGACACGGCGGCCGACGGCCGAGACGATCTTGTTGATCACCCGGAGCAGGTGATCCTCGTCCTTGAAGCGGACCGCGGTGCTCTCGAGCCTGCCCCGACGCTCCACATAGACGCTCTTGTGGCCGTTGATCAGGATGTCGGCGATGGTCTCGTCGGCGAGCAGCGGCTCTATCGGCCCGAGGCCGAGCATCTCGTCGGTGATGTCGCGGATCAGGTCGTTGATTTCCACGGCATTCAGCGGGAAATTGTTGCGCCGGATATAGTCCTTGACGAGCGGCCTGATCTCGGTCGCGATTTCTTCGTTGTCGAGTGTGTCGAGAATACCGAGGTTGATCCTGTCGAGCAGATAGCGGTGCAGGTTGACCCGTTCGGCGACCATGTCCCGGCCGAGCGACGCATCTTCGGCCACGGCAGCCACCGCAGCGGCGGGCGTCGGCGCGGCCGTGTTTGCGACCGGTCCGGCGGGAAGAACTTCGAGGCTTTTCGGTTCTTCGCGCTCCCCCGGCTGAGGCTGCTTGTAGAAACGTCCCATGAACCCGGTTGCCATCAGCCTTTCACTCCGTTGGACTATTTCACGATCACCGTGGTTCCGACTTTCACCCGGCCGTAGAGATCGATGACGTCGGCATTGCTCATGCGGAAGCATCCGGAGGACGCAAAATCGCCGACCGTCGACTGGTCGTTCGTCCCGTGGATGCGATAGAGCGTGTCGGCCTTTCCCCGGTAGAGATAGATCCCGCGCGCGCCCATCGGATTGAGCGGCCCGGCCGGCACGAGTTCGGGAAGCCCCGGCACACGCGCCTTCATCTCGGCCGGCGGCCGCCAGTCGGGCCATTCGGCCTTTCGGCCGACCTTCACGACGCCCCTCCAGCGGAAACCGTCGCGGCCGACGCCGATCCTGTAGCGGATCGCCCGGTTGCCAGAGACGACGAGATCAAGCGTCCGGTTGTCGTTGACGATGACGACCGTGCCGGCCGGGTATTTCTGCTCCGCGGTCACCACGACGCCCGTGGCCGGCCCCAGGCTTCGTGGCACCAGGCCGGTCGCCAGAGCCGCGACCGGGGAAACCGCAAGAGCGAGCGCGGCGGCGGCGAACGTCGCGCATACAAGCGCTCCGGCGGTGCGCTGGTCTGGCGTTTGCTCGCCGCTCACCCGGATGCGTACGATCATCTCACAAGCGCTCCGAGCTTGCTGACGGCCTTGCAGAAGCCGGAGCGCGCGTTCACCTCGAAGGGCAACACGCCGCGGTTCAGCGCTTCGCTCAGCGTGTCCCAGTCATAGGCGACGATGTGGGCACGCGTGTCCTTGAAGACCTTGTCCACTTGCTGCCGGCGCACGCCAAGACTGAAGAGCTTGGTGCGGTATTTGTTGATGACGACAAAGATCGAATCCGCATTGCCGCGCAGCCGCACAAGGTTGAGAAAGAGATCCTTGGCCTGGTGGAGCGCCGGGATCGTCATTTCGGTGACGATGTAGACGCTGTTGACCGACGAAAGCACATCGGTTTTCCACGGTGTTTCGTAATGCGGCATGTCGATGACGGTGTGATCGCTCTCGAAAGCCGCGACGTCCAGCATGCGCAGCACCAGTTCGGCGCCCTTGGCCGCGAGAAGCACCGACGGCTGCTTGAACGACAGCAGCGAAAAGCCGCCCGAGTGACGCTTGCGCACGAGATCGATGAATTCGAGATCGACGCGCGACGGATTGGTGATGACGGGCTTCAGGTCGTAGTCGCTGACAAGGTTGAGATAGTAGCCGAGCGACCCTGAGGAGAAATCCATGTCGAACAGATCGACCCGCGGCGCCGCGTTTTTCGTGGGCTGGGCAAGCGCATGAGCGAGCGACGAAGAAATGACGCTGGCGCCCGCGCCGCCGACGGCGGAAACGACCGCGTGAACCCGGCTGTCGGACGCCCCGCTTCCGGGCGCATGCGTCGAGATCATGTCGATCAGCGAGCGGCGCTCCAGCGGCTTCTTCAGCCAATCGTTGCCGTTCAGCCGGAAGAGCTGCCGCAGCATCTCGTCCGCCAGGTCTTCAGAGACGACGACGAGCGGAATATCGCGGTGGCGGCCGCGGAAGGCAAAAAGCTCCGGCCGGTTCAGCATTTCGCCGTTGTCGACATCGAGTACGATCAGATTGAACTGCGTCGGATCGAACCGCGCCGCATCACCCAGCGCCTTTAGTGCCATATGGCGCACTTCATAGCGCGACAGCGAGCCGAACGTGTCGAGCATGAAGCTCGCAGCCGCCGCGTCGTCGGAGAGGACAAGGATCTTGGTGGATGCTGCGAAGTTCATATGAGCTGTCATCTCGCTTTCCCACGCACTATCAAGGGTTCAGCAGGTTGAGCACGTCTTCAGGTCTTCGGTCGTAATCGTCACCGGATGGGCGGGAACGACGATGTCATCGAGCCCGAGCAGGCCGCCTAGGATGGGCAGGTCGAAGGTGATGTTGCGGACTTCGAGGCGCATCGTCAGCACCGGACCAGTAGGCCGGCCCCAATAGCCGAGGCCGGAGCGTTGATAGGTCACGACCAGCTTGTCGGGGGTAATGCGCCAGTTGAGATCGCAGATGCCGGGGCGCGGGTCGCCGACCGCGCAATCGCCGTCGCTACCCGTGACGATCCGCGTCAATTCGGCGCTGCAATTCGCAAGAGCGGGCCCGCAAGTGGAGGAGATCGCGGGATTGTTGGGCGTCCCCGTGCCGTTGTTCAACGGATTCTCTGCTTCCACCGGAAAGACCTCGTCGAAATCTGAGGTCAACGGGTTGGAGACGGCAGCCAGTCTCGCGCCATATTGCAGCGCCTTCACCGTCTGGTTCCATTGCGACATGGCATAGCCGAACTCGACGAAGGCCGCGAAGACCAGAAGCACGATGGGAAAGGTGATCAGCGCCTCCGAAAGGGCGATGCCGCTTTCGTCCTGGCGGAACCCTGTCTTCCGGGTGGGAAAGGCCGATCCACTGGGCGTCGTCGCGCAAGCCGCACCGCCCTCATCCCTGTGCTTGTCACAGGGATCCAGCCACGGTGCGTCTGCACCGTGAATAACTTCCTCAGGCTCGACATCGAAACGAACACCGCCGCGTCGCCGGCGTTGATTCTTCTGCGCCGCCGACTCGGCGCTGCTGGATTCCTGTGACAAGCACAGGAATGAGGGGAGGGTGAGCACGCAAGCATCGCCTTGCACAGCGCGCCTGGCCAGCGGAGCGCCCTGCCCCATCAGGTCGGTCAGAATCCATTGCCGTTGACCTATCCGATTGGTTACCATCCGATATACCTCTCTTCATGCGAGGCGCTGATGGTGATTGCGTCGATGCCGAGCCAGCCGAACAGCGGCGAGGCTTCGTACTGATGCGTCGTGGAAACGGTGAAGTTACCGTCTATATCGATCACGACATTGCCGTCAGCATCGACGGGCACGGTAATATCGGCAAGGCTGGGTCCCCAACCGGGCACGCGCAGCGTCGTCGCATCAAGACTTTGTGTCCCATAGAGGGCGATACGCTTTGCGGTTTCCACGCTGCAATCGGAATTGAAGGTTGCGGTATTCCGACAGCGCGACAGATAGCGCCCGGCATCGCGGAGGCCCGCGTCGATCTGCATCCGCTCCCAGAAAATATTGCCGAATTCCAGGATGCCCGCGGCAAAGAGCGTGACGAACGGTACCGCCACCAGCGCCTCGGCAAGCACCGCGCCCTCCTCCTTCGCGAGGAAGCTCGGACAGAGCCGAAGGCGGATGAAGTTTCGGAGCGCCATCATCGGACCAACTCCGCTTCTTCCCGGAGGAACTCGTCGAGCGTGCCACGCCCGCCCCTCCCGGTAATGTCGATCATTTCCAGCGAAAGATAGCGCTCGTCGCTTTCCTTTATCGCCGGCTTGGTCAGGAACATGCGGGCGAAGGCCACGGCCCTGGTGGCTTTGTGACCGTTCAGGTGGCCGACGGACGCCTCGTAACCGCAATTGACGATAGCCGAAAAAATCTCGCGCCGGTCACCGTATGCAGGGTCTGTGTAATCCGCTAGGTCCGGACCCGAATAGCACTGGTTGCTTATTGTGGGGGCGCCGGTCTCGCCGTTCGCGGAAGCATGGCTGATGAGTGCCGGGTTCGCCAGTTCGTAACGATAGACGTCGTAGGCGGAAGGCTGGGTCGGCCCCGCACCGCCCTGCACCGGATAGCTCGAATAGTTGTCGAGGATCGTGCTCACCGAGGGCGCCGCTGTTCCCTGCGCGACGTTCCAGTATGTGCCATACTGCCAATTGTTACTGCTGCTGATCTTGCCGCCGCCGATGGCGTTCATCGTAGCCCCATAGCCCAAGGGCACGGCCATGCTGGGATCGCCGACAACGTCCCCGACCATGACCGGCGAATAGCCGTCGCAAGACTTGCTGCCGCTACCCTTGCCCGATTGTGCCTGGGCGGAGCGTACGTTCTGGGCGGGGCGATAGCGGTAGTTACCGTTCACCTTGTTGAACGACGAGGAGTAAAAGCCGAAGCGCGTATTGACGCCGTCCTCGACCGGGCCTGCTTTCGCGCCCGTTTCCGTATCCAAATTATCCTGCGTGTAGCACGTGCCCGGGTTTCCGGTGGCGAGAGCTTCCGCGAGCTCCGACGCCCCGTTGCCTAAGGGCGTCCTGAGGAAGCCGAAATTGCCAGGCCCGGGATTGGACGACGAGGTGCTGTGCAGCTCGATCTGCCGCCCATAGAGATTGCCCGCCGCAAAATTGTCGTGCAGCGCTTCCGCGGCCTCCTCGGCTGCGGTCTCGCTGGTGTTGCCCGCAGGCTCGTATGGGTTGCAGATGAAGATCGGCGTCACGTCGCAGGCGCTCGCCCGGTACACGGCCACCGCCTCGGCCGAAACGTTGATCGTGTCGCGATTGAAGCCGACCGGCAGCGGGAAGATCGTCGTCATCGCCTGGTCCTTGGCGACGACCCAGGCATAGGACGCCAAATTGGAATCGGTCGTCACCTTCGAAAGATCGATGGGGCTGTCGTCGCTGTTCGGGATTTCGGTCAGGAACCTGACCGTCACTGTGCTTGTCGCATCGCTTTCGGCGTCGTAGGCGACTGTGATGTTCGAACCGAGTGACCAGCCGGTCCCTCCGCCGCCAAAGGCCGCGCTGTTGGCGAGTTTCTCGATTGCTGCCTGGGCCCGCGGGATGGCGTTGTCTCGGCCGTCGAGTTCGCGGGCGCCGGCGAGCGCCATGGCGTCGACGGCGTTCTGGAGGTCGGTGTGAAGATTGCCGCTGCGCCCGACATCGATGACGAGCAGCGAGAAGCCGAGCAGGAGCGGCATGGAAATCAGCGTCAACGCAATGACGTAGCCACGACGGTCGTCCCAGAAGCTCTTGATAGCCTTATGCAACATTGGCATGCCCCTCGGATCGCGGCGGTGCGGCCGCCGTGCTCTTCTGTTACATTCCCTTCCGGCGCCCCCGCCGTTCACTCTTTCTAGCGGCCACAGTCAGTATCCCCCGCCGTTGCCGCCGCCGTTACCGCCGCCCGTCCCGGCCGGCATCGTGGCCGCCGGCAGGATCACGGCCGTGGGCGCCGGCGCGGCACCGCCCTGCCCTCCGCCTTGATAGTTGCGGATGACCCGGTTGATCACCTTGCCGTCACTGTGAATGCGCGTGTTCTGCGCCACCCGCGGGAAAGGCTCCTGGATGTGGATGCCCTTGTTGGCCTCCACCGCGTTTCCGAGCCCAAAGGTGATTGAATCCCTGTGGTTCAGGTAGTCGGCGCAGCCGGAGACGAGGCTCGCGGCGGCGATGACCAGCACTGCGCCTTTATTTTTTCGCAACGGCAAGTTGGCCTCCCACATCGAGATCGAGACGGTGACCGTACGGCCCCTTCACGCCTTCGCCATTGCGGAAGCGCCTGAGCATGTCCTTGTCCACCTCCAGGATGCCGAGCACGAACAGCTCCCAGTCGTTCGACGAACGCGTCTGGTCGAGCGGGCTGTAGAGGTCCTCGCCGGGTGCGGATGGCCGCACGATGTGCGGCGTGACGATGATGACGAGATCGGACTCCCTTTTCAGGAAGCTCGTCGAGCGGAACAGCGCGCCGATCACCGGAACCTGCGACACCCACGGCAATTGTTGAACGTCCTTGGCATTGATCGACTGCAGCAACCCGGCCATGGCGAAGCTCTGGCCGTCGCGCAGCGCCACCGTGGTCTTCGCCGCGCGCGAGATGAAGCCGGGATTGCCGTTGACGTTGATCGAGGTATCGAGCTCCGAGACTTCCGGCTCGATCCTGAGACTGATGAGCCCGTTGTCGAGCACCACCGGCGTGAAGGTGAGCCTGACGCCGAAGGGCCGGTAATCGGTTTCGGTCGCGACCGTGGCGCCGTTGGCCACCGTCGTCTGGATCGGCACCTCGCCGCCGGCGTGGAAGCTCGCGGTCTCGCCGCTCATGGCGATCAGGTTCGGCTGCGCCAGCCGGCGCACCAGTCCCTTCTGCTCCAGCGCATTGATGACGACGTCGATCTGGCCGCCCGCAATCTCCAGCACCTTGGCGATCAGCTGTCCGAACGGCTGCATGCCCGTCGCCGCACCCGCGGCATCTTCCAGCGTGCGGACGAGCTGGCCGTCGTCGTTGACAGCAATACCCTGGCTGGTCGTCGCCTTGCCGATGCCGTTCCGGCCCTGGCCGGACCAGCCGATGCCGAGGTCGCGGCCGGTCTGACGCGAGGCCTCGATCACCCGGACCTCCAGCATGACCTGCTGGGAATCGGCCACCCGCAACTGGTTCAGCACCGGCTGTGCGGAGTAGGACTGGGCGATCTCCAGCACGCGCTGCAGCTCGACGGCGTCACGCACGGTACCGGTCAGGCGAATGCGGTCGTTGGAGTTGAACACCCGGACTTGCGCGGAGGGTGCGGCGGAACGAATGGCCGCCGCAGCTTCGCTGAAATCACTGGCGACGCGGATATCGATGACGCCGAGAAGGTTTTTGTCGTCGTCATAGACGGAAATATTGGTGGCGCCGATCTGCTTGCCGCGGATGAAGAGCGACCGGTCGGAGAGCGGCACGACGTCGATCAGTTCGGCACTGCCGATGACCAGATCGCCGAACGGCTTGGCGGTCCTGATCGTCATCGTGTCGTTCGGCGGCAGCGTCACCTGCTGCACGGATCCGCCGAGGTTGATGAATTTTTCCTGGGCATCCGCCTGCCCGGCCGAACCGGGTCCCAGAAGGCCAAAGGCCGAAATTGCCGCGACCAGTGCCGCGAGGGACCTGGCTCTCGCCGCCCCCTTCATGCTTCCCCTCAACATTCCTGCCTCAGCCCCTCTCCTCGCAGTCCGGCCCGCCGCCCCTAACGGAGGGCCGCAATTAATGTCACTGGATCAGGCCCACCCGGTGCTCCTCACGTTTGGTCGTGTTCCAGACGCCCACGGTCGCCCACTTCGGCTCCACCGGCAAGACGGGCTCAACCTTGCGCTCGACGATTTGCACCTGTTTTTCACGCACAGGCGCATTCATCCGGTTTTCGACCGTGTTCAGCCTGTTGCCGAGTTCGTCGCCGACCTTTCGCACCAGCCGCTCGATTACCTCGAAGCGACCATCGTCCTTCTTCTCGGCGATGTCCTTGCCGAGCTCGGCCGACATCAGACCGCCGCCGAGATCGGCAACCGTGATCGGCCTTGTCTGTTCAACGGAGGCGGAAGCGATGTTGCGAAGCGTGAGCGACAGCGTGCCGATCGTGGCACCGAGCGTCAGACGCTGGGCCTCGTCGGTCGTCACCTCGAAGGTCACCGTCTTGACGACGGAAGGTTCGTCCTTGCGCTCGTCCGCGGTCTGGTCCACCGCCAGTACCTTCACCCCCTGGAGCAGCACGTCGACATAGGTCTGTTCGCTGTTGTTTTGCTGATTGCGCACGACCCGGGTCAGAAGCACGTCAACGCGATCGGACGGCCTGACGAAACCGGCAACGCCGAGTACGTCATTGACCCGAATAGAGACGGCCTTCATGCCCTGATCGAGTGCCGCAGACAAAGTGGCCCGCTCACCGGCGCCGGTGATCTTTGAGGCAAGCACCGGCTCGCCGGGATCGATCGCCTCCATGGCATAGCGCGGTGCGTCGTCATTGCCGACGACGGTTTCGATTGTCTGAAAGGAGCCTTCGGGCCGCTGCTCGGAAGGCCAAGGGATGGCTTTGAGATTTTCCGGCCGTACACGGTCCCCGAAGCGCATGGGCTTGGCGGCGACGACCAAAGTCTTTTCCTGGAGTTTTGGACTGCTGGCTGCCAGCCGCGCTTGCTGATCGGTGAGATAGGTGCGCGTCGCAAACACCGCGACGCCGGCAAGTAAGATGGCAATAGTAAGACTTAGAATTGTAGAGTAACGCATCTCCGATACTCCATACTCAATCGAAACGCATTTTTTTCGATAACGACTAATTTAGAAGTGAGGGGTTAACAAAAACCCCTCTCTCTCGGATATTGCTCGATCTTTACGGGGTCGGAGCGACGTATTTAGTCTGATTCCAAAATGTGCCCCACGTAGTCCATGCAGCTTCCATATTGTTGCCCGCCGTTATCACCACACCGACAACACCGCCGACCAGAAGCCCCAGAAGAATAAGATATTCAGTCAGGGCCACGCCCTCTTCCTCCCGCGCGAAAGCGGATACTTTAGACACAAAAGCTTTCATCGAGAAATTACCTCCAAAATATTTGGCGTACCGCATTTCCCCCGGCCCGCCCGTCATCGAGACCACCTCTCCGACTATCATGATTAATAATCCCTTAATTATTATATCGTCAACTGCTGAAATGTAACCGCTTTCGGCATCTCTATTTTATGGTTAAAATCGAAACTGGCAAACGGTTGGAATATTTCACAACACGTCTGCCGCAATGCGACACACCGAAATATTTCTTGATGTTTTTCTAGCCCGAAAGACTTAGAAAAACTGTGAGGCAATCGCTTTTATTGGTGACATCAGGCAACAACGAAGGAGAAAAGCGAAACATGATACAAACAGTCAACATTTTTACTGTTCTATCAGTATTACTTTTCCTCTATGCCGCCTGGAGCGACTTCCGCAGTTGGAAGATCCCGAATGCCGCCGTTCTCGCTCTCGTCGGCCTTTATGCCGTCAACGCCGCAGTGGCGCTAATGACGACCGACGATATCGGCGCGGCGCTCTTTTCCTTCACCGGGATCGGCGGCGATGTCGGAGCCGGCCTCCTGCTCTTTGCGCTGGGCTTTGCTCTCTGGCTCTTCCGGCTCTTTGGCGCCGGCGACGCCAAGCTCTTCCTGCCGATCGGCCTCTTCGTCGGCTGGAACGGCATGCTGCCCTTCGCGGTCTTCCTTCTGATCGGCGGTATTTTCACGATGCTGGCGTTGAAATTGCCGATGCCGCTGCAACTGGCGCATTTGTCCTTTTTCATGCGCGTCGAGGAAATCCGCGCGACACGCAAGATCCCCTACGGCGTGATCATGGTCTTCGCCACCATCGCCGCGCTTACCCTGCGCTACAAGGTCTGACGGTGCGCCCGCCCCTGCGCTAACTGCGCCACAGCAAACGTCGCGTATTAAAGGCGCACGCGAAGGTCGCTGGATTTCTCCTGTGAGTCGGAAATCATTTCGCTTCTCTTCGGCGTTTTTCTCACGATATCAGTGACATGCCCGCCCTGATATTCATGCTGCGCCGGTCCGCGGCCGGCATCGATCTGGTCGTGCAGCATGATGATTATGTCGTAGACAGGCTGTAGTCGTGGCGCTGCAAGCCCTAATATCCGGCTTCCAAACTAACTAGGGTCGCACTCATGGCAGAGTTTCCGCAAAAGGCGAAGGTCGTAATCATTGGGCTCGGGGGCATCGTTGGCGCGTCGATCGCGCAACACCTGATCGAGCGTGGATGGGATGATATCGTCGGCATCGACAAATCCGGCATCCCGACCGACATCGGCTCGACGGCGCATGCCTCCGACTTCTGCTACGCGACCAGCCACGATTTCCTGTCCTGTTGGACGACGCTGTACTCGGTCGATTTCTACGAGAAGATGGGCCATTACGCCCGCATCGGCGGCCTCGAGGTCGCGCGCGTCGGCGACGACGGCCGCATGGACGAGATCAAGCGCAAGGTGGCATCGGGCAAGGCCTTCGGCACACGCGCGCGCCTGATCGAACCGGCGGAGATCAAGGAGAAGTTTCCGCTGATCGAGGAAAGCATGGTGCAGGGCGGCCTCTGGGATCCGGACGCCGGCCTCGTCATCCCGCGCTCGCAGACCGTCGCCGGCAAGCTCGTCGACCAGGCTGTCACCGCCGGCAAGCTCCAGGCCTTCGCCAATACGCCAGCGCAGTCCCTCATCGTCAAGGGCGGCCGCATCAAGGGTGTCGTCACGCACCGCGGCACTATCGAGGCCGATTACGTCATCGTCTGCGCCGGTCTCTGGGGCCGGCTGATCGCAGAAATGGTGGGCGAGGACCTGCCGGTCATGCCGGTCGACCATCCGCTCACCTTCTTCGGCCCCTACAACGAATTCGAGGGAACCGGCAAGGAGATCGGTTGGCCGCTTCTGCGCGATCAGGGCAACTCCGCCTATATGCGCGACACCGGCGACCCCAAGACCGCCGAAGGCGGCCAGATCGAGTGGGGCTATTACGAGGAGACGAACCCGCGGCTCTGCCATCCGCGCGAGCTTCTCGAAAAGCATGAGGCCCGTCTTTCGCCCTCGCAGCGCGACCTGGAAATGGAACAGATCCTGGAGCCCCTGGAGCGGGCGATGGAACTGACGCCGATCCTCGCTGAACTCGGCTACAATGAAAGCCACTCCTTCAACGGCCTGCTTCAGGTGACGACGGACGGCGGGCCTTCCGTCGGCGAAAGCCAGAAGGTGAGAGGCCTGTGGTACTGCGTCGCCATCTGGGTCAAGGACGGTCCAGGCTTCGGCAAGCTCGTCGCCGACTGGATGACCGACGGACGCACCTCGATCGACCACAACAAGATCGATTATTCGCGCTTCTACCCGCACATGCTTGAGGAGAAGTTCATCGAGGGCCGCTGCGGCGAGGCGGCGCGGAAGATCTACAATCCGGCTGTCCATCCGCGCGAACCCTATGACACTGGCCGCGGCGTCCGCCGCTCGCCCTTCTGGGAGCGCGAGAAGGAGCTCGGCGGCTACTTCATGGAGCTCGGCGGCTGGGAGCGCGCCCACGGCTACGCCGCCAACGAACACCTGCTCGAGAAATATGGCGACCGCGTTCCGGTGCGTGAAAACGAGTGGGACAACCGCCATTTCTGGCGCGTGTCCAATGCCGAGCATCTCGCCATGAGCGAGGACTGCGGCATGGTGAACCTGTCGCACTTCTACATGTTCGACGTGGAAGGGCCGGATCACGTCGAACTGATGGAATGGATCTGCGCGGCCAGGATCGGCGGCGACGCCAATATCGGCAAGGGCATCTACACCCACTTCCTCGATGACGAGGGCATGGTGCGTGCCGACCTGACCGTCATCCGCATGGCCGACCGCTGCCGTGTGATCGACGGTGCCGACGCCGGCCCGCGCGACTTCCACTATGTGCGCCGGATTGCCGAGGACAAGGGCTTCAACGTGACGGTCACCGACGTCACCGAGAAATACGTGACGATCGGCCTTTGGGGGCCGAACGCGCGCACGGCCCTGCAGAAGGTCGTCGAGAACCCCGAGGGCCTGACGCCGGAAAACTTCCCCTTCGCCGCGATCAAGCCGATCCGGATCGCCGGCAAGGACGTGACCGCATTCCGCATCTCCTATGTCGGCGAACAGGGCTGGGAACTGCACATGGCCTATGGCGATGCGCTGGCCGTCTGGGACGCACTGCGGGCAACCGGCGTGATGGCCTTCGGCGTCGAAACCTATGCCAACAGCCGCCGCATGGAAAAAAGCCTGCGCCTGCAGAACGCCGATCTCCTCACCGAATACAATCTGCTGGAAGCCGACCTCGCCCGCCCGAAGGTCAAGGAGGCCGATTTCCGCGGCAAGGCCAAGCATCTCGAACATCGCGCCCGCCCGCATCAGCCGGCGATGCTCTGCACCCTCGTTATGACGGACAATGTCGATTCCAAGGGTGTCGCCCGCTATCCGGTCGGCATCCTGCCGGTGATCGATCCAGAGACCGGCGAGACGCTCGTCGATGAACTCGGCCGCCGGTCGTTCACGAGCTCGATCGCCTACGGCCCGACGATCGGCAAGAACATCGCGCTTGCCTATCTGCCCTGGTCCTATTGCCAGGTGGGCCGTAAGCTCACGGTGGAATATTTCGGCGAGACCTATCCGGTCGAGGTCGCGGGCGTCGGCTACAAGCCGCTCTACGACCCGGAGAACCTCAAGCCGCGGACCTGAGTCCCCTGCTTTACAGCGTCGGACCGATCTCGACGCAATTGACGACAAGCGAGCCTACTCAAACCGAGCAGGCTCGCTTTTTTTGCGGGGCACAAGGGAGGTGGCTTAGATCGGCCGGTGATTATCTCTCGGCCTTGGCTGAGGCCTTCGCCGCTTCGGCTTCGCCAATTGCCGTGGCGCATTCCTCGCAGCAGACTTCCACGGTCTTGCCGCCGAGCTTGACCTTGATGCTCTGTTGATCAAGCTCGCAATCGCAGGCTGCACAGGTTTTCGGGGTCATGCTGCTCTCCTCTTTCGTCGTTGCTTCGACGCCCACAAGAAAACCATGCCTGCTTGCATTGCGCTGTCAGATCTTTTAGCGACCTGATGCTTCAAACACGACGCGTTTCAACGAAGGCGAAGGGTACGCTGAAATTCGGCCGGCGTGCGACCATAGGCCTGTTTGAAGGCGGAGCTGAAATGGCTGTGGCTGGAAAAACCGAGCTCGAGACCGAGCGCGGTCAGATCATGATACGAACCGAGCAGGTCGAGAGCCCGCGCCAGTCGCAGGCGCAACTGATAGCGGTAAAGCGGCATGGCCTCGACCTGCTGGAAGACCTGGGTCAGGTAGACCGGCGAGACGCCGACCTCTTTCGCCACCTCGCCCAGCGTCCAGCGCCGGCCAAGATCGGCCGAGAGCACCAGCTTCGCCCGATCGACCAGTTTTTCACCGCCATAGGTGCCGGCCGCCCCGTGCGAAGTCCGCTCGCCGAGGGAGCGCCTGATGAGCGTCAGCGTGAGGGTCTCGGCCTCCAGCGTCTCTGCAATGCCGCGACCAAGGCTATAGCGCAACAGTGCGACCAGCGCCTGAGCGCGCGCATCGATCCTCCGGCGCTGCCGCCTGAACGAAACGCTTGCGCCGGAACGCAACTGCGGCTGCGGCGCGAGCTCAGCAAGGATTTCTTCGCTGACTTTCACATCGACACAGGCGTCTCCGCCAGCGATCGGATGGCTGATCCGGTATTCTTCGCCGTGATTGAAGAAAAGCACCTGGTTCGATTCGGCTACGGTATCGCTCCTGCCGACATGCCGCATGAAAACGCCGCGGTATGGGTAGACCAGGCTTGTCGAATGCGCGCATTCCTCCGCACTCTTGCCGCGGCATGATCCGTCGCAGACCACGTCTCGAAGCGTGACGGTCGACGTCGCGAGAATCGTCTGGCACGAAAACTGGGACATGGCGGTCCTGCTCGAGCGGGATGAGGAAAAGTGTATGCAGTTTTCCGCCCGCATCCCGCGTCTCGACTTATTAGAATTGATCACGATGATTTGGGTCGGTTCGAGCCAAATCATCGTGATAATCGCGTTTGTAGAAATCGTTATAGGCAGCCCCGCGGGAGAGGCCAATATCCTTCAACTGATAGTCGGAAAGCTGAAGCAGGTCCAAGCGCCCGCGTCTGGTATCCATCCAACGGGCAAGCCGAGCCAGCAGCCGGAAGGCCATGCTCCGCCCTTCGAGCGCAGCAAAGGCGGGAACCTTCGGCTGCGGCGGAATCAGTTTCGACACGACGTGGGCTTGGTTCAGATAAGCCGAGGTGCTGTTCGACATCGAATGATCTCCTCTCATCGTCTTCGCGAGAGGAATCTGACGGAAGGCCGCGCCCGGCGCTGTCAGATTATTTAGTGATCAGCGCGGATCCACGGGCGGACGGTGGTCGCCCGTTTGCACGAAGGGTTCGGCGGCGGGTGAGGTTGGCGTTTCAACGAACGACCGGAATTTAGCAAATTTTGTCTATCTATTTAATGGATTATTCTGTTCGATAATTTCGTAGTTTTTGCCGATGTGACTTTCGAACGCCGGGCAGACGCGTCGCGGGCTGACCGTGACTTGCTGCCTTCTTCCAGGATCAATCAGGAGATTTCCATGAATAACCCAGTTCTCGCCAACGAGACCATTCCTGAGCCCAACGTTGTGCCGCTGACCGGTCGCGTCGGAGCCGAAATCAAAGGCATCCGCCTTGGCGGAGATCTTTCGGATGCAGCGATCCGGTCCATCAACCAGCTTCTTCTGAGGCACAAAGTGATATTTTTCCGCGACCAGGAGCATCTCGACGATGCCGAGCAGGAGCTGTTCGCGCGGCGCTTGGGCGACCTCGTACCGCATCCCACACAGGGTGCCGTGGCTGGTACGGCCTCCATCCTCAATCTCGATTCCAGTCGCGGCGGCGGCAGGGCGGACCAGTGGCACACCGACGTGACTTTCGTGGATGCCTATCCGAAGTTCTCGGTGCTTCGCGGCGTCGTCATTCCGACTGCCGGAGGCGACACAATCTGGGCAAACACGCACGCCGCTTACGAAAGCCTGCCGGCGCCGCTCAAGCTGTTGGCCGACAATCTGTGGGCCATTCACAGCAATGTTTATGACTACGCCGCCGTGCGTCCGCGCGCCACTGCGGAAGAGAAGCAGCATTTCGAGGAAGTCTTCACATCGACGATCTACGAGACCGAGCATCCTGTTGTGCGCGTCCATCCGGAAACCGGAGAGAGATCCTTGCTGCTGGGCAATTTCGTCCAGCGCCTCGTCGGCCTCTCAAAGAGCGACTCTGTAAAACTTTACGAGGTGTTCCAGTCCTACGTGACGGCCCCGGAAAACACCGTGCGCTGGCGCTGGAAAGCTGGCGACGTTGCCATCTGGGACAACCGCGCCACGCAGCACTATGCGGTCAACGACTATGGCGACCAGCACCGGGTCGTACGCCGCGCCACCGTTGATGGTGACGTGCCTATCAGTGTCGACGGCCGGCGCAGCGTAACCCACATCAAGGCAGCCAAGCCGGCGGCGAAGGCAGCTTGAACTCATCCCCCGGGGACATTATCGCGCCGCGCGCCTTATCAGACGCGCAAAGGACGCTGTAGCACTTTGAGTTGCTGCATGTTTCCTTAAATCGGTTACGATTTAAGGAAACATGCAGTAGCGATCGGACAGAGGAGAAAGGGAAAATGAACGACGACCCTGGACCGAGAAAAGTGGACGCTGAATATGCGATAGAGTACCTCCAGGAAAACCCGGAAGCCGGGCTTTGCTGCGAGAATAACCGCTGCTGGATTACGCCGAATGCAAACGAAACCGATGAGCAGATCCTGCTTCTTGACGTGATTGAGGCTGAGCGGCTCAAGGATGATCCGCGCCTTCGACTC
Source organism: Sinorhizobium chiapasense (assembly GCF_036488675.1). Lineage (NCBI taxonomy): Bacteria > Pseudomonadati > Pseudomonadota > Alphaproteobacteria > Hyphomicrobiales > Rhizobiaceae > Sinorhizobium > Sinorhizobium chiapasense. Next base: position 3,465,587 of record NZ_CP133148.1, read on the forward strand.
GTGTCTGGAATCGCTCACGCGGGCCGGTCGCTCTGGACCGTTCGGAGAATGACATAGCTATTTGCCGTTCGGAGGTTGAAGATCAGCGGAGCCGGTCGGAGCTTAGTTTGTCGGGGCGCTTCGCCGGCGGCAATCACGGGTCGCCGTCTCCCCGTAAACGGGAGCGCTGGTACATGGTCAGCGCCCACTCCGTTGAAACATCGTTCCGATGGAAAATGTAAACGTTGCCGTCGCTGCCCCTGACCTTGAAGTATCGGTAGTCGGCGCCATGCCACTGATCGATGTTTTCGGTCACTTCGATCGGCCGGCCGTTGAGATAGAATCGGCGAAGCTTTTCGGCGCCGCCTTCCTCGATATAGGTCTCGACGTGAACTTGCATGGCGCGCCCACCGTTGCCACGGCGCCGACTTGTCCATCAAACGAAAAGCGCGAGTCCCGCCTCATGCCAGACGGACCGGGATCTTCCTACGGTAAATTGGACAGATAGTTCAGGATGGCTGAGAAGAAAGGGTGCACAAACCCTGGCCCCGAAAGGATTGGAACCTTCCCGCTTCAGTAGCGAAGACGAAGCCAGGCGCGACGCTCTCACAACGGCTTTGGAACGCCGCGAGCGAGACGAATAGCCGAGGACGGCTGCAGCGCGTCTGAAAAAGACGCGCGGCGCTGTAGACAGCGTGCCGGTACCTTATATGTGCAATGGAGCCGCAGGTGGATGTTGTCGTGACCGCCACAAAATTCCTGCTGATGTTGCCGCTGATGGCGGCCTTCGCCTATATGTCGCTTGTCGGCCTGACATATGTATCGCAGCGCACCCTCCTCTATCCCGGCGCAAGCCGGGCACCGGCTCCAGAGCCCGCGATCTGGGGCGAGACCGTTTCTATCGGCACGCCCGACGGAGAGACGCTTTACGGGCTCTACAGCCAAGGCAAACCCGGCAAGGCGTCGGTGCTGTTCTTTCTCGGCAATGCTGATCGGATCGGCAACTACGACTTCCTCGCAGAGGCGCTGGCCTCACGGGGCATCGGCCTGCTCGCGATTTCCTATCGCGGCTATCCGGGATCGACCGGCACGCCAAGCGAGTCCGGGCTGCTGACCGACGGCCTCGCCGCGTTCGACTGGCTCTTGGAACACTCCGGAAGCGAGATCGTTGTGCTCGGTCAGTCGCTCGGAAGCGGCGTCGCAGTGAATACCGCCCGGCAAAGACCAGCTTCCGCCGCCGTTCTCGTTTCGGCTTACCTGTCGGTCCTGTCACTTGCTCAGGCGCACTACCCGTTTTTTCCGGTCAGCGTTCTTCTCAAGGATCCTTTCCGTTCGGATCTGAGAATAGCAGAGGTGAGGCAACCGAAACTGTTTATCCACGGCCGGCGTGACGCCATCATCCCGCTGTCTTCCGGCGAGGCCCTGTATGCCATTGCTTCCGAGCCCAAGCAGATGCTGATCTACGACGGCTCTGGGCATAACGACCTCTGGCACGCCCGCATGGTCAGCGACATCGTCCGCTTCGTGGAGGCGCTGCAATGACATGACTCTTGCGCCGCAAGCGGCTCGGGCACCGGTCCGAGGGTTCGGAAACCAGCATCCTTCAGGTCCGTTGGGAAGCCATCAAGCCGGATGTTTGTGGATCGGATCGACCCAATAGACTTCATCCGGCTTCTCCACCGGTTCGACATCGGTGATGTTGACCACCACGGCTTCATTGTCGGATCGCACCAGGACACATTCGAGCACGTTGTCGGGATCCGCATTGATTTCCTGGTGCGGGACATAGGGTGGCACGTAGATGAAGTCGCCGGGACCGGCCTCCGCCACATATTCGAGTCGGTCGCCCCACCGCATGCGCGCCTTGCCGCGAACGACGAAGATCACACTTTCAAGATGACCGTGGTGGTGCACGCCGGTCTTGGCATTTGGTTCGATCGCCACGGTGCCAGCCCAGATCTTCTGTGCGCCGACACGGGCGTGGTTGATGGCCGCCTGCCGGTACATGCCCGGCGTCTGGGGTGTGTTGTCATCAAGTTGGTCACCCTTGATGACGCGAACGCCGTCGTGCTTCCACCGATCCTCTCCATCGTGGTGGTCGTGGTGATGGTCGTGATCCGCCATTCTGTATCTCCGTCTCTTGGCATTGGCAGTGCCGCAGTCTGAAGGCGGCACAAGCCACTAGAGCGCCGTGCGTTCAAGTGAACGCACAAAGGACGCTCTAGCACTTTGATTCTAGAGCATCTTATCCGCTTTCAGTGATTCCACTTGAAAGAGGGATGCTCTAGTTTCTCGGCGCAAAGAACATCATGCGCCCTGCTCGCTGCGGCTTCGATGCGCCGTCGAGCAGATCATCCTCTACAATTTCGGTTCCAATGCTCGATCCTCGGTATCGTCGGAGCAGGCGGCATCGGCTTTCTGCTGGCTGACCGTATGCACGCGTTCCGTTGGCCGGAAGCGATCATCTTCCGCATCACCGCCACTGTCTACATCATCGACGCCGTTTCAAGTACGCAAGCCGGCTCAGCGAGCGCCCCAGGTGTCGGTCAGCCGGTAACCCTCGGGCCAGGGATCGGAAGGGTCGAGCATGTGCTGATGAACGCCGGTGATCCAGGCGCGGCCCGAGATTTCCGGCAGGATCGCCGGCCGGCCGCCGACCTCGGTCGTGCCGACGATACGGCCTGCGAAGGTCGAGCCTATCAGCGATACCGCCGTCAGCCTGTCCTCCGGGCCCATCTCGCCGCGGGCGTGCAACACGGCCATGCGTGCAGAAAGCGCCGTGCCGGTGGGCGAGCGGTCGACCTTGCCCGGCTGGATGGCAACGGCCGCTCCGGCGCGCAGGCCCTCCGCCGTGCGCTGCACGGGACCCGCAAAGAGGCAGAAGGAGAAATGCCGCCAGTCGGGATTTTCGGGGTGGTGCAAGCCGAACTGCGCGTTGGCGGCATTGGTGATCCTGACGCCGAGGCGGGCGATGTCATGGGCCTCCTCCGGCTTGAGGCTGAAGCCCATTGCGGCAGCATCGACGATAACGAAGCTGTCGCCGCCATAGGCGGTGTCGACGGTCAGCGTGCCGAGGCCTTCGACCTCGAGCTTTGCGTCCAGCCGCTCCGCAAAGCTCGGCAGGTTCTGCACGAAGATGCGTTCGGCCTTGCCGTTGCGGCATTCGGCGCGGACGCGCACGAGACCGCCCGGTGCTTCGAGCGTGATCTCCGTCACCGGCTCCTGCATCGGAAGGATGCCGCTGTCGAGGAGCACCGTGGAGACGCAGATCGAATTCGATCCGGACATGGGCGGCGTGTCTTCCGGTTCCATGATGATGAAGGCGGCATCCGCCTCCGGGTGCTTTGGCGGAACCAGCAGGTTGACGTGGCGGAAGACACCGCCGCGCGGTTCGTTGAGGACGAAGTTGCGCAAGGTCTGGTCGCGGGCGATCCAGCGGCTCTGTTCCCAGATCGTCTCGCCCGGCGGAGGCGTAACGCCCCCGACGATCACATCGCCCACCTCGCCTTCGGCGTGGGCGGAAATGACGTGAATGGTTTTCGTGCTGCGCATCGCGAACTCCCTTCAGGTTTCAGGATAGCCAGTCCGGCAGCCGCGCCGGAACGCGCCCGGTCAGAGCCGCGGTGATGCAGTCGGCGAGGCTGCCGAAGCGCACCGTGCGGCCGGAAAGGCCGGGCCCATAATGGGCATATTTGCCCGAATTGGTGATCAGCGCGCGGGTTTTGGTCGGGAAGACCGGCTCGGAAATCGAGCACCAGCAAAGATCCGGCAGGACCTGCACGCCGCTCATCTCGAGCCGGCCGAGCGTGCCCTCGCTCCGCGCCTCGGCAATCACCTGGTGCGCGGCCGTGACGATCACCATGACCTCCGGATGCCGCTTGCGCCCACCGAGCGCATCGGCTAGTGCGCGGCATTCGCCAAGCGAGGCATGCGGGCTGCCGATAGCGACGAGTTCCACCTCGTCCGGTCCGTCGTTCAGGCTCGACCAGGCGACGGCCATGTCGGCACGGGTGATGGTCGCGTAGTCGGCGTCTTCGGCGCCCGCGCCATCCGCCTCGGGCGTGACCCCCTCCACATGCAGCATCGGCGCGGCGGAGGTGGTGCCGAAAGCGGCGCAGAGCGCCTTGAGGTCGTCGCGTGTGGGCTGCGCCAGGGCGAGCCCGCGCAGCAGCGGTATGCGATCCGGCGCAACGCGACCGGCGAGATAACCGATCAGCGGCCAGAAAGCGTCGTCCACGTCTTCGGGCAGGTCGACGTCGATCACGCGTCGGGCCTTCCTGTGTTCGTCCAGATAGACGCCGGAGCGCGGCGCGCGTCCGGTCAGCGCGATGCAGAGGTCGAGAAAATCGGGATGCTTCGCCGTCCGTGCGCCGAGCACGCTGTTGGCGAAGATCACAGCATTGGATTCCGCCCAGGCGATGGATTCGCCGGCGCGCGGTGCGCTGTCGAGCAGATAGGGCGAGCAGGTGAAGGTCGGACGGCAGCCCATGCGGACATAAGCGTCGGCCAGTCGCGCCGCCGGGTCGCCGAAGGCGGCCGGAACGCCCTGCGCCTGCCAATTGGCGCGGTCGACCGAAATGGCGTTCATGGTCGTCGGCACGCGGACCTCAGCCCCCATCTCCGCCATCTTCTCGGCGAAAGTCAGGTTCGCCGGACTCGCATAGATGCAGCCGTCGATATGGCCCTGCACCACGTCTACGAGCTTTTCTGCCCCCTGCTGCGCCGCCATGGCGCAGATGATGCGCATGGCCTGCTGGACCGCGACGCCCTCGCGGCCATCCAGCATGGCGCGATCGGTCTCGGAAAGATCAAGCGAGGCCGTAGCCGGTGGTTCGACCGTGATCGTCAGACCATCGGTCTCGATCGCAGTGTCGCTGATCCGCGCTGTCTTTGCTTGCGAAAGCGCCTCAAAGGCCTTGCGCGAGACCCGCAATACCGGCAGCGGCTTGCCGAACATCTCGGCGGCGATCAGTGCTCCGAGGGTCAGGACGTCCTCGGCTTCGCACAATACCAGCGCGGCCGGGGCGCGACCCGTCAGCGCGAGATCGAGCAGGACGCCCGAGCCCGTGCAGGAGCCGCGGCTCGACGGCATCAGCAGGATGCCGCCAGTCAGACAGCTGCCGTGCAGCGGATGGTGCACATCAATTACGCGGCCAGTTGCCGGGTCGACTCCGCCCCAGAAGCTCAGCGCTTCCTCGGTGGCGACAATGGGGCCGCGGGCGGTGCCGGCGAGAATGCTGCGGGCGGAGATCGATCGGGTCATTTTACGACAAATCCATGAGCAAAGGGGTCGCGGTCATCGATGAAGATCGTGTTGATGCCGGTCATCCGCGCCCATCCGGCGATGGAAGGAATGATGGCATCACGGTCGGCGACCTTGGTCGCGGCGTCGACGCGGCCCTTGAACAGCGAGCCGATGATCGATTCATGCACGAACTCGTCGCCGACCTTGAGCTTGCCTTTGGCGGCAAGTTGCGCCATGCGCGCCGAGGTGCCGGTACCGCAGGGCGAGCGGTCGATGGCCTTTTCGCCGTAGAACACGGCGTTGCGCGCATGCGCCTCCGCCTGCGTCGGCTCGCCCGTCCACTGAATGTGGCTGAGGCCCCGGATCTCCGGATGCTCGGGGTGGACGAATTCATATTTGGCGTTCAACGCCGCGCGTAGCTTCGGGCTCCAGCCGACGAGTTCGCCGGCCGTATGGTCGGCCATGTCGCGGAAGTTCTTCTGCGGCTCGACGATGGCATAAAAGTTGCCGCCATAGGCAACGTCGACCACGATTTCACCCAGGCCCTCGACCTCGGCGGTCAACCCCTCGGCATAAAGGAACCCGGGCACATTGGTCAGGCGCACTTCCTCGACGAAGCGCCCCTCCTGGCGATAGGTGATATCGACCTTGCCGGCCGGCGCGTCGATCGACAGCTTGCCGGGTTCGCGCGGCGTGATCAGCCCGTTCTCGATCGCCATGGTGATCGTGCCGATCGTGCCGTGACCGCACATCGGCAGACAGCCGGAGGTCTCGATGAAGAGCACTGCGACGTCGCAGTCCGGTCGCGTCGGCGGGTAGAGGATCGAGCCCGACATCATGTCGTGCCCGCGCGGCTCGAACATCAGGCCCGTGCGGATCCAGTCGAACTCCCTGAGGAAGTGGGCGCGCTTCTCCAGCATGTTGGCCCCCTCCAGTCGTGGCCCGCCGCCGGAAACGAGGCGGACCGGATTGCCGCAGGTGTGGCCGTCGATGCAGGAGAAAGTGTAGGTGGCCATGGTCGGTGCCCTGTCAGAATCTTTGAGGCGAGAAGGGTTGGATGTCGATGGCCGGCCTCTGGCCGGTCAAGAGATCCGCGACGAGCCGGGCAGTCCCCGCCGATTGCGTCAGGCCGAGGTGACCGTGGCCGAAGGCGTAGATCACCTGCGGCGTGGCGCGGGCGCGGCCGACCGCCGGCAAGCTGTCGGGCAGTGACGGGCGGAAACCCATCCACTGCACGCCGCCTTCGCTTTTCAGCCCCGGCAGGAAGGCTTGCGCCTTCTTCAGCATGGCTTCTGCGCGCCGGAAGTTCGGCGGCAGCTTCAAGCCACCGAGTTCGACGGCGCCGCCGACCCGGATGCCGGTCGAAAGCCGCGTGACGACGAAGCCGTGGCCGCCGAAGGTGACCTGGGTGCGCAGGTCAAAGGCGTTCGAGGGAAGCGTTGTATTGTAGCCGCGCTCGGTTTCGAGCGGAATGCGCTCGCCAAGGGTGCGGGCGATACGGTGCGAGAAGGCGCCGGCCGAAAGTACCACGTGGCGCGCGCGCCGCGTCTTGCCGTCCGCCGCCGTCAGTTCGACCCCGCCCTCGACCGGTTTCAGTGCCGTGATCTCGGCGCGTTCGATCGCGCCGCCGCGGGCGCCGAAATGGTCCGCCAGCGCCAGTGTGTAGAGCTTCGGATCGGCGATCGAATACCAGCCGGGCGTGAAGGTGCCGTGGGTGAAGCGCTGTGCGAGGCCGGGCTGGATCTCGCGCATGGCCGAAGCGTCGAGGTGGCGGAACTCGATGCCGTGCTCCGCCCGCGCCTTCCAGCCGGGCAGCGAAGCCTTCAGTTCGGCCTCGCCTTCATAGACCTGAAGATTGCCTTCCTTGCGCAGCATCGGCAAGGTTCCGGTCGCCGCAAGGAAGGGCTCCAGCTCTGCCTTTGACAAGTCCATCATTGCCGTTTGTGCTGCCGTCGAATGCGCCACCCGCTTCGGCGAGCAGGCGCGCCAGAAGCGGAACATCCACGGTGCGATCTGTGCGGCGTAGGTGGGCGGAACGGTCAGCGGCCCGAGCGGGTCGAGCAACCACTTCGGTGCCTTCTTGAGGATACCGGGCGAGGCGAGCGGCAGGATGTCAGTGAAGGCAAAAGCCCCGGCGTTGCCCGCCGAGGCGCCGGCAGCGGGGCCTTCCTGATCGACCACGGTGACCGATAGGCCCCGTGCCTGGGCCGCGATTGCGGCGGAAAGGCCGACAACGCCGGCGCCGATTACAATCACGTCAGGGTGAGCTGCATCCTTCATGATCGCCTCAGTGCGTCGCTGCCAGGAACTTCTGCAGTTCGGGATCCTTCGGAGCGCCGAAGAGCGCTTCCGGCGGCGCGATCTCTGCCATCACGCCCTTGTGGAAAAAAGCCACCCGGTCGGAAACCTCGCGGGCGAACTTCATCTCGTGCGTGACGCAGATCATCGTCATGCCCTCGGAGGCGAGCATGCGCAGCGTGTCCAGCACTTCGCCGACGAGCTGGGGATCGAGCGCCGAGGTCACTTCGTCGAAGAGCATGTATTCCGGCGACATGGCGAGCGCGCGGGCGATTGCCATGCGCTGCTGCTGACCGCCTGACATGCGGGTCGGGTAGACCGAGAGCTTCTCGCCGAGGCCGACATGGGTGAGCTGCTTGACGGCAATCTCCTCAGCCTTCTCCTTGGAAAGACCGAGCACCTTGCGCGGTGCCAGCATGACGTTTTCAAGCACGGTGAGGTGTGGGAAGGCGTTCCACTGCTGAAAGACGATGCCGACCTTGCGGCGCAGCTTGTTGAGGTCGGTCGTCTTGGCGTGGACCTCGGTGCCGTCGACCACAATGCGGCCCGCATCGATCGGCTCGAGGCCGTTGATGCAGGTGAGCAGCGTCGACTTGCCGGAGCCGGAGCCGCCGATGACCGTCACGACTTCACGCTTCTCGACGGTGAGGTCGATGCCTTTGAGAACCTCCAGCGAACCGAAGGATTTGCGGACGTTTTGGATCTCAATCATTGGACCACCGTTTTTCAAGATAACCGCCAAGCCGGGCGATTGGGAAGCTGATGAGGAAGTAGATGGCACCGCAGATCATGAGGATGAGGAGCGGTTCCTGCAGGCGGGTGACGAGCACCTGCGAGGCGCGCAGCAGTTCGATCAGGCCGAGCCAGAGCACGAGCGCTGAGTCCTTCATGACACCCAGCGTCAGTCCGATCCAGGACGGCAGCGAAACGCGGGTGGCGAGCGGTGCCACGATGTAGCGCATGTCCTGCCACCACGTCATGCCGAGTGAGCGGGCGGCGCGCCGTGTCGTCGGAGGCACCGAGGCGATGCCGCCGCGCACGATCTCGGTGCAATAGGCGGCCGTATAGAGCGACAGCACCACGCAGGACGTCGTGAACGGAGGCCAGCCGAGCTTGGCGATTGACTGGAACGCGTTGCCGAGGACCAACTGGATCAGCAGGGGCACCGAGCGGAAGACGTCGAGCACGAAGGTGAGCGGTACCGACCAATAGGCGCCGATCTGGTTGCGCACGACGCCGAAGATGACACCGAGTACGGTGCCGGCCGCGACCGAGACGGCGGTGACCGCGAGCGTCATCAACGCACCCTGTGCGAGAAAGCCGAGGTCACTTATGGTGAGGGCGGTATTGAACATCTCTCACCTCTCTCAGTAGCGGAACAGGCGCGACGCGAGCGCACGCGCCGCCAGCGTCACGGCCTTGGCGATGACGTAGTAGATTACCGCGGCAATGGCGAAGAACTCGAAGGTGCGGAACGACCGCGCGTTCAGCTCCTGGGTGACGCCGGCGAGATCGGAATTCATGCCGACGGTGACGCCGAGGGACGTCATCAGGATCGCCCAGACCATCTGGTTGGTGGCGGGCAGGAATGCAACACGCAGCATCTGCGGCAGGACGATGTAGCGGAAGGCCTGCACCGGGGTCATCCCGAGCGAGCGACTGGCGCGCGTCTGGGTGTCCGGAATGGCCTTGAGCGCCCCGCGGAAATTCTCGGCAAGGTAGCCGGCATTGTTGAAGGCGATCCCGACGAGCAGCGCCGTATAGGGGCTCAGATGGATGCCGAAATTGCCGAGGCCGAAATGGGCCATATAGATCTGGAACAGCGCCGGGGTGTTGCGGGCGATCTCGACCCAGGTGGTGGCAATGCCACCGAGGACGCGGTTCCCCGACAGCCGGCAGGCCGTCAGCGCGAGCGCGAGTGCGAGGCCGATGACCATCGACAGCAGCGCCACCTGCAAGGTGATCAGCGCTCCGTCGAGCATCTGCGGCAGGGCCTTCAGTGCCTGGTTCCAATGGAAGGTATAACTGAACATTTTTCGTCTCGCCTTTTCGGAAACGAATAGCGGCGCGAGGCTACAGCGCCGCGCGTCTTATGAGACGCGCAAAGGACGCTGTAGCACTTTGAATTGCTGCATGTTTTTTCCTTAAATCGACTACGATTTAAGGAAACATGCAGTAGGCCCCGCGCCGCCAGAGAAGCGGCTGATCAGCGATAGACGCCGTTGACCGTCAACTCCGGCATTTCGCCGCCAACCCACTTTTCGTAGAGCTCCTTGTAGCGGCCGGTACGAACCTGCTGATTGATGAACAGGTTGAGGTAGTTGATGAGGCCGTATTCCTCGCGGTTGGTGAAGAGCGCCACGTAGTCGGTGTCGAACGGCGCCTTGCCAACCACCGAAATGCCGGGGAACTTGCCGGTCTTCACATTGGCCTGTGCGACGGTCGAGGTCGACACGGTCGCATCGATCTGCCCCTGGCTCAGCGCAAGGAAGACGTCAGCCTGCGTCTGGTACGGGCGGAACTCGCCGGCGCCCCAGGCCTTGACCTGGTTTTCCAGCGCGATCGCTTCGAACGTGCCTGCCGTGGCACCGACGACCTTGCCCTTCATGTCTTCGAAGGACTTGATGCCCGACTTGTCGTTGGAGGTAACGGCCATTTCGAAGGCGAAGTACGGCATCGTCATGCCCACGGTCTTGGCGCGCTCCAGCGTGTCCGAGGTCGAGGCGACGCCGACGTCAACACGACCCGACATGAGGGCAGGAATGCGCTCCGGGAACGGCGTTTCCACGATCTCTGCCGTTACGCCAAGTGCCTTGGCAAGGTCGTTGCAATAGTCGACATCGAAGCCGATCGGATTGTTGTTCTCGTCGCGAGAACCCATCGGCGGGAAGTCGAGCACAACTGCACAGCGAAGCGTGCCCGAACCAATGATGTCATCGAGTTTGTCGGCATGGGCCGGGCTGGTCAGAGCTGTGGCCGCAACGAGGCCGAACGCGAGCACCGAGGTCTTCATTATCTCTCTCCCTGGAATGGTGTGCCGTCTTACGGCGCGCGCACTATTCCGCATCGGAGACGACAAATCAATCCAAAAAATACAAGTAAAATACAAAAAGTATATAGGCAGATACCTGGACGCAATTAAAGGGAGCTTTCCCTTGTGGAAAAGCTCCTTTTATTGCCCGCACGCCGTTTGCGTCAGCCGAGGAAATCCTCCGGCAGCAGGCCTTCCGGCATGTTCTGATAGGCCACCGGTCGCAGGAAACGTCGAATCGACAGCGTGCCGACGCTGGTCGCTCCGAAATTGGTGGAGGCCGGATAGGGTCCGCCATGCACCATCGAATCGACCACTTCGACCCCGGTCGGGAAGCCGTTGACCAGCACCCGCCCCGCCTTCCGCTCGAGTACCGGGCGCAGGCGCCGGGCCGCGTCCAGGTCGGCGGAATCCATGTGGATGGTCGCGGTCAGTTGTCCCTCGAACCCGCGCGCGAGTTGCTCCATCTCGTCGAGCGAGCCCACCCGGACCACGAGACCGAGCGGTCCGAAGACCTCCTCGCCGAGCGCATGATCCGAGAGGAACTGCGCCCCGGTCGTCTCGAAGAGGTTGGGCGAGGCAGTGCGATCGGACGACGGGGTGACGAGCAGCGGCTTGACGGCGTTGCGGCTGGCAAAGCGCGCCTGCCCGTCATGATAAGCTTTCGCGATGCCGTCGGTCAGCATCGTCTGCGGCGCGACCTTGGCGAGCGCCTCTACGGTGGCGGCCGTGAAGCGGTCTGCGGCAGCGCCATCGACGAGGACGGCGATGCCGGGATTGGTGCAGAACTGCCCGGCGCCCATGGTCAGCGAACCGGCCCAGCCTTGGCCGAGCGCCTCCGCCCGGCTGTTCAGCGCTTCCGGCAGCAGGAACATCGGGTTAACCGAGCCGAGTTCGCCGAAGAACGGGATCGGTTCGGGCCGTGCGGCGCAGAGATCGAAGAGCGCACGGCCACCGGCCAGCGAACCGGTGAAGCCGACAGCCTTGATCATTGGATGCTGCACCACGGCGTGGCCGACTTCACGGCTACCGCCCTGGATCAGCGAGAACACGCCGGGATGGACGCCGGTCTTGCGGATCGCTGCTTCGACGGCTTGGGCGACGATTTCACCGGTGCCGGGATGCGCCGAATGGCCCTTCACGACCACCGGGCAGCCTGCGGCAAGCGCCGCGGCGGTGTCGCCGCCGGCTGTCGAGAAGGCGAGCGGGAAATTCGAGGCGCCGAAGACGGCGACCGGACCGATCGGCCGCTGGATGAGCCGTATCTCCGGACGCGGCGCCGGCTGGCGGTCGGGCATCGCCGCGTCGAAGCGGCGGTCCAGGTGCTCGCCCTTCTCGATGTGGTCGGCGAACAACCGGAGTTGCCCCGTCGTGCGGCCGCGCTCACCCTGCAGCCGCGCCTCGGGCAGGCCGGTCTCCTGGCTGCCGATCTCGGTGATGGCATCGGCACGGGCTTCGATCTCATCCGCAATGGCGCGCAGGAAGGCCGCGCGCTCGGCACGCGAGGAATAGCCAAAGCTCCAGAAGGCCTCCTCGGCCGCCTCGCAGGCGCGGTTCACCAGTTCGACGGTGCCCATGGCAAAATGATGCACCGGGCCGTGGGCCGGGGCGGAGGCGAAGGTACCCGCCCCATCGAGCCATTCGCCGGCGACGAGGTGTTTTCCTTTTGGGGTAAAAACCATCTGACGTTCCTTTCTCATAAAATCGGGCGCTTCGGCAAATATCACCCCCGCGAACGAATTGCACTTGTCGAAACTTTGTATACTGTTTGTATGCATGACATCAACCGCCGCCGGCGGTAGCGACAAGAGGCAATATGATGAGTGAGACCACAACCCTTTCGATCAGTGCGCTGCACGAGTGCGTCGAGACGATCTTCCGCAAGGCGGGGCTCAACAGCGTTCAGGCCGGGGCGCTTGCTCGCGTAATCGTCGCCGGCGAGCGCGACGCCTGCAAATCGCACGGTATCTATCGCATCGAAGGGGCCCTGCGGACGGTGAAGGCGGGCAAGGTGAAACCGGAAGCCGTGCCGGAACTCGAACTGCGGGAGGGCTCGGCGATCGTCAAGGCGAACGCCAGGGGCGGATTTGCCAATCCGGCCTTCGAGCTCGGTCTGCCGGCCCTGGCCGCACGCGCCCGGGCGCTCGGCCTCGCCGCACTCGTCATCAATGATTGCACGCATTTCTCCGCGCTTTGGCCTGAAGTCGAAGCACTGACGGGAGAGGGGCTCGCCGGTCTCGTCATGTGCCCGAGCTATTCGACCGTGGCGCCCACCGGCGGCAACAAGCCGCTCATCGGCACCAATCCCTTCGCCTTCGGCTGGCCGCGCGAAGGCAAGCCGCCTTACGTCTTCGACTTCGCGACCTCAGTAGCAGCGCGCGGCGAGATCGAGTTGCACCGGCGGGCGGGACAACCCTTGCCGGAGGGTTGGGCGATCGATGCGGAAGGCAGGGCTACGACCGATCCTGAAGCCGCGCTGGCCGGGGCCATGTTGCCGTTCGGCGGCCACAAGGGCTCGGCGATCGGAACGATGATCGAGCTTCTCGCGGGCATCATGATCGGCGACCTCACGAGTCCCGAAGTGCTTGATTACCTCGGCACGACCACCTTGGCGCCGTTCCACGGCGAACTCATCATCGCCTTCTCGCCGGAGGCCTTTGCGGCCGGACGACCGGGCAATCCCTTTGCCCGCGCGGAGGTTCTGTTCGACGCGATCGTCGGCCAGGGGGCCCGCCTTCCCTCGCAGCGGCGCTTCGTGGCGCGCGCCAGGTCCGAGGCAGAGGGTGTCGTCCTGACACAGGCCGAGATCGACCAGCTCGACCGGCTCCTCGCCCTTGGCTTGGACGCCGTCGCATAAGATGGGCGCCTGCACCTCTTGAGCCGTGGTCTCAGGCATGCTCGGACCATCAAATTGAGGCGGTCAAACGAAAAGGCCCTCCGATCGGAGGGCCTCTTGTTTTGTGGGCCGATGCGGCGATCAGGCTTTGTACTTCTGTACGGCGCCCGGAAGCTTGCTCCACTCGGCATACCAGGTCTTGAAGAGCTTGAACTGCGCCTCGACATACCCGCGCTGGCTTTCAGACAGCGCATCGGTTTCGTTGAAGTGCAGCGTGTATTCCTTGTCGCCGTTCAGCACCATCATGTGCTTGAAGTAGAGAACCAGATCCGGGCCCTCGTCGAAGGAGGAAAGCACGGCGAGCGCCTGCTCCAGTTCCAGCGCGCGCTGGCGTGCCTCGACATCGCCCTCGGCGGCTGCCCGCGACAGGTTGCACATATGGATGACTTCCTTCGGCAGCACGCAGCCGATGCCGGTGATGGCGCCGGTTGCGCCGCAGTTGACGAAGCCGTGGAACACGGCGGTATCGACGCCGACCATCAGCGAGACGCCGTCGTCACGGCTGGTAATGTTCTCGGCCGCATAGCGCATGTCGGCGGCGCCGCCGAATTCCTTGAAACCGACGAGGTTCGGATGCTCGGCGCGCAATGCGAAGAACAGGTCGGCGCGGGTGGCGAAGCCATAATAGGGGCTGTTGTAGATAACCGCCGGCAAATCCGGAGCGGCCGAAAGAATGGCCTTGAAGTGGTTCTTCTGGGCGGCGATGACCGAGCCACGCGAAAGCACGCGCGGGATGACCATCAGGCCCTTCGCACCGACCTTCTGGGCGTGGGCCGTATGGGCGACGGCGGAAGCGGTGTTGACGGCGCCGGTGCCGACGATGACCGGGATGCCGGCCTTGACCAGACGCTCGACGCCTTCCATGCGCTGTGCGTCGGTCAGAAGCGGCCAGTCACCCATCGATCCGCAATAGACGACGGCGGACATGCCCTCGGCGATCAGCTCCTTGCCCTTGCGCACGAGGGCATCGAAATCGGGGGTGCGGTCGTCCTTGCAGGGGGTCATCAGCGCGGGGATGACGCCGGAGAAAATCGTTGCCTTCATTTGAAACTCCTCATGGCTTGTCGCGGGGACACGTGCGTGCGCGCCGTCATTGGCGCCGCTTCCCTGCCTTTGAAGCGGACAATAGCGTCTTGTATTTTACTTGTCGACATGAAAAATACAGGATCGCTAGAGGGCGATGTCGAGCTTGTTGTTTCGGGTGAACAGTTTCTGCACCTGCTCGACGATCTGCTCTGCATGCGCCTTGCCGAGACGATCCGCCGCCTCGACGTCGCGCGCTTCGATCGCCGCGATGATTTCCGCGTGCTCGTCGACGAAGCGCTGCGGGAACTGTTCCTCGTAGGATTGATAATAGAGGCGGAGGATCCGCCGCCCTTCATCGAGCAACCGGCGGAACAGGCCGGTGAAATAGGGATTGCGGCCGGCTTCCGCGATTGCCGCGTGAAAAGCTGCATTGGTGGCGATCATGGCCAGCGCGTCGCGCGACTGGACGGCCGCGGCATAATCTTCGTGGAAGCCACGAATGACCGGCAAATCTTCCGGACGGTGGTTCTGCGCCGCAAGCCGGGTCGTCACCCGGTACATCAGCACCAACGCCTCGAAGAATGTGTGCAGGTTGAGGAAATCGATGCTCGACACCATCGTCGATCGATTCGGCAAGGTGTCGATCAGGCCCTCTCCTGCCAGCCGCACCAGTGCCTCACGGATCGGCGTGCGGGAGAGCTTGAAGCGCTCGGCCAGCTGCACCTCGTCGATCGGGCTGCCGGGCGGCAGGACAAGATCAAGGATCTCGTCGCGGAGAAGGTCGTAGACCATCTTCACGCCGGAGCCCCGCTTGCGTTCTGGGAGGGAATTGTTGTCAGTGTCGGTCATTTGCAAATCCTCTTGTCGACAAAAGGAATACTTTCCCGCGACAGCAGGATCAACAATTTCCGGGCGGGCCGTAGCGCAGCTTAACAGGAAGTAGACATTCAGCACGCTGCCCCATGCGTCGACACCGCCGTTCGTCGCCACACTTAGAGCGCTTCGCAGTTGCGCCCAAACTTGAAGGGCTGCTTGGAGTCTCAGCTTAAGATTCTCGCTTTTGGCTGCCAAGCGACCACACACGACGTTGTGGCGGCATCTCGGCAGATAATCGATTCCCTCTAGGAATTTTGACGGTTGCACGTTAACATTGCGTCGAGCGACCCCAAGCACCTTATGGAACGTGGTGCCGGAGGCGGATAACCGCTTCAAGTCGAAATACGATAAGCAGATCCACAAATTACCGGGCATCACGAGCGATACCAGATCTGGTCGGCGTCCGAGCCGGCCCTCGATATCGGTCAGCCCGGGAGCAGTGCGATGGCGACCAAAGCCGAGCAGAAGCTGTACCTGTTCGCTCTGAACGCGCTGGTTGGCGGTTCCATGGTCGGCTCAGGCGCCTTCTCGCTCCGGCGGACAGTCGGCATCGCAACAGGGCCGTCTGGCGCAATCATCGCCTACTGCCTTTCTCCTTAAATCGACCTCGATTTAAGGAGAAAGGCATGCAGCAATTTAAAGCGCTACAGCGACCTTTGCGCGTCGATAAGACGCGCGGCGCTGCAGTTGCATTGCCGGATCTTGCAGAGATTGGCCACTCTCATAAAGGAGCATGCCATGACTCGACGCATAATACTCCCCCTCACACTTGCGACTGTCGCCGCCATTGCCATTGGCTGCGCCACCGAACAGAACCAACGCGGCTTGAGCGGAGCTCTGGTGGGCGCCGGAACAGGCGCGGTGGCGGGCCAGCTGATTGGGCGGAACACAACGAGCACGGTCGCGGGCGCGGCTGGCGGAGCTCTGGTGGGGGCCGCGGTCGGGACTGCAACAACCCCGTCTTACAATCGTGGCAACTGCAGATACAGACAACCGGACGGCACAATCATCATCGCGCGGTGCCGGTAAGACCGTCCAGCCTCGCGCTCGCTCTGATGTCGGGCGAGGCGAGCGGATTGCGGTTGAGTGCCCGCGCGGACCGTCCACGTTGAGCTTTCCGAATTGCGCGACAGGTTGCCGCCAACGGTGAAAGAGATATCGCCGTTTGGCGGCTGTCCCTCCGCTGTCGGAGCATCATAATGGGAACGAGCGGCCGGAGCCACGAGGAAGCCATGGCATCTTACGACACCATGCCGAGCAATGGAGGTGGGCCGAGCAATGCAGCTGGCGACCCGAGCGGCCCCCCGGCTTCGGTTCGCGTGGTGCTGGGCGGTGTCATGTTTCTGGCGGGATTGGTCGTCCTGGCGGATGTGGCGTTTGCGCCGATCGTTACTCCGGCCTTCATCGGAACCGCTGCGATCCTGGTCGGCGCATTCGAAATCGTCCACGCCTTCTGGGCGAGACGATGGGGTGGCCTGTCATGGCAGACGCTGCTGGGGGTTCTCTATATCGCCCTCGGCTTGCTGCTCACCGACATCGCCGGATCGAACGTGATGCAGTTCCTGGCATCCTTCGTGACCCGGTCTGCGCGCACACATGAGCTGTTTCAAACCTACGCGATCGGCCTGCTGTTCCTCTTCTCGGGCATCGTCAGAATTCTGCTCGGCGTAAGTCACTGGCGTGAGGCAGGGACCATGATGCTGTCGGGAGTCTTCGGCGCCGGCGCGGGGTTGGTCATCCTGGCCGATTTCCCCAAGATGGCCCTTTGGGTCCTCGCGCTCTTGCTCGGGATCGATTTCCTGGTGCATGGCGTGGCGTGGCTGAGATTTTTCCCTCACCCGAACAAAGGCAGAGACAAGGCGGTATCACCGCCCGTATGACCTGACTGCCGCGACGACCGCGCAAACCACATGATCCGATGTCGCCTACTGGGTGTTTCGTTAAATTGTAGCCGGCTTAAGAGGTAGGCCGATGTAGCAATTCACGGTGCCGGGGCAGGCCGTGCGGGTGTGACGCGGGGCGCGGGCTGTGGCTCTGCACGCCGGGCGCGGTTGGCGAAAGCAAAAAAGGCCCGCGCGCTGCGGGCCTTTTTTAGGAATTGGTTGCGGGGGCAGGATTTGAACCTGCGGCCTTCAGGTTATGAGCCTGACGAGCTACCGGGCTGCTCCACCCCGCGTTATCCTGGGTATTGGTTCGGTGTTGTTATGCCGGTTGCCGGCGTATGTGCGAGAAGATGTTTGTTTGGTTTAATCTTGCGTTTTGCAGACCTGGCAGCGACCTACTCTCCCGCGTCTTAAGACGAAGTACCATCGGCGCTGGGGCGTTTCACGGCCGTGTTCGGAATGGGAACGGGTGCAGCCACCCCGCCAGAACCACCAGGTCGGCAAAGCGCAAGCATTTGCTCCCCGACGGGGAGCAAACTTTAATCGAGAAGCTGGTGAAGTTTTCACTTCGTTTTGAACACGTCTTTGTCTGTGCCTTCGGCCGAAGGCCGCAAGCGCAGAGCGCGTCGCGCCTTTTGGCGCGCGCCGTCCGCAGCGAAGGCCGAAGGCCGACAGCGTGAGGACAAAAAGCTCATCTTCGATGAGCATGAGCAATGGGAACGATCAAGCCGATCGAACGATTAGTACCGGTAAGCTTCATGCGTTGCCGCACTTCCACACCCGGCCTATCAACGTGGTCGTCTTCCACGGTTCTCAAGGGAATACTCGTTTTCAGGTGGGTTTCCCGCTTAGATGCCTTCAGCGGTTATCCCTTCCATATATAGCTACCCTGCTATGCCCTTGGCAGGACAACAGGTCCACCAGAGATATGTCCATCCCGGTCCTCTCGTACTAGGGACAGATCCTGTCAATATTCCTACACCCACGGCAGATAGGGACCGAACTGTCTCACGACGTTCTGAACCCAGCTCACGTACCGCTTTAATTGGCGAACAGCCAAACCCTTGGGACCTGCTCCAGCCCCAGGATGCGATGAGCCGACATCGAGGTGCCAAACAACCCCGTCGATATGGACTCTTGGGGGTCATCAGCCTGTTATCCCCGGCGTACCTTTTATCCGTTGAGCGATGGCCCTTCCACGCGGGACCACCGGATCACTATGACCGACTTTCGTCTCTGCTCGACTTGTCAGTCTCGCAGTCAGGCGGGCTTATGCCATTGCACTCGACGAGCGATTTCCGACCGCTCTGAGCCCACCATCGCGCGCCTCCGTTACTCTTTCGGAGGCGACCGCCCCAGTCAAACTACCCACCATACACTGTCCCGGATCCGGATGACGGACCGCGGTTAGACATCCATGACGATAAGGGTGGTATTTCAAGGATGGCTCCACAAGAACTGGCGTCCCTGCTTCAAAGCCTACCACCTATCCTACACATGCCGACACGAATGCCAGTGTAAAGCTATAGTAAAGGTGCACGGGGTCTTTCCGTCTGACCGCAGGAACCCCGCATCTTCACGGGGAATTCAATTTCACTGAGTCTGCGTTGGAGACAGCGGGGAAGTCGTTACGCCATTCGTGCAGGTCGGAACTTACCCGACAAGGAATTTCGCTACCTTAGGACCGTTATAGTTACGGCCGCCGTTTACTGGGGCTTCGATTCAGAGCTTGCACCCCTCCTCTTAACCTTCCAGCACCGGGCAGGCGTCAGACCCTATACGTCGTCTTGCGACTTCGCAGAGCCCTGTGTTTTTGATAAACAGTCGCTACCCCCTGGTCTGTGCCACCCCATCATGGTTGCCCACAATGAGGTCACGCTTCTTCCGAAGTTACGCGTGCAATTTGCCGAGTTCCTTCAACGCAGTTCTCTCAAGCGCCTTGGTATACTCTACCTGACCACCTGTGTCGGTTTCGGGTACGGTCTATAAGGTGGAGCTATTTCCCGGGACCGCGTCCAGGCCTGGACAATCCAATAAGTCCAGACAAGTTAAGCGATCCGTCACTACCACCAGGCCCACGAATATTAACGTGGTTCCCATCGACTACGCGTGTCCGCCTCGTCTTAGGGGCCGGCTAACCCTGCTCAGATTAACTTTAAGCAGGAACCCTTGGTCTTTCG
>NZ_CP133148.1:3790000-3960000 GCF_036488675.1 Sinorhizobium chiapasense
GCCGAAGGCGGCCTTCGCCTCGCGCTTGGCCTCGGTCACCTCGCGGATCAGATCTTTCGGATCGCGGATCGCCCGCATGCCGCGGCCGCCGCCGCCCCAGGAGGCCTTCAGCATCACCGGATAGCCGATCTCTGCGGCCAGCCGCTTGATCTCGTCGGGATCATCCGGCAGCGGCTCCGTCGCCGGCACGACCGGTACGCCGATCGAGATCGCGAGGTTCCGCGCCGCCACCTTGTTGCCGAGCTGGCGCATCGTCTCCGGCTTCGGGCCGATGAAGGTGATGCCGTTGGCGGCGCAAGCTTCCGCAAATTCCGGGCTTTCGGACAACAGGCCGTAGCCCGGATGGATGGCGTCGGCGCCGGAAAGCTTGGCGACGCGGATCACCTCGTCGATCGACAGATAGCTCTCGATGGGCCCGAGATCGCGGGCAAGATGCGGGCCGCGGCCGACCTGATAGCTCTCGTCCGCCTTGAAGCGGTGCAGCGCCAGTTTGTCCTCCTCAGCCCATATCGCGACCGTTTTGAGTCCCAGCTCATTGGCCGCGCGGAACACGCGGATGGCAATTTCGGAACGGTTGGCAACAAGGATCTTAGAGATAGGCAAGTCGGACTCCTCAAGACTTGAAAACGCGGGAATGCTGCACCGCGAAATGAAGTTTTAGCGAGTCACTTGAGGAAGTGCAATTTCAGATGCGACATCGAGCGGGACGAGAAAGTGTGAGCGGTTTCCCGCCGCTGCATCCCGCTCTAATCTTTAAAATCGATCACGGCCGAACGGAGTCGACCTCAGGAAATGAGGCCGAGACGGAAGGCGATGGCAACGACGTGATGGCGGTTCTTCGCCTTGAGCTTTTCCTGGATACCGTTCATGTACCAATCGACCGTGTGGCTCGATATGTCGAGGACCTTGCCGATATCGTTCGACGTCATGCCGTCGGCAAGATAGTTCAGCGCTTCCATTTCGCGCCGCGTCATCTGGACTTCGACGCGCGAGACGAGTTCGGCCATGATCTCGGGATCGGTGAACTCCAATAGCTTCCAGAAGAGCCTTTTGGCGATGGCGTCGAAAAGGCTCAATTCGACGGGGCTGAGATCGACCACCCGACCGCCGACCGTGAGGTTGCCCATCAGCCCGCGCCGGCCGTGCACCGGGAAAATATAGCCGTCGAAGAGGCCGTGATTGCGCGCCTCGACCATCATGCTTTCCATGCGCTTGCGGTGCGGGTCCGAGCGGAAGGCGGCGAGCGTGTCGCGCCAGCGGAAACCGCGCTGGGCATGGCCGAGATAACGGATCGTCGGATCGATGACGACATATTTCTTGCGGATGTAGATTTGCGGCCACCCGTCCGGCCAACGGCCGGCAAGCAGCAGCCTCAGCGGATTCTCGTTGGGCTTCGGTTGGCGCACGACGCCATAGAAGTCGAAGCCGCAACGATCGAGCAGCCGTTCGAACTCGGGCAGAATCTCCTCGCGCGTCTTCATCTCCTCCAGGAGCGCCAGAAACTGTACGAGCAACGTGATATTCATGGAACACCTTCAGGTCGAGAATGCGACGGACGCAGCGCTTGAGAACCTCACATGAACGCCCCGTTCAGAAGCCATTCATGTTGCAACCGCGATAATTCTTCTTATCACGCCCGGTCTTGCACGAAACCTGCAAAATATCGGAGTGGAGGCATAAAGATAGCGGACTATGGATTATCCCGCCAATCCTCCCTTGGCACCGGATCTTCCCGCAGTCGGCAGAGTTTAGCCTCCACGTTTTCGGCAGGGACTTCACAAGGCCGCCCAGTAGGGCTTTGACGGCCGGCACAGTGGCGAAGTTCCGCCACCCCGGGACCGTCAGAGGCGCAACGCACTGCCGCATCGAAACATTGCTGCGGCGCAACATCCGATGCCCAGAAGGGGTGAGACAGTGTCTTTGTTCCAGGTGTATGCAAGAGCCCTTCAGTATCTTGCCGTTCACAAATTCCGCGTCGGGGCGATCGTGATCGCCAACATCGTTCTTGCCGTCATCACGATTGCCGAGCCGATCCTCTTTGGCCGCATCATCGATGCGATTTCGTCGCAAAAGGACGTCGCGCCGATGCTGCTCATGTGGGCGGGCTTCGGCGTCTTCAACACCGTCGCCTTTGTCCTCGTCTCCCGTGAAGCCGACCGGCTTGCGCATGGCCGCCGCGCAACGCTTCTGACCGAAGCCTTCGGCCGGATTGTCTCCATGCCGCTCTCCTGGCACAGCCAGCGCGGCACCTCCAACGCGCTGCACACGCTGCTGCGCGCCTGCGAAACCCTCTTCGGCCTCTGGCTCGAATTCATGCGCCAGCACCTCGCGACGGGCGTGGCGCTTACCCTCTTGGTGCCTACTGCCTTCGCCATGGATTTTCGCCTCTCGCTCGTCCTCGTCGTCCTCGGCGCGGCCTACGTGGCGATCAGCAAGGTCGTGATGAACCGTACCAAAGACGGCCAGGCCTCCGTTGAAAACCACTACCATACGGTTTTCTCGCACGTCTCCGACGCCATCAGCAACGTTTCCGTGGTGCATAGCTACAACCGCATCGAGGCCGAAACGCGCGAACTGAAGAAGTTCACCGAGCGGCTGATTTCTGCCCAGTATCCGGTGCTCGACTGGTGGGCGCTCGCCAGCGCGCTCAACCGCATGGCTTCGACCATCTCGATGATGGCGATCCTCATTATCGGCACCATTCTCGTGCAGCGCGGTGAACTCGGCGTCGGCGAGGTCGTTGCCTTCATTGGTTTTGCCAACCTGCTCATCGGTCGCCTCGACCAGATGAAGGCCTTCGTCACGCAGATCTTCGAGGCACGCGCCAAGCTCGAGGACTTCTACCAGCTCGAGGACTCGGTGCGCGAACGCGAGGAGCCGGCCGGCGCCAAGGAACTGACGGGCGTCGTCGGCGAGGTGGAATTCCGCGACGTCTCCTTCGACTTCGGGAACTCCGGCCAGGGCGTGCGCGACGTCTCCTTCACGGCGAAGGCCGGCCAGACGGTGGCCATCGTCGGCCCGACCGGCGCCGGCAAGACGACGCTCGTCAACCTCCTGCAGCGCGTCCATGATCCGAAGCACGGCCAGATCCTGATCGATGGCGTCGATGTCTCGACCGTCACCCGCAAGTCGCTGCGCCGGTCGATCGCCACCGTCTTCCAGGATGCGGGCCTCATGAACCGCTCGATCGGCGACAACATCCGCCTTGGCCGCGAGGACGCCTCGCTCGACGAGGTGATGGCCGCCGCCGAAGCCGCCGCCGCGTGCGGCTTCATCGAGGGCCGCCTCAACGGCTACGACACGCTCGTCGGCGAGCGCGGCAACCGCCTCTCGGGTGGCGAACGCCAGCGCGTCGCGATCGCCCGTGCGATCCTCAAGAACGCGCCGATCCTCGTACTCGACGAAGCGACGAGCGCGCTCGACGTCGAGACCGAGGCGCGCGTGAAGGACGCGATCGATGCGCTGCGCAAGGACCGCACGACCTTCATCATCGCCCACCGCCTGTCGACGGTGCGCGAGGCCGACCTGGTGATCTTCATGGACCAGGGCCGGATCGTCGAAATGGGCGGCTTCAACGAGCTCAGCCAGAGCAACGGCCGCTTCGCCGCGCTGCTGCGCGCAAGCGGGATCCTCACGGACGAGGATGTCCGCAAGAGCCTCACGGCGGCTTGACGCTTACAGGCCTCGACGAGATAAATGCCCCGGAGTTTTCCGGGGCATTTTTCATTGGATCGAGGGAAGGGACTGAAGCTCCGCCTTGGTTGTCCAGGAGCGCCCGCACGAAGCCCTCGGCCAGCGACCGCCCGCCGACGTCTATCGGTCCGCGGCCACACGCCCGATGCCGAAGCGTCTCGACGATCCCTGGTATGATGCCGATCATCAGGTTCGGCGCGTGCGCGACTGCGGCGAGATCAAGTGGAAGGGACGCCGCCTCTTCGTCAGCGAAGTCTTTGCCGGCGAACTCGTCGGGCTGGCCGAGCTGGAAAACGGCGACCACGTCGTGCGCTTCGGCACTTTGGATCTCGGGCTGGTCGACCGCGGCGGCGTGTTTCATCGCTTCGCACCGCCGCGTTCGCCCCGCCAAGCGACAAAACACATGCAACAACCGAAACTGTCGACTATCCTCCCGGTCTGAAACGTCGACCATCACCCCGGTCGTTCAGTCACCCTCACGCAGCCCTGAGCGGCTTCGCCACCGCCACGTCCTTCAGCCAGTCGAGGTAATAGGCATAGACGAAATGCAAGGCGATGCCGGCGACGACGAAGAGCGAGCCGATGATCGGGTCGCGGCCGGTGACGAAGAGAAGCACCTGGCCCGCCATCGCAAGGATTGTCCCGAAGATGAAAACCGCCAGCGAATGGCGCCCGATCATCACCAGTGGATGATTGTTCTCAAGCCTGGTCAACCGGCTGATGACAGGGGTGATCGCCAGCAGATAGGCGAGCGCCAGCACATGCAGGAGCCGCGTCAGCGACAGGAACGTCTTGTCGAAGCCGGTCAGCACCGCCGGTAGTCCGAAGGAGAAGTCGATACTCCACCAGGAGAACATGACCCAGAAGGCGGAGACGGTGAGATAGGCGGCGGAAACCCCGATCAGCAGCCAGTGCCGTGGCAGGCGCCCCCCGGCCCGTATGTGGCTCATGCACAGGATGCCGATGACGAAAAGGAACTGCCAGGACCAGGGATTGAGGAACCAGTAGCCCTCGTCGAGGAAGTTCGACGGCACCAGCTTGAACCAGCCGGCGGCGAGCCATAGCGCGGCCGACAGTGCGAGGAGCACCCAGCGCCCCACCGCCCTCAGCCACAGGATGCCCGGCAGCATCAGGAACAGCGCCGCATAGAGGGACAGGATGTTGTTGTAACCGAGCTGATGCCCAAGCAGGACCATCGCGACGATGCCCTGCTCCGTCTGCTCGACGAACGGCCGGATGTTGATTTCACCGATCAGGTCCTGACGGCCGAAATAAAGAGCGCCGCCCGCAAAAATCGCCAGCGTGACGACGCTCGTCATGATATGCGCGACATAGAGCGTCAGCGCGCGCCGCCACATCTTCAAGGTCAATGCCAGCCTTGCGCCCGTCATGAATTTTCCGCCATAGGCGGCGCCGACCGACAGGCCGGAAATCAGCACGAAGGCCTCAGCGGAGTCCGAGAAGCCTGCGTTCTTGTGGGTGAGATATTCGAGATATTGGCCTGGGACGTGGTTGATGAAAATCGTCAGCAGGCAGAGCGCGCGGAAGACGTCGAGGCGTGTGTCGCGCTCGGTAAAAGCCGGCACAGGACGAGGAACGCTGATCCTGGGCTGGTTGGAGCCGGGGTCGTTGTGACCCGGGTCGGCAGCCTTGATCGCGTCCTTGCCAAATGTCGTTTGCAGCATGCGGTCTGGTATCCGGGATTTGGCGCCCCGCCCCACCCCTGTTGGAAACAGGATGCCGAAGACGCGCTCCGGCGATCTCCGGGACGACTTCAGCACCGTCGATGAAGCGCGATCCGACTACTGCATGTTTCCTTAAATCGTAGCCGATTTAAGGAAAAACCACGTAGCAATTCAAAGCACTACAGCGTCTCCGCGCGTCTGATAAGACGCTGGGCGCCGTAGTGGATCGCGGCCGAAACCGAGCGGCAAAAAACCGGCCTTGCCCGTCTGGTACAAAGCCGGTTTCCTCCCATGCTCAATTCCGGCGGTTACAGCAAAATCCCTTCATGCGCGTTTTTTGTGACACTATTATTTACGCTGACGATCGGTTCACCAGTTTTTGAATCGCGCCCCACGGAAATCCGGTGCGTTGCGCCATTCACCCGGACCTCGGCGGAGTAGCCTGCCCAGTCCGCCGGCAGCACGGGCCGAATCACCAGCTTCTTACCCTTCAGGCGAATGCCGAGAATGCCCTCGACGCCCGCGCGATAGAGCCAGCCGGCCGAGCCTGTGTACCAAGTCCAGCCGCCACGCCCCGCGAGCTCGCCCTCGCCGTAAACATCGGCGGCGACGACGTAGGGTTCCACCCTGTAGTGCTCGGCATCGTCGCGGCTGAGCGCATGCGATACGGGGTTGAGCATCTGGAAGGTCCGCCACGCCTCTTCCGCCCGCCCCTGAGCAGCAAAAGCGAGCACGACCCAGGTCGCCGCATGTGTATATTGCCCGCCGTTTTCGCGCACGCCCGGCGGATAGGCCTTGATGTAGCCCGGGTCCTGCTGCGTCTTTTCGAGCGGCGGCGTGAAGAGCCGCACGATCCGTTTTTCCGGATCGACCAGTTCCGCCATCACCGCGTCCATGGCAAGCCTGGAGCGTTCCGCCTCGCCTTCGCCGGAGAGCGCACTCCACGACTGGGCGATGGAATCGATGCGGCATTCGACGTTTTCGGCGGATCCAAGCGGCGTGCCGTCGTCGTAGTAGCCGCGGCGATAGTAGTCGTCGTCCCAACCCGCCCCGTCGAGCGCTGCTTTCAGCATCTCGAGATGCGTCTCCCAAAGCGTGGCGCGCGAACCATCCTTCCGCTCGCGGGCATGCGGCAGGAAGGCACGCAGCGCACCGGCCAGGAACCAGCCGAGCCAGACGCTCGTGCCCTCCCCGGCAATACCGACCCGGTTCATGCCATCGTTCCAGTCGCCGCCGAGAATGAGCGGCAGACCGTTCGCCCCTGTCCGCTTGATCGCGAGATCGAGCGCGCGGGCGCAATGCTCGTAGATATCGGCCGTCTCGTCCGCACTCTCGGGCTGGAAGAAGTTGTCATGCTGGCCCTCTTCGAGGGAGGGTCCGACAATGAACGGCACCTTCTCGCCGAGGATGTCCGTGCTGCCGGTGACCGCGCAGTAATGCGCCACCGCGTGGGCGAGCCAGACGACATCGTCGGAGATCATCGTGCGGACGCCGGCACCGGTGCCGGGCAGCCACCAGTGCTGCACGTCGCCCTCGACGAACTGCCGCGCGGCCGCGTTGAGGATCTGCGCGCGCGCAAGCTCCGGCCGGTGCACGAGGAAGGCAAGCGTATCCTGCAACTGGTCCCGGAAACCGTAGGCCCCGCTTGCCTGATAGAACGCGGAGCGTGCCATGATCCGGCAGCCCAGACTCTGGTAGGGCAGCCAATGGTTGACCATGTGGTTGAAGGATCTGTCGGGCGTCTCAACCTTCACGACACCGGTGAACTCGCTCCAGAATGCCTTCGCCGCCTTGAGCGTCGTGTCGAAGGCCGTCCCCCGCAATTCGGTGAGGATCGACTGCATCTGGTCGCCGTTATCGGCATCGCCGAGGAAGAAGGTGATCTGCCGCTCCGCACCCGGCTCGATGACGAGATCGGACGAAAGGGCCGCGCAAACATCGCCATCGGTCTCCGTGAAACCGGTCAATTGAGCACCGGCGATGACCGCTTGCGGCGCCAGGATGCTGCCGGCCTGGCCCAGGAATTCCCTCCGGCTCGCCGTATAGGAACCGACCTGCGCGTCGATCGCGAGGAACGCCGAACGGCCGGCATAGTCGAGGCTGTATGGGTTGGTCGCGACGAGCGCCTTGGCGCCGTCATGCCATTCGGGCAGGACAAAAGGAGCCATCCGGCCGCGAATATTGCCGAGGACCCATTCGGCATAGCCGTAGATCCGCAACTGCCGCGCGGAGGCACCGCGGTTGCGGATCGAGAGCCGCACGAGCCGCGTCGGCAGGTTCCTGTGCACAGTGTGGACCGCCTCGATTTCGAGCTCTTCCTGGGTGCTTGCAAAGCGCGAATAGCCGAGCCCGTGACGGGCTTCGAACACGACCGACTTGCGCCGAGAAAGCGCGGCATAAGGCGTCAGCACCGAGCCGCTCGCCATATCGCGAACGAAGATCGCTTCGCCCGGCCGATTGACCACCGCATCGTTGGTCCACGGCGTCAGCTGGTAGTCACGCGAATTGCGGCTCCAGGAGAACGCCGAGCCCTCGGCAGAAACATGGAAGCCGAAGTGCTCGTTGGAAATGACGTTGATCCACGGATGCGGTGTCGCTTCGCCGCCGCGCAGCCGAACGACATATTCACGCCCTTCATCCGCGAAGCCGCCAAAGCCGTTCCAGAATTCCAGGCCGTCGCCGCTGATTTCCGCTGCAGCAGTCTCGCCCGCCTCCTGGATCACCGGCAGCAGCATCTGAGTGCTCTCGGTGATTTTCGCGGCAGGCTTCGAATAAAGCGCCGTGGCACGCGCGATCTGGTCGGAGATCGTGCCGTTGCGGGCGTGGAAGACAGCGCGCGAGGCCGATAGCAGCGTCGACCAGGTCTCGGGCTCCATCAAATCGCGACGCACCGCGAAGATATGCTGCCGCGGGCCGTCGGAAAGCCCACGCAGCCGCAGGTTCTCGCACATCGAATCGAGCGTGTGCTGCAGATCCTGGGCATAGGAGGACGCCCGCTCGTTGATGACGACGAGATCCGCGGTGATGCCGCGCGCTCTCAGATATTCCTGCGCACGCAGCGCCTCGCGCGCGATGCCGAGATCGCCGTCGTCGTTGATCCTCAGGCAGAAGATCGGAAAATCGCCCGAGATCGCCAGCGGCCACAGCGCGGCCTGCGAGGCGAGCCCCGACTTGACCGTCGCCGTATCGGCGCGAAGGTGCATGTCGGGATAGACAAGGTAGCGACCGAGCATCTGGAAGGTTGCCGCCTCCTGCGACGTCACCCCGACATGGCGCATCTGCACCTGGCTGCGCGTCCAGGCATGGATCAGTTCGTGATTGAAGGTTTCCGGGTGCCGATAGCGATCGATCGCACGATCGACTGTTTCGCGGTTCGGTGCGGCGATCGTCCAGAAGATGACACTCACCTTCTTGCCTGCCGGAACGCGCACGACGCGGCGAAGCGACATCACCGGATCGAGCGTAAACCCGTCGGTGCCCGAAAGCGTGACACCTGGGTCGAAGGCGGCAGCCTCCGAAAGCGTGCGCCCCTGGCCGATGAAGCGGCGGCGGTCGGTTTCCGCCTGGGTGTGGCGATCGCTGCCGGCATTGTCCGTGATGAGGTGCGCGACTTCCATGTCGGCATCACCAGGGCTGCGCTTGTTGCGCGAGACGCGGATGACGTCGCCCTGGCGGCTGATCTCGGTACGCAGGAACATCTTGGAGAAGGCGAGATGCGCGCTGTCGGCATCGTCCGTCGCAAGCACCGGCTCCGCGTAGGACGTGACTTCGATGAAGCGGTCCTCCGTGCCCGTATTGAGCAGGATGACCCGGCGGCCCTCCGCGTCGTGTTCGGTCGCGACGATGCATTCGACTTCGCTGGTCAGGTCACCGACGACCTTGACGAATTCCGCCTTGTCGTCGCCGAAACGGGTCATGGTCTTTTCGCCGGCCGCACGGCGCGGTTCGGCGGTGGCCGACCACCAGTCGCCCGTCACGGTGTCGCGCAGGAAGATGAACGTGCCCGTCCTGTCTTCGACCGGGTCCGGCTTCCAGCGTGTGACCGACTGGCCGTTCCAGCGCGCATAGCCGGCGCCGGTCGCGGTCAGCATGATCGAATAATGCCCGTTCGACAGGAAGACCGTTTCGCGGTCCTGCGTGACCGGATCCTCGATAACGCGGACTTCTGGTCTGAGGAGATCGGCCTGGCCCTTGCCGAGCGATTCCGGCTCGCGCCTGGCGTTCATCACCGGAATGTCGCGCGGTGCCTTCTCCTGCAGCAGCAGTTCCGCCGCTTCGATCACAGGATCGGCATGGAACCACTCGCGCAGGCGCCCGTTGAAAACGACGTTCGCAACCGCCGCGACCGACATGCCGTGATGGTGCGCATAGTAGTTGCGCACAACGGCGCATTTCTGCCCTTCGGGAATACGCGTCGGCGTGAAATCGACGGCGTCATGGAAGCCGTAGGCGCCGAGAGCACCGACCTCCCTGAGCCGCGCCAGATTGGCGAGCGCAGACTTCGGATCGTACATGCAGGCGAGGATCGACGCGTAGGGCGCAATCACCGCGTTCTGGCCGAGGCCGCGCTTCAGCCCGAGAGTCGGCACGCCGAAATTCGTGTACTGATAGGTCAACTCGTGATCGCGCGCGTTGAAGGCGGCTTCCGAGATGCCCCACGGGGTCCCGAGGCGACGGCCGTGGTTGATCTGCTCCTGCACCACCAGATTGTTCGTCTGGTTGAGAATGCCGCCCTGCCGCTCCTGCATGACCAGCGGCGGCATCAGATATTCGAACATGGAGCCGGACCAGGAGACGAGCGCGCCGCGCGCGCCGATCGGTACGATCGGGCGCCCGAGCTTGTACCAGTGCTCCGTAGGCAGATCGCCCTTGGCGATCGCAAAAAGGCTCGTCAGCCGCGCTTCGGAAGCAAGCAGATCGTAGCAGGCCTCGTCGAGCTCGTTGGCATTGACACGGTAGCCGATGGAAAGCAACCGCCGCTCCGGCCGGAACAGGAAGCCGAAATCCATCGAGAAGGCGATGTCGCGTGCGCGCTCCTTGAGCACCAGCAGCCGCTGGCGCAGTGCCTCGATCGCGCCGAGGTCGAAGACGCCGTCGGCGATATGCGCCTCGCAGGTGGAGACGAGCGAACCCGCCCATTTCTCCACCTCGGCGCTCTGGGCGGTGCGTACCTCGTGATCGAGGTTGGCAGCAAGCTTGTGCATGTCGCGCGCAAGCACTGCCAGGTTGATCACGCGGATCGACGCGAATTCACGCTCGCGCTTGACGGCGGCAAGCGCGTTCTGGAAGCCGGCGATGCGCTCTTCGATCAGGTGGCGCAACGGCCGGACGGTCTTGCGATCGTCGGGCAGTTCGTTGAGCACTTCCGAGAGAATGGCGGCGACGTCGCCGATGCCGTCGAGACTGCCCTGCACATGGGCGGAGGGTGCCTCGGCCCATTCCCGGCACATGGACGAAACCGAGATCAGGTGGCCGGCGAGGTTGCCGCTATCGACGGACGAGACGTAGCGCGGCTCCATCGTTTCGAGCGATCGCGTCCGGTACCAGTTGAAGAGATGGCCGCGGTATTTCGGCATGCGGTCGATCGTCGCGATCGTCTGCTCGAGCCGCGTGATCGTGTCTTCGAAACCGATCCAGCCGAAATCGCGCGCAGACATCACCGACAGGAGATAGACGCCGATATTGGTGGGTGACGTACGCTCCGCCAGCACCGGCTGCGGGGTTTCCTGGAAATTGTCCGGCGGCAGGAAGTTCTGCTCGGCGGTCACGAAGGTTTCGAAATAGCGCCAGGTACGCCGGGCGATCTTGCGCATCTCGTCGATTGCTTCATCCGACACGACCAGTTGGTCCTCGGTCTCGGCCGACTGGCTGACAAACCACGCAACCAGAGGCGAAGCCGCCCAAATCAGCGCGAAGGGGATGCCGATGTAGGGCAGTCCGGTATCGGACACCGCGGCAAGCGCCAATGAAATGACCGAGAGAGCCGGCGCCGTCCACATCGCGCCGAAATAATCGCGGATCGAGCCGTGGCCGGCGCTCTGAACCTGCGCGGCGGTGCGCCACTCGAGCATCAGTTTGCGGCTGACGAACGTGCGATAAAGCGAACGAACGGTCGCATCCGCCATCATTGCCGCATTGTGGGCGATGAAAACGATGCGGAGCGCAACTTGCGCGTTGGCAGCGCGAATCTCCGAGAGCACCGTATGCAGATGCGCCCGTGCGACGATGTCGTTGCGTCGCGGCATGATACCGTTGATCAGCGACAGGGTGGGAGCGACGAACAGGCTGAAGATCAGCACGATCTGCCAGATCAGCGCCTCGGTCGGCTCCATGTAGTACCAGCCCATGACCGAAGCGACGAGCCAGGCGACGGGGATCAGCGATCGGCGCAGGTTGTCGTACATCTTCCAGCGGCCGAGCATCGACAGGCCGTTCGCCGGATTGAAGATATAGGGCAGCAACTGCCAGTCGCCACGCGCCCAGCGATGCTGGCGCGACATTTCCACCTCGTAGCGGGTCGGGAAATCTTCGACGAGCTCGACATCGGTGACGAGCGCACAGCGAGCATAGGACCCTTCGAGCAGGTCGTGGCTGAGTACGGCATTTTCTTCGATCCGGCTCTTCAGCGCCGCCTCGAAGGCATCGACATGGTAGAGACCCTTGCCCGTGAAACTGCCTTCGCCGACGATGTCCTGATAGACGTCGGAAACCGTGAAGACATAGGGATCGATACCGCGGTTGATCGAGAAGATGCGCTGGAATGCGGAAGCCTCGCTGCCCGTGGTAAGCGAAGGCGTCACACGCGGTTGCAGCAGGCTGTAGCCGGTGAGCACTTCCTGCTTCTTGTTCACGACCGGCCGATTGATCGGATGGTAGAGCTTGCCGACCAGCTTCGTCACCGCGTCGCGCATCAGGCGGGTGTCGGAATCGAGCGTCATGACATACTGGACGCCGTCCGGTACCATGTTGGCGCCCTGCAGGAACGAGGTGTCACGGTCGCCGCGGAGCAGAAGGTTGAGCTCGTGGAGCTTGCCGCGCTTGCGCTCCCAGCCCATCCACACACCCTCGGCCTCGTTGAAGAGCCGGCGGCGATGCAGCAGGAAGAAGCGCGTCTTGCCGTCGTAGGCGTAGCGAGCGGCGAGCGAGGCGATTTCGTGCTTGGCATATTCGAGGACGTCCATGTCGGCCGGCGTTTCCTCGAACTTGCTGTCGGCCCAGTCGCTGAGCAGCGCGAAGGAGATTTCGCCCCGCGGGTTGGCGAGATAGTGGACCTCCAGATTGCGGACCAGTTCATCGACATGATCGCGCTTGGCGATCAGGCACGGGACGACGACGAGCGTGCGCGCATCTTCCGGGATGCCGTCGAGGAACTCGTAGCCGACAAGCCGCGAGGGTTTGACGACGAGCGTGACCAGCGTGTTGAACAGCCCCATCGCGCCTTCCGAAGCCGGCAGCGCGAACAATAGCAGCATGATCAGCTTCGCCCCGCTTGGAATTTCCATGGGGCTGACGAAGGCATAGACCGCGACCATCGCGAGAATGGTCAGAAGGATGTTCGGTCCGGCGATCGCGAACCAGCCGAGCTTGCGGCCGAAGCGGATGATGTGCTGGAGCGGCGACGGCGAATAGCCGATCCTGTTCTCCAACTCCTTGTACTGCGTGCCGACCAGGAAGGAGCCGACGTTCGGTTCCTGCAGCGGCGCTTCGACGGCCGCGGCGGCCCTTGCTTCCTCGACCATCTCGATCGCGATCTGGGTGACTTCATGCTCGCTGTGACCGGAGCGGCGCGCCAGTTTCTCGATCGTGTCCCGGTACTTGTTGCGCGAGCCGAAATCGAGCGAGGCATAGTCGGAGCCTTCGCGAAGCGTCGCGTCGATCTTGCTTACGCTCTCGAACCAGACGGCCCAATCCGTGTCGTCGATTTCGCGCAGGCTGCGGATGATGTTGCTCATCGTCGCGTTGCCGGAGCCCAGGCGATTCTGCTCGGCGACAAGCGCCTCCTCGACGTCGGTGCCGCGCCTTTCTAGCCGTTCCTCGATCCAGCCGATCACCGCGCCCGAAGTCTGCGAACCATCGCGCATGCGATAGAGCAGCTGCGCGATGAACGTGTTGTCGGCGGAACGTGCCTCCGATTCCGCAAGCAGCGTCCGGCACCTTTCGGGATCGTTCAGGCGCACGATCTGGTCGGCGACCTCGTTCGCCTTCTGCCGCATGCCGCGCGAGCGCTCGACCCGGATGGCGATCCGGCGCAGGTTCTCGATCAGCACGAAACGCAGGATCGACGGCAACGCCCACAACTCGCCGATCTTGAAGGTTTCATGCTGCTGGAAGCCCTCGACCATCGCGGTGATGTTTTCCCGCGAAACCATGCTGTGGGTGTGGGCGACATAAAGCCAGGCCAGCGCCATCGTGCGCGGGATGACGAGACCCGAGACCGAAAGCGTCGGCAATTGCCGATAGAACCTGCGCGGAAAATCGCGTCGGACTTCCTGGATCGCTTCCTCGACGACATGGTGGTTGTCGAGCAGCCACTCGGCCGCGGGCGTGATCGAGGAGCCGGCTTCGACGTCGGCCGCCGTCGTGCGGTAGACGCGCAAGATTTCCTTCTCGTTTTCGCGATGCCGCGCGCGGAAATCGAACGAAAAGAAACCGGGAAGCGACGAAGTGCCCTTCAGGGCGAGATTTTCACCGCATTGCCGAAGGTCGTCGATCGAGAAATAGGTCGAACGAATCGAATCGTTATAGTCGATCTGTTTCGCTTCGGGGTCGCGCGGTGAATGGGACGGCTTGTTCTGAAGGAGCATGGCTGCAGTTTCTGATTCCAACCGGGGTTGATCGGCCCGGCTTTCGTTGTTCGGCCAGGTCGATTGCGGCCCTGATGGTCCAAGCGGAGTCGGCGCGTTTCTAGACACGGTCATGTGTCCCCCCATCCGCCGTCATCCTCCCGAAAGTGGGAAGGCGCCGGAAGCGGGCGCCGCCGGGGACTTGGGCATCGGAGATCGCAAGGCCGACGGCGCGTTGGATTTCACGGCCGCGTGATGCATGAAAGTGGCATTTTTTAGCCACAGTGTCAGCAGCTTGCAAGGATTGCGAGCGCAGGTTCGGACGAATTGGGCGAGTCCGGAGCGGGAGAAAGCGGACCACCGCGCAGACTCCCGCCGGTTCGATGAACGTTCCTGTCAAGTCAGCCCCTTCCTGGTCGTGTTGCGGCATGGCGGCACGAGATACGGAGCCGCCGGCAAAGGTCCCGCTTCAGGCGGGCCGCGACGGGTCGAACTCAACCGACCTGTTCGGCAATCCATTCCCTGAAGGCGAGGCTGATCGGATTTTCACGCTTGCCCTCCGGAACGGCGAGGTAGTAGCTATTTTCGGTCTGCATCGGTCGATCGAGAACGATCCGCAGCGTGCCTGCGGCAAGTTCCTGTTCGATGAGATAGCGAGGCAAAAGGGCAAAACCGAGACCCGCGGTTGCCGCCTCGATCACCATCGAGAACTGGTCGAACCGGTTGCCGCGATAGGCGCCATGTCCATCCACCCCGTTTGTCTCGAACCAATGCGCCCAGAGCTTGGGGCGCGTGGCAAGATGGAGGAGTGGGCCGCCGCCGATATCCTCCGGCGCCTCGACCGGATTGGCCTTCAGGAGTGAGGGACTGGCGGCCGGAACGATGACCTCGTTGCAAAGAAAGCTGCAGGTTGCCCGCGCCCAGACAGGCTGGCCGTAGTGGATCGCCAGATCGAAATTCTGCTCGTCGAAATCGAACGGTGCCGAGCGCGAGGCGATATTGATGACGGTGCCCGGATGACGCCTCAGGAAATCGGGCAGGCGCGGCACCAGCCAGCGGCTGCCGAAAGTCGGCAGCGATGCGATGGACAACGTTGAATCGGCGCGCGCGGAGGCCATGGCGCGCACCATGAGCTCCTCGGTCTGATGCAGGAGCCGCCGGACTTCCGGCAAGAACTTCTGCCCGGCGTCGGAAAGGATGACCCGCTGGCGCACGCGTTCGAAGAGCAGGACGCCGAGCTGGGTTTCGAGATCCTTGATCTGTCGGCTGACGGCGCTTTGCGTGAGGTTGAGCTCGGCCGCGGCCTGGGTGAAGCTGCCGTGGCGCGCGGCGCATTCGAAGGCCTGCAGCGTCGTCACGTCAGGAACCAGTCGTCGGCTTAACTTCATTCCGGCCTCGCATCAACATAGTCAGAAGCAACGCGATCCAAGGCCGCTTCGTTCGGATATGATCAAAAATAAGAATGATCTTGTCCTTCACCCTTAGCGCGAGGCGAGCCACAGTGAAAGAAAATAGTTTCGTATCCGCCGACGAGGTCCGCTCGGCTTTCTCTGCCGCCATGTCGCTCATGTATCGTGAAGAGGTGCCGGCCTACGGCACGCTCATGGAACTGGTGGCGAAGGTCAACGCCGATACGCTGGTGGCGGACGCGACGTTGAAGGACCGTCTTCAGGCGACCGACTCGCTCGACCGCATCTCGGAGGAGCGCCACGGGGCGATTCGCCTTGGCACGCCGGCCGAACTCTCGATGATGCGCCGCGTCTTCGCCGTCATGGGCATGTATCCCGTTGGCTACTACGACCTTTCGACCGCCGGCGTGCCGGTCCATTCGACCGCCTTCCGGCCGGTCGGCGACGCGGCGTTGAAGCGCAATCCCTTCCGCGTCTTCACTTCGCTCCTGCGGCTCGACCTCATAGCCGACGAGACCCTGCGTGCCGAGGCGGAAGCGATTCTGCGCGAGCGCCGGATCTTCACCTCCGGCGCGATCGAGCTCACCGAAAAAGCCGAGCGCGACGGCGGGCTCGACAAGGCCGATGCCGAACGGTTCGTCGCCGAGGTGCTCGAAACCTTCCGCTGGCACGACAAGGCTAATGTTGGCGCCGATATGTACAAGCGCCTGCACGACGCGCACCGGCTGATCGCCGACGTCGTTTCCTTCAAGGGACCGCACATCAACCATCTGACGCCGCGCACGCTCGACATCGACAAGGTCCAGGCGCTGATGCCCGAATACGGCATCGCCCCGAAGGCGGTCGTCGAGGGCCCGCCGACGCGCAAATGCGCGATCCTGTTGCGCCAGACGTCGTTCAAGGCCCTGGAAGAGCCCGTCTCCTTCCGCGACGGAGAGGGCGCGTGGAAAACCGGTTCGCACACAGCCCGCTTCGGCGAGATCGAACAGCGCGGCATCGCACTGACGCCGAAGGGGCGCGGCCTCTACGACCGGTTGCTGGAGGAGTCGCGCAAGATCGTGCGGCCTGCCGCCGATGGGTCGAATGCGAAGCAGTACGAAGCAGCGCTTGCCCGGGCCTTCGAGGCTTTCCCCGACAGCTGGGCGGAGATCCGGGAGGCAGAACTCGGCTATTTCAGCTATTCTCTGACGGCAAAAGGCCGGCAGACGAAGCTCACCGGCCGTCGCGACCTCGATATGCTGATCGCCGACGGCCTCGTTGCGTTCGATCCGATCGTCTACGAGGACTTCCTACCGGTTAGTGCCGCCGGTATCTTCCAGTCGAACCTTGGCGACGGTGGCCAGCAGGAGTTCGTTGCAAGTCCGAACCAGAGGCGCTTCGAGGCCGATCTGGGTGTCGCCGTGCTCAATGAGTTCGATCACTATGCCGGTATCGAACAGGCATCGATTGAAAGCTGCCTTCAGGCGCTCTCAGCGGCGATGGCAGCGGAATGATACGCTTACCATGATTGCGAAGGACCATATCGACGCGTTGACGAACATCCTTGGCGACAAGGGCGTCGTCGCGCGTCAGGAAGACATGCAGGCCTATGAGACCGGCGCGCGTTACGACCAGGGCCGTGCAGCCGCCGTGCTGCGCCCGGCGACGACGGCGGAGGTTTCTGCGGCCGTTTCCTATTGCGTCCGCAACGGCATCGCCCTCATCCCGCAATCTGGCAATACCGGTCTCGTCTCTGGCTCGACCCCGGACGTCTCCGGCAGCGAAGTCGTACTCAGCCTCGACCGGCTGACCAGGCAGTTTGAGCTCGATAGCGACAACCGCTCGGTGCGCGTCGATGCCGGATTTCGGCTCTCCGATCTCAACCGGCGGCTGGAAGAACATGAGCTGCTTTTCCCGATCGATCTCGGCGCAGATCCGCGCATCGGTGGCATGATCGCGACCAACACCGGCGGTTCGCGCTTCTTGAAATACGGCGACGTGCGTCGCAATACGCTGGGCTTGAAGGTCGTGCTCGCCGACGAGGACGGCACCGTTCTCGATCTCGGCTGCGACCTGCGCAAGAACAATACCGGCGTCGATTGGAAGCAGATCTTCGTCGGCACCTCCGGCGCCTTCGGCATCGTCACCGAATGTGTGCTGAACCTCGAGCGGGTGCCGAAACAGACTGCGACGGCTTTCCTCGTCCCGGCAAGCGGCGCCCATGTGCTGCCGCTGCTGAGAGCCATGGAACAGCGGTTAGGCGCCTATCTTTCGGCCTTCGAAGGCATGTCGAAGAACGCCATCGCCGCCGCTTTTGCTCACGTATCGTCGCTGAAGAATCCCTTTCAGGGCGGCAACGTGCCGGACTATGTAATCCTCGCGGAAATCTCCCGCACCTGGGAGCCGCGCGAGGGCGAGCAATCGCTCGATGCCGTGCTCGAAGGCGTGCTCGCCGAAATCTGGGAATCGGAAGAGGCGCCGCTCGCCGACGCCTTCGTCGGTCCGCCGCACGAGATCTGGGCGCTTCGCCACGCGCTTTCCGAAGGCGTGAAGCACCTCGGCAAGCTGATCGCCTTCGATCTTTCCTTCCGCAGAGGTGATATCATGGCCTTCTGCGACCATATGAAGGCCGAGATGCCGGAGAAGTTCCCGGGCGTTACGGTTTGCGATTTCGGCCACATCGGCGACGGCGGCGTGCACTTCAATCTTGTCGTGGCAAAGGATAGCCCGCTATTGACCGAGGCGGATTTCGAACAGCGCCTGCGCGAATGGGTCTTTGCGGTGGCTGTCGAGCAATATGGCGGCAGCTTCAGTGCCGAGCATGCGATCGGCCGGCGGAACCAGGCCTTTTACGATTTCTACACGCCGGAAAAACTCAAAGAGATGGCCGGCGGCCTGAAAACACTTACATCGCCGGGAAGGCTCGGCAGCGTGCGTTTTGGTTAAGTCCGCGGGATGAGGGAAAGTGTGAAGCGGTTTTCCGCCCGCATCCCGCGCAACCGATATATGAGACAAAACGGGAGTCAGATCAGATGAACATTGCAACGAAGAAAGTCGACGTCGCCAAGGAGGCCGCCGCCCTCCTCGACAAGATGGGCGTCGCCCGCGAACTCTACGTGGGCGGCGACATGCCGTCTTATAGCCCGGTCACCGGCGAACAGATCGCGAGCCTCAAGACCGTTTCGGCCGCTGAGGCCGCCGCCCGGATCGAAAGAGCCAACGAAGCCTTCCGCGCCTGGCGGCTCGTGCCGGCGCCGAAGCGCGGCGAGCTTGTCCGCCTGCTTGGCGAGGAGCTGCGCGCCTTCAAGGCCGACCTCGGCCGCCTTGTCTCGCTCGAAGCCGGCAAGATCCCGTCGGAAGGCCTTGGCGAAGTGCAGGAAATGATCGACATCTGCGATTTCGCCGTCGGTCTCTCACGCCAGCTCTATGGTCTCACGATCGCCACCGAACGCCCGGGCCACCGCATGATGGAAACCTGGCATCCGCTCGGCGTCGTCGGCATCATCTCCGCCTTCAACTTCCCGGTCGCCGTCTGGTCCTGGAACGCGGCGCTGGCGCTTGTGTGCGGCAACGCCGTCGTCTGGAAGCCGTCGGAAAAGACGCCGCTCACCGCGCTTGCATCGCAGGCGATCCTTGAACGCGCCCTCTCCCGCTTCGGCGATGCGCCGGAAGGCCTGTCGCAAGTGCTGATCGGCGACCGCGTGATCGGCGAAGTGCTCGTCGATCACCCGAAGGTGCCGCTCGTTTCGGCAACCGGCTCGACCCGCATGGGCCGCGAAGTCGGCCCGCGTCTTGCGAAGCGCTTTGCCCGCGCCATCCTCGAACTCGGCGGCAACAACGCGGGCATTGTCTGCCCGTCGGCCGATCTCGACATGGCGCTCCGCGCCATCGCCTTCGGCGCCATGGGCACCGCCGGCCAGCGTTGCACGACGCTGCGCCGCCTCTTCGTCCATGAGAGCGTCTACGACCAGCTCGTTCCGCGCCTGAAGAAGGCTTACACGTCGGTCTCCGTCGGCAACCCGCTGGAAAGCACGGCACTCGTCGGCCCGCTCGTCGACAGGGCCGCCTTCGACAACATGCAGAAGGCGATCGCTGAGGCCAAGTCGCATGGCGGCGCCGTCACCGGCGGCGAGCGCGTCGAACTCGGGCATGAGAACGGCTACTACGTGAAGCCGGCACTCGTCGAAATGCCGAAGCAGGCTGGCCCGGTTCTCGAAGAAACCTTCGCGCCGATCCTCTATGTCATGAAGTACAACGATTTCGACGCCGCGCTCGCCGACCACAATGCGGTCGCTGCCGGCCTTTCGTCGTCGATCTTCACCCGCGACATGCAGGAATCGGAGCGCTTCCTCGCGGCTGACGGCTCGGACTGCGGCATCGCCAACGTCAACATCGGCACTTCGGGCGCCGAAATCGGCGGTGCGTTCGGTGGCGAGAAAGAAACCGGCGGCGGCCGTGAATCCGGTTCCGACGCCTGGAAGGCCTATATGCGCCGGGCAACCAACACGATCAACTATTCGAAGGCTCTGCCGCTGGCGCAGGGCGTCTCGTTCGATATCGAATGATTGGCGACATCGAATAGGGATCGGCCATGGCTATCAATGCAACCGTGAAGGAGGCGGGCTTTCTGCCCGCCTCGCGGATCGCCTCGATCGGCGTTTCCGAAATTCTGAAGATCGGCGCCCGCGCCAATGCCATGAAGCGTGAAGGCAAGCCGGTGATCATCCTCGGTGCGGGCGAGCCGGACTTCGATACGCCGGACCACGTCAAGCAGGCGGCCTGGGACGCGATCCAGCGCGGCGAGACGAAGTACACGGCGCTCGACGGTACGCCGGAACTGAAGAAGGCGATCCGCGAAAAGTTCCAGCGCGAGAACGGCCTTGCCTACGAGCTGGATGAGATCACGGTTGCCGCCGGCGCCAAGCAGATCCTGTTCAACGCCATGATGGCGACGATCAATTCCGGCGATGAGGTGATCATCCCGACGCCCTACTGGACCTCCTATTCCGACATCGTCCAGATCTGCGAAGGCAAGCCGGTCTTGATCGCCTGCGATGCATCGTCCGGTTTCCGCCTCACCGCGGAAAAACTCGAGGCGGCGATCACCCCGAAGACGCGCTGGGTACTCTTGAACTCGCCGTCGAACCCGTCCGGCGCCGCCTACAGCGCTGCCGATTACCGACCGCTGCTCGAGGTGCTTCTCAAGTATCCGCATGTCTGGCTGCTCGTCGACGACATGTACGAGCATATCGTCTATGACGGTTTCCGCTTCGTCACGCCGGCGCAGCTCGAGCCCCGGCTCAAGGAGCGGACGCTGACGGTCAACGGCGTCTCGAAGGCCTACGCCATGACCGGCTGGCGGATCGGCTATGCCGGTGGGCCGCGCGAGCTCATCAAGGCGATGGCCGTGGTGCAGAGCCAGGCGACCTCCTGCCCGTCCTCCGTGAGCCAGGCAGCCTCGGTCGCGGCGCTGACCGGCCCGCAAGATTTTCTGAAAGAACGCACCACGAGCTTTCAACGCCGCCGCGATCTCGTCGTCAGCGGGTTGAACGCCATCGACGGCCTCGATTGCCGCGTTCCGGAAGGCGCCTTCTACACGTTCTCCGGCTGCGCCGGCATGCTCGGCAAGGCAACGCCATCGGGCAAGACCATCGAAACCGATACGGACTTCTGCGCCTATCTGCTCGACGACGCCCATGTCGCCGTCGTCCCGGGCTCGGCCTTCGGCCTTTCGCCTTTCTTCCGCATCTCCTATGCGACGTCGGAAGCGGAGCTCAAGGAAGCACTGGAGCGAATCGCCGCGGCCTGCGCGCGGCTGTCCTGAGTCAGCAAAAGAGGGGCGGAAAAGACCCCTCCCCAACCCCTCCCCTCAGGTGGGAGGGGCTAAACGTGGCGCGCCGCTTCAGCCGCATCTTGACCGCCACAGAAGACGGTACGCCATTGAAGTAGCAAGAGATTGCCGCGAACTCCAAGCCCCTCCCCCTTGTGGGGAGGGGTTGGGGAAGGGCTTTCAGCAGGAGCCCTCAAAACGTCGGCGGCGTGCAGGCGCTGATCACCTCGCACGGCACCGGCCCGACACAGCGAAAGCGATGCGGCCGGCGACTTTCAAAATAATAGGCGTCGCCCGGCCCAAGGATGCGCCGCTCGTCATCGACGGTCACCTCCAGCCGCCCGGAAAGCACGATCCCACCCTCCTCACCCTCATGCACCAGCGGCACCTTGCCGGTGTCCGCCCCCGGCTGATAGCACTCCTTCAGGATCTGCAGGCTGCGGCCGAAGAGATTGTCGCCGATCTGGCGATAGGAAATCGGTCCCTTGCCGATCTCCACCAGTTCGTCGGCCGCATAAAAAGCCTTGCGCGGCTTTTCCGGTTCGAAGGAAAAGAACTCCGCAAGCCCGATCGGAATGCCGTCGAGAATGCGCTTCAAGGCGCCGACCGACGGGTTGGAAGCATTCGATTCGATCAGCGAGATGGTGGAGTTCGTGACGCCCGCCCGTTTGGCGAGTTCGCGCTGGGACAGATTGTGCATCAGCCGCACATGGCGGAGCCGGTTGCCGATATCGACACTCATCACAGGTTCCCGTGTTGACGTTGTTCGAAATATCGAAACTCTAGCAGGCAGTATCCATGTAATACAATGGCTTAGCTTAGAGAAGAAAAGGACTTGTTCGGCAAAAGAAATCATGGCGTCAATCGCCAAACCGACAGGAGGATGCCATGGACGCCCACAACAAGCCCAACGCCCCGGTGCTCGACAGCTACTGGATGCCCTTTACCGCCAATCGCCAGTTCAAGGCAGCACCGCGCCTGCTCGCGAGCGCCGAGGGCATGCACTATACCAGCGTCGACGGCCGGACGATCCTCGACGGCACCGCCGGCCTTTGGTGCGTCAACGCCGGTCACGGCCGCCGCCAGATTGCCGCCGCGGTCGAGCGCCAGCTTTCGACGATGGACTTCGCCCCTTCCTTCCAGATGGGCCATCCGATTGCCTTCGACTTTGCCCAGCGCCTCGCCGAAATCGCCCCCGGCCCGGCCGGCGCCAAGCTCGACCGGGTGTTCTTCACCGGCTCCGGCTCGGAATCGGTCGACACGGCGCTGAAGATCGCGCTCGCTTACCAGCGCTCGATCGGCCAGGGCACGCGCACGCGTCTCATCGGCCGCGAGCGCGGCTATCATGGCGTCGGCTTCGGCGGCATCTCCGTCGGCGGCATCGTCAACAACCGCCGCGTCTTCCCGCAACTCCCGGGGTCCGATCATCTGCGCCACACCCATGACCCGGCAAGGAACGCCTTCGTCAGGGGGCAGCCGGAACATGGCGCGGAACTCGCCGACGATCTCGAAAGGCTCGTGGCACTGCACGGCGCCGAAACGATCGCTGCCTGCATCGTCGAACCGGTCGCCGGCTCCACCGGCGTCTTGATCCCGCCGAAGGGTTATCTCGAGCGGCTGCGCGCGATCTGCGACAAGCACGGTATTCTCCTGATCTTCGACGAAGTGATCACCGGCTTCGGTCGCCTCGGCGCCGCCTTCGCAACCGACTATTTCGGCGTCACACCGGATCTCGTCACCACCGCCAAAGGCCTCACCAACGGCGCCATCCCGATGGGCGCTGTATTTGCGAGCCGCAAGGTGCACGATGCGCTGATGCACGGGCCGGAAGGTCAGATCGAACTCTTCCACGGCTACACCTATTCCGGCCATCCGGCGGCTTGCGCCGCCGGCATCGCGACGCTCGACATCTATCGCGACGAGGGCCTGATGACTCGCGCCGCCGAGCTGCAGGACGACTGGCACGAAGCGATGCATTCGCTGAAGGGCCTGCCGCATGTGATCGACATCCGCACCATCGGCTTGATCGCCGGTATCGAACTCAAATCGCGTGATGGGGCGCCCGGCGCCCGCGCCTATGACGTCTTCGTCGACTGCTTCGAGAGAGGTCTGTTGATCCGCGTTACCGGCGATATCATCGCCTTCTCGCCGCCGCTGATCGCCGAAAAGCAGCATTTCGACGAGATCGTCTCGATGCTCGCCGATGCGCTGAAGCGGGTGAAGTAAGGAACTCGATCAAAACCCCTCCCCACAGGTGGGAGGGGCTTTCGCGCCCGCAGCACTCGACTACCATTTTCAGGCCTGGCATCAGACGGAAGGTCCAAAAACAAGGTGCAAAGGTATGGCCAAGGCAACCTTCCTCTTTGTGGGAAGGCAAAGATGTCTGCTCCTGTCCATCTTGGCGTCAGGCGCGAGGGATCAGATGGAGGCGCGCCGGTGCGGCGCGGTAGCCCCTCCCCCTTGTGGGAAGGGGTTGGGGAGGGGTGCACTTGCACGCTCGTCCCCATTACTCAGCGTATCAAAATCGCCCGAAAATCATTGACATTCGTCCCGGTCGGACCGGGCACGAAAAGATCGCCGCTGGCGGCAAAAGCCGACCAGGCATCGTGGCGGGCGAGATGGGCGCGTGGGTCAACGCCCGCCGCCCGCATCCGGGTGACACTCGCCCCGTCTGCAAAGGCACCGGCATTGTCCTCCGAACCGTCGATACCGTCCGTGTCGGCGGCGAGCGCCTCGATGCCATTGACGCCGTCGATGTCGAGCGCCAGCGACAAGAGGAACTCGCTGTTGCGTCCACCTTTTCCGTAGCTGTTGCCGGAAATCGTCACTGTCGTCTCGCCGCCGGAAAGCAGCGCCACAGGCTTTGCGAAGGGTCGATTTCGCAACGCCACTTCGCGCGCAAGCGCCGCATGCATCCGGCCGACGTCGCGCGCTTCACCCTCGATTGCGTCCGAGAGAATT
Source organism: Sinorhizobium chiapasense (assembly GCF_036488675.1). Lineage (NCBI taxonomy): Bacteria > Pseudomonadati > Pseudomonadota > Alphaproteobacteria > Hyphomicrobiales > Rhizobiaceae > Sinorhizobium > Sinorhizobium chiapasense. The sequence continues at coordinate 3,814,341 of NZ_CP133148.1, forward strand.
GCGGCCTCTATGCCGAGTTCCCGCGCCCGCGCCGCTGCTGCCTCCAGCGAGACGCTGGCCGAGGCGATCACGTGAACTTGGTTACCGGCAAGGGCAGGGTCGTCGGGACCGGGGGCTCGCGCGACATCAGACGCGAGATGCGCCATCACGCGCTCGGGAAAGGTCATGCCGTAGCGGGCGACGATCTCACGCGCGTCTTCCAGGCTCGACAAATCGGGCACCGTCGGGCCGGAGGCAACGAAGGCGGGATTGTCGCCCGGAACATCGGAGACGACGAGGCTGATGACGCGCGCCGGCGATGCGGCAAGCGCAAGCCGGCCACCCTTGATGCGCGACACGTGTTTTCTGACGACATTCATCGCCGAGATCGGCGCTCCGGAGGCGAGCAGCGCGCGGTTGACCGCGATCTCGTCTTCGAGCGTCAGGCCGCTTGGTGGCGCCGGCAGGAGTGCCGAGCCGCCGCCGGAAACCAACGCCACGACGAGATCATCGGCCGTCAGTCCCTCGACCAACTCGAGAAGGGCGGATGACGCGGCCAGCCCTGCCTCGTCCGGCACCGGATGCGCCGATTGCAGCACCTTGATGCGCTCGCACCTCTCGACCGGTCCGTGGCGGGCTACGACGACGCCCGTGAGCGGTGCGTCCCAGAGCCGCTCGAAGGCCGCCGCCATCTGGCTTGCGGCCTTGCCGGCGCCGATGACGATCGTGCGCCCCTTCGGCCTCTCGGGCAGGTGGGCGCGAATGGCGGCGTAAGGATCGGCCGCCACGACGGCAGCCTCGAAGAGGGAGATCAGGAAGGAGCGCGGCTCGATCGATGCCATGGAATCAGTCCGGGATTTCGAGATCGTAGACGAACACACCTTGGACGCCGCCTTGCGCCGCCGCAACGATTTTTGCGCCGGTCTTTTGATGTTCTGCGTCATCGAGATAGCCGTCGCGCGCCGCCGCATCGGCGAAATCGACGATGAAGCCTTCGCAGTAACCTTTGTCCATGCCGGTTTCCGGGCTGACATTCACACCGCTATGCACCGCCAGCAGACCTGGGAGGCGGCTCTTTAGCGCGGCGATCTCGGCGAAGATCGCCGCCTTCTCGGAACTCGTCACGTCCGGACGGAAGCGGATGAAAACGCAGTGTCGGATCATGGTGGTGTCCCGCCTAACGAACGTCTGCACGTGCCCGTGGACGTGAGTCGTTGCGCTCGTGCTGGAAGATCGCGGGCGGTAGCGCCGGCAGGCCGCGAATGATATCCGCCCCCTTCTCGCCCATCATGATCGTCGGCCCGTTGGTGTTGCAGGATGGCACGCGCGGCATCACCGAACTGTCGCAGACCCGCAAGCCGTCGAGCCCGCGCACCTTCAGCTCCAGGTCGACCACTGCCATCTGATCGGTGCCCATCTTGCAGGTGCCGACCGGGTGATGGTCGGTCTTGGCATTGGCGCAGCCATATTCGAAAAGCTGCTCTTCCGTCCGGATATTGTTGCCCGGCAAACGTTCGGCGAGAACATAGGACTTCAGCGCCGGCTGCTGCATGATTTCGCGGGCGATCCGCAGGCCTTCGAGCGACATCCTGCGGTCGTGCGGATCCTCCCAATAGTTCGGGTCGATGAGCGGCGCGGCGGCCGGGTCGGCGGATGAAAGCCGGACGGTGCCGCGCGACCGCGGATGCAGATAGGCGGAGTTGAGCGTGACGCCAGCGTTCTTGAGACGCGCGACGCCGGCCTCGATGCCCGAGCCGAGACCGAGATGGAACTGGATGTCCGGCGAGCGTGCAGCCGGATCGGCATACCAGAAGCCACCGGTCTCGAAGAGCGAAGAGGCAACGGGGCCGGTGCGGAAGAGCACGTATTGCAGGCCTGCCCAGAGCGTGCGGTGCAGCTTGGCGACATTGTCGTAAGTGTGATCGCCGGTGCACTCGGAGATGACAAAGAGATCAAGATGGTCCTGCAGGTTGCCGCCGACACCGGGGAGATCATGGCGAACGTCGACACCGACCGCGCGCAGGTGGTCGGCCGGACCGATGCCGGATTGCAGGAGCAGTTTCGGCGAGCCGATCGCACCCGACGAGACCAGCACCTCGCGGTCCGCGCGGATGGTTTCGCTCCCCTTGGCCGTCACCACCTCGACGCCGATCGCACGGCTGCCTTCGAGCAGGATGCGGGCGACCCGGGCACCGGTGTGCACCGTCAGGTTTTTTCGGTCCCTGATCGGCGAGAGATAGGCAAGCGACGCGGAGGAACGACGCCGGTTGCGCTGGGTCAGCTGATAGAAGCCGACGCCCGCCTGCTGCTTGCCGTTGAAGTCGTGATTATAGGGAATGCCAAGTTCCTGGCCGGCGCGGATATAGGCGTCGCAGATCGGCAGCGTCGAGACCGGCATCGAGACACCAAGCGGCCCGCCGTAGGAATGATAGTCGTCGGCGAAACGCTGGTTGTCCTCGGCGCGCTTGAAATAGGGCAGCACGCTTCGATAGTCCCAGCCGCTGCAGCCGTCTTCGCGTGCCCAGAGATCGTAGTCGACGGCGTTGCCGCGGGTGTAGAGCTGCGCATTGATCGAGGAGCCGCCGCCGATCACCTTCGCCTGGGTATAACGCAGCACCCTGCCCTTCATGTGCTTCTGCGGCACCGTGTGCCAACCCCAGCTCGCAACGCCCTTGGTCATTCTGGCGAAGCCGGCCGGCATGTGGAACAGCGGGTTCCAGTCGCCGCCGCCGGCTTCGAGCAGCAGCACCTTGACCGTCGGGTCCTCGCTCAACCGGTTGGCGAGCACGCATCCGGCCGGCCCGGCGCCGGTGATGATGTAGTCATAGGTCATTCACATCGTCCTCAAGGTCACGCGCCTCGGCGCGATCATCTGTAACCATCGGTCTTGCCGGCCCCTCATCCGGCCTGCCGGGTCCCTTCTCCCGCGGCCCGTCGCCGGGCACGTCCTCTCTCCCCGCCTGCGGGGAGAGAGTTAGGGTGAGGGACAGGTCCCACATTCGTGTGAGGGGCAAATTCACAACCGGCTGATTGACAGCCCCCCATCGGCCTGGACGACCGAGCCCGTGGCGAAACCGAACTGCCCTCCGGCGAGTCCGGCGACGATCTTGCCGATGTCTTCGGGCTCTCCCCATCGCCGCATCGGCACCAGCCCATCGGCAATCAACGTGTCGTATTTGCCGGAAACGGTCGCGGTCATGTCGGAACGAATGATGCCCGGCCGAACCTCGAAGACAGATACACCGGTCTCGGCCAGTCTCAGCGCCAGGCCCTGGCTGAAGGCGGCAAGCCCCGCCTTGCTCATGCAGTAGTCGAGCCGTTCCGGCGATGTCATCGCCGCGGAGACCGAGGTGATGTTGATGATGGATCGGGGCGCTATCGCCTGCATCGGGAGCATCGCCTTCAGAACGGCCTGAGTGAAGAAAACCGTGCCGCGCAGGTTGATGCCGACGATGGTGTCGAAGTTCTCCGGCTTGAGATCGAGAAAATCGCCGCGCACGACGGAAGCGATCCCGGCATTGTTGACGAGGCAATCGATCCTGCCGAACGCCTCGGTTACCGCGGCCACAGTTGCCTGGTGGGTGGCGAGATCCGCGAGATCGGCCTGTAGAAAGATCGCACGGACACCGAAAGTGCCGAGCTCGGCGAGCACGGGTGCTACACCATCGGCATCCCCGATGCCCGTGATGGCGATATCGAAGCCGGCCGCCGCCAGCGCCCGGGCGATACCGAGCCCGATGCCGCGCCGGCCGCCGGTGACGATCGCGACGGGACGTGCTGTTTCCGTCATGACCGAAGGTCCTCTTTAACGATGTGATCCGCGACGCGGAGCGCCTGCGCAGCCACGGTCAGCGCCGGATTTACCGCCGCCGAAGTCGGCAGGAAGCCTGCATCGACAACGAAAAGGTTCGGGTGATCGAAGGCGCGGCAATAGACATCGAGCGGCGCCTTATTCGGGTCCTCGCCGATCCTAACGGTGCCGCACTGATGCGACGGTGTGCGATTGTCGAAGGCGCGGGCGAGAACGACCGGAAAGCCCGCCTTGCGCAGCACCGCCTTCAACTTGGCGACCAGATCGAGATGCGCCTGCCAATTGGTGCGCACCCATTGGAGCACGACGCGATCGCCGTCGACCGTGACCCGGCTATCCGGCGACGGCAGGTCCTCGCTCATGGCGTAGAAGTCTATACCGCGGGCCGAGACCTGGTTCAGCAGCCATTCCGGAACGGCCGGCATGTTCGCCTTCAGGATCGCGCCCGACACCCGGCCGAGAAGCTGGATGTTGCCGAGCGGCGGCCCGCCCGTTCCGTCCGAGAGGTAGAAGTCGTTGAGGCCGAAGGTCTTCTGGTAGATGGAATCGTTGCGGTACCAGGGGCTGAGCGCTATCACCGCACTCGAATTGTGGTTCATGAAATTGCGGCCCACCTGGTCCGATCGGTTCGCAAGCCCTGCGGGATTGCGGCCGTCGGCCGAGCGCAACAACAGGACGGCCGATTGCACGGCCCCGGCAGCGAGGATCACCAGCTTCGGCGAAACGCTGTGCTCCTCGCCGTCCTTGACATAGTGAACGGTCTCGATCGCCTTGCCGTCCGACGCCGTCGCAAGCTGCGTCACGCGCGAACCGGTTTGCAGCCGGACATTCGGATATTCGAGCGCCGCGGTCAGCGCCGCCGTTTCCGCATCCATCTTGCCGTCGAAACTGTTCGGATGCGCGTCCCACGGGGTCTTGCCCTTGGCGAGCCAACGGTCAATGTCAATGCCGAGCGGCAGCGAATAGGGATTGAGCCCGATCTCCGCCAGGCGCTTGCGAACCTTGGCGATCGCCGGTTCGTCGGGGACGGGGCCGTAGGCGTAGTCGTTCGAGTGGGCGGGCTCGGTCGGATCCTCGCCAAGGCGTCCACGCACCTGATAGAGCGCCTCCGCCTTGGAATACCACGGCTCCAGCTCTTCGTAAGGAAACGGCCAGGCCGGCGAAACGCCGTCGAGATGCTGCATCTCCTCGAAATCCTCGCGGCGGTAGCGGGTCAGCACCGCGCCGTAGAATTTCGAGTTGCCTCCGACATTGTAGTAGTTGCCGGGATTGAAGCCGACGCCGCCCGCCTCGTACCAGGTCTCCTTCGGCCGGAAATGGCCGCGCTGGAAGATCGCCCGCTGGTCGCGGTTTTCCGGACGGTCCCCGATGTGAACGCCCGCCTCGAGGATCAGGATCTCGGCGCCTGAGGGGGCAAGGCCCGCCGCGACGGTCGCGCCGCCAATCCCCGATCCGATGATGACGATATCCGGCTCAGTGCGCATGGCCACGCTCATGCAATCCGCATCTGGCTCTGCGGGTCGAAGAACACCGCCTTGTCGAGATTGAAGGCGAGCCGCGACGTCTGGCCCGGCGCGATGCGCGCGTCGGCGCGCAGCCGGGCGACGATCTCCTTGCCGCCAAGGCGAGTGACCGCAAAGGTGTCGGAGCCGGCCGGCTCGACCACTTCGATCAGGCAATCGCCCTCGGCGACGAACTTTGCGTTGCGGTCGGCGCCGTCGGGATCGGTCAGCGCCTCCGGCCGGATGCCGAACACGACTTCCTTGCCGGCATAGGCCGACAAAGCGCCATCATGCGGCACGGCAAGCCTCAAGGGCTCGGCGTTCGGCCGCTCCAGTGACACCGCGACATCTGCCCCGGCGGCCTCGATGCGGGCCTTTAGCAGGTTCATCGCGGGTGATCCCATGAAATCGGCGACGAACATGTTGGCGGGATTGTTGTAGATGTCGGCCGGCGTTCCGAACTGCTGCAGCACGCCATCCCGCAAGACGGCTATCTTTGTAGCGAGCGTCATTGCCTCGATCTGGTCGTGCGTCACGTAGACGATCGTCGTCTTCATGCGGTTATGCAGGCGTTTGATCTCGGTGCGCATGTCGACGCGGAGCTTTGCGTCGAGGTTCGACAGCGGCTCGTCGAAGAGAAAGACCTGCGGATTGCGCACCAGCGCGCGGCCCATGGCGACGCGCTGGCGCTGGCCGCCGGAGAGCTGGCTCGGCTTGCGGTCGAGCAGGTGGCCGATCTGCAGCATGTCGGCGACTTGGCGGATCGCCTTCTCGCGCTCCTCCTTCGGCACGCCGCGGATCTCCATGCCGAAGGCGATGTTTCCGGCGACCGTCATGTTCGGGTAGAGCGCGTAGGACTGGAACACCATGGCGATGTCGCGCTTCGACGGGTGCAGCCCCGAGACCGACCGGCCGTTGATGGCGATGTCGCCCGAGGTGATCGGTTCCAGGCCCGCGATCGTGTTTAGGAGGGTCGACTTGCCGCACCCGGACGGGCCGACGAGCACGAGGAATCCGCCCCTTTCGATCTCGATATTGATGTCCTTGAGAATCTCCAGTGAGCCGTAGGACTTGCGCAGGTTGCTGATTTTCAAGAAAGACATGAGCTTATCCTTTCACGGCGCCGGACATCAGCCCGCGGACGAAGTAGCGGCCGGACACGATGTAGACGACGAGCGTTGGCAGGGCGGCAAGGATCGCGCCCGCGAAGTGAACGTTGTATTCCTTGACCCCGGTGGATGACGAAACGAGATTGTTCAGCGCGACCGTCATCGGTGTCGAATAGGGGCCAGAGAACGAGGCGCCGAACAGGAAGTCGTTCCAGATGTTGGTGAACTGCCAGATGACCGAGACGACGATGATCGGCCCGGAGGACGGCAGCATGATCCGGCGGAAGATCTGGAAAAAGCCGGCACCGTCGATCTGCGCCGCCCGCACCAGTTCGGTCGGGAAGGCCTCGTAGTAGTTGCGGAAATAGAGCGTCGTAAAGCCGATGCCGTAGACCACGTGGACGAGGATCAGCCCCCAGATCGACCCCGCAAGGCCCAAAACGCCGAGGATGCGCGCCATCGGAATCAGCACGATCTGGAAAGGGATGAAGCAGGAGAGCAGCAGCATGCCGAAGAAGATATTGGCACCCGGGAAGCGCCACTTGGTCAGGACGTAGCCGTTGAGCGCGCCGACGACCGTCGAGATGGCCACTGCGGGAACTACCATCAGGATCGAGTTGATGAAGAAGGGGCGAAGGCCTGTCGGCTGAACGCCGATCTGCGCCGTCGACCAGGCCGAAAGCCAGGGTTCGATCGTCCAGGTCTGCGGCAGGTTCAGCATGCCGCCCTGGCGGATCTCGTCTAGCGGCTTCAGCGAATTCACCACCATCACGTAGAGCGGCAGCAGCGAATAAAGCGCGAAGATGATCAGAGCCGTGTAGATCAATGCCCGCGTCAGGCGGTTGTGCGAGATGACATTGTCTGGACTGGGGGCGCGCATCAGCGTTTTCCTCCCCGGATTTCGGAATAGAGGTAGGGAATGATGATCGAGAAGATCATGATCAGCATGATGATCGCCGAGGATGCGCCGATGCCCATCTGGTTGCGGGTGAAGGTGTAGGAATACATGAAGGTCGCCGGCAACTCGGTCGCCTGCCCCGGCCCGCCGCCCGTCAGCGCGATGATCAGGTCATAGGCCTTGATCGCGAGATGCGCGAGAACAACGAAGGCCGAGAGGAAGACGGGCCGCATCAACGGAATGATGATCCGCCGATAGATGGTCATGGTCGTCGCCCCGTCGATCTGCGCCGCCTTGATGATTTCGTTGTCGACGCCCCTGAGGCCTGCGAGGAACATCGCCATGATGAACCCGGTCGACTGCCAGACCGCGGCGATGACGACGCAGTAGATGGCGAAGTTGCGGTCCTTGATCCAGTTGAAGGAGAAGCTTTCCCAGCCCCAGAGATGCATCGTGTTCTCGAGCCCGATGCCGGGATCGAGGAACCACTTCCAAGCCGTTCCAGTGACGATGAAGGACAGCGCCATCGGGTAGAGATAGATCGGCCGAAGGAACCCTTCCGCCCGGATCTTCTGGTCGAGCAGGATGGCGAGCGCCAGGCCCAGCACCGAGCAAATGACGATATAGAGCGACGCAAAGATCGCCAGGTTGCTGACCGCCCGCCACCAGTGCGGCAAGGCCCACAGTTTGGCGAAGTTGCTTAAGCCGACGAAATTGTAGGACGGCAGCATCTTGCTGTCGGTCATCGACAGGAAGCCGGTATAGGCTATGAAGCCGTAGACAAAGATCAGGACGATGAGAAAGCTGGGGGCGAGCACGAGCTTGGGCAAAAGCTCCTGCAGCCGGGTGCGGCTATCCATGTTTGTTACCACCGTATCGTTTCGTGTGGCGGAGCGGCTGCCCCTCATCCGCCTGCCGGCACCTTCTCCCCGCCTGCGGGGAGAAGGGATATGCCGCGGCGTCTCCGTCCCCTCTCCCCGTTGGCGGGAAGAGGGTCAGGGTGAGGGGCAAATCCCGCCCCTCGCGTCGCCTACTTCGCGGCCTCGACCGCAGCGGCAAGTTCCTTCACCGCGTCTTCCGAGCTGAGCTCGCCGTTGAACTGGCGGGTCACGACGTCGTAGATCGCGTTCTTGACGGCGGCCGGATTGGCATGGCCGTGGGCCATGGAACCCATGAGCGTGCCGCTGGCGTTGGCTTCGGCGAGGTCCTTGATGCCCTTCTTGCCGCAGGCGTCGAAGTCGGTGTCCGGAACGTCGGTACGAGCCGGAACGGAACCCTTGACGACGTTGAAGGCCGACTGGAAAGTCGGGCTTTCGATGGCGGAAGCCATCTGCAGCTGGGCCGGAACCTTGTCATCCGAGACCTTGAACATCGCGAACTGGTCGGAGTTGAAGGTGACGGAGCCCTGCGTTCCCGGGAAGCGGATGCAGACGAAATCGGTACCCGGTACCTTCTTCGCCTTAAGGAATTCGCCCTTGGCCCAGTCGCCCATGAACTGCAGGCCGGCCTTGTCTTCGATGACCATCGCCGAGGCGAGGTTCCAGTCGCGACCGGAGAAGTTGTCGTCGACATAGGAGCGCAGCTTCGTCATGCGGTCGAAGGCTTCCTTCATCTTGTCGCCGCCGAGCGCTGCCGGGTCGAGGTCGATGAAGGCCTGCTTGTAGAAGTCGTTGCCGAGCGAGAGCACGACGGCATCGAAGATCGTCGCATCCTGCCAGGGCTGGCCACCGTGAGCGACCGGGGTGATGCCCTGTTCCTTGAACTTGTCGAGCAGCGCGATCAGCTCATCCCAGTTCGCCGGCTCCTTGCCGCCGGCCTTGTCGAGGGCGGCCTTGTTGATCCAGACCCAGTTCGTCGAATGGACGTTGACCGGGGCGGCGATCCAGTGGCCGTCATATTTCGAGAATTGCTGCAGCGCGGACGGAACGACCTTGTCCCAGCCTTCCTTGCCGGCAATATCGTCGAGGTTGCCGAGCGCACCTTCCTTCGCCCAGTCGAGAATGTCGAAGCCGAGCATCTGTACCGCGGTCGGAGCGTTACCAGCGGTGACGCGGGCGCGAAGCACGGTCATCGCTTCCGTGCCGCCGCCGCCGGCGACCGGCATATCGGTCCAGCCGATGCCCTTGCCTTCCAGGTCCTTTTTCAGAACATCAAGTGCCGCAGCCTCGCCACCGGACGTCCACCAGTGCAACACTTCCACGTTTTCTGCTGCGCGCGCGGCTGTCGCCGCCAACATCAGTGCTGCAACAGCCGTCGTCGTCATCAACTTGCGCATCGTTATCCTCCCGTTTGCAAGTTACCGAAGCGGAATCTCCTCCCGCTTTATTCGATGCCGCCGGTCTTCACCGGCCGGCAATGGGCCTGCGGCGTGCGCCGCCCGGCCAATTTAAAACGTTACAAATACCGCCAAGTCAAGCGCACCGGGTCTTTCCATAGCCCTTCCACCCAAACTGACTGAAATTGCTGGATTATACGGCATCGCCGACTTGGTGCAACGCAACAAATCCGGCTCCTTTGGTCGATTTAAAACGTTTTCATCATACGATTGCCTAATGGTTCGCGTCACGTTACAAAACCGCTCTCGATCGCTCGCAGGAAAGAACCCTTGGCCGCTCCCTCCAAACCCGTCAGTTCCGGCACAAGACCGGCAAACAGTCGCGGCAAGCCGACCCTGCGCACCATAGCGGACATTACCGGCCTTGCCGTCACGACGGTGTCGCGGGCGCTCGCCAACGCCCCGCAAATCTCGATCGAGACACGCAACCGCGTTCGCCAGGTGGCGCTCGATATCGGTTACTCGCCGGACCGCGCCGCCCAGCGCCTGAAAACCGGCCGCACCAATGTCATCGCAGTTCTGCTCGAACCCCATGAGGAAATCCTCGGATACGGAACCTCCGTGATGGCCGGCATCGCCAAGGCGCTTCAAGGCACGCCCTATCACCTGATCGTCATGCCGAATTTCCTGAATGCGGCGAACATCGATGCGATCAACTACATCATCCGCAACAGCATGGCGGACGGCCTGATCTTCTCGCGTACGGAGCCGCTCGACCCCCGCGTCATGCTGCTCTCCGAAAATGGCTTCCCTTTCGTCACGCATGGCCGCACCGAACTCGCGACGCCGCATCCCTTCGTCGACTACGACAATTTCACTTTCGCCTACGAAGCGACACGCCGGCTGATCGCCAAGGGGCGGCGCAAGCTGGCGCTGATCAACGGACCCGCAGGCTACACCTTCGCCGGCCATATCCAGCACGGCTTCATGACCGCCGTGCGCGAGGCCGGCTGCGCCTATGAGGTCCTTTCCGACATCGATCTCGATAGTTCGGCGGGCGCAATCCGCGACCGCATCCGCCGGCGCTACGCCGAGAAGGACCCGCCGGACGGCTTTGCCTGCGGCGGCGAGGTTTGCGCGCTCGCGACGATCACCGGCATGACCGACTGCGGCCTGACGCTTGGGCTCGAATACGACATCGTCGCCAAGCAGACGTCGCAGCTGCTGAGTGCGATCCAGCCTCGGGTCGACACGATCTACGAGGACCTGACCGCGACCGGCGAACATATGGGCCGCATCCTTCTGCACCGCATCGCCGGCAGCACGGACATCAACGAGCTGCAGCTGTTGCTGAGCCCCGCGCTTCCCTTCGAGACGCAGCCGGTGAGCGTTGCAGACTGAACCCGGCGCGACGGGCCTACGCGCACGGGCGTGCGAAAATCGCCTCCCGATCCTCTCCGCGCTTGCCGTCCGCGTCCGCATGTTCAGCTCCCCTCCCAAACCGCCTCAGCGCGGCATCCACCAGTTGGTGCGCTGGCCGATATGCATGTTGAGGGTCTTGGTCTCGGTGTAGTCCTCCACCGCGTGCCGCCCGAGTTCTCGGCCGAGGCCGGACTGCCGGTAGCCGCCGAAGGGCAGCTCCGACGCGCCGTCCATGAAGGTGTTCAACCAGATCGTGCCGGCGCGCACGCGCCGTCCGATCGTGAGACACGTATCGAAATCGCGGCTCCAAACGCCGGCCGAGAGCCCGTAGTCGATGGAGTTGGCGATGCGGATCGCCTCTTCCGTCGTCTCGAAGGTGAGGACGGACAGGACCGGGCCGAACACCTCTTCGCGGGCGACCGCCATTTCCGGCTTGACGGCCGAGAGGATGGTCGGCGCCATGAACTGCCCCATGCCGAGGTCGAGCGCCGCACCGCCATGGGCGACGGTCGCGCCGTCACTGGAGGCGGCGGAAACATAGCCGGCAATCTTTTCCAAATGCTGCGGCGTGATGATCGCCCCCACCTGCGTTTCGGGATCGAGCGGGTCGCCGACCTTCACCTTGGCCGAGAGGCTAGCGATCTGCGCCGTCACCTCGTCGGCGATATCGCGATGGAGAATGAGCCGGGAGCCGGCGTTGCAGCATTCGCCGGCGTTGAAATAGGCGCCGAAGACGGCGGCATCGATGAACTCGTCGAGATTGGCATCCGGGAAGACGATCTGCGGGTTTTTGCCGCCGAGTTCGAGCGAAACCTTTTTCAAGGTCTGCGCGGCGTTCGTCATGGTCAGCCGACCGACGCCGGTCGAACCGGTGAAGGAAACCATGTCGACGTCCGGATGGCTCGTCAGCGGCGCGCCGGCCTCCGATCCCGTGCCGACGATGATGTTGACGACACCGGCCGGCACGCCCGCCGCCTCCAGGATCTCGCCAAGGACGAGCGTCGAGGCGGAGGTGAGCTCCGACGGTTTCACCACCGTTGTGCAGCCGGCGGCAAGAGCAAACGGCAGCTTCTGGCTGACGATCAGGAAGGGAAAGTTCCAGGGCGTGATGATCGACACGACGCCGATCGCCTCGCGCAGCACGACGCCGAGCGTGCCGTCGCCGAGCGTATTGTAGCTTTCGCCGGAAAGATCGCGGGCGAGTGCTGCGGCATAGCGCCAGATATCGGCGGCTCCCGCCAGTTCGCCCTTCGCCTGGTTGATCGGCTTGCCCGATTCGATCGCATCCAGAAAGGCAAGCTCGTCGGCGCGCGCGGCAATTATGTCGGCGGCACGCAGCAGAACGAGCGAGCGCTCCGACGCGGTCATGCGCGGCCAGGAACCCTCGTCGAAGGCACGCCGTGCCGCCGCAATCGCGCGTTCGGCATCGATCTTCGTTGCCGCCTGATAGCGGCTGACGGTCACACCATGGCCGGGCGCCACCCGCTCGATCGTGCGGCCTTCGGCGCCATCGACCCACTTGCCGTCGATCAGCATCCGGAATTCACGAACCTTGTAGTCGCCAAGCGCCTTGGGCCTCACCAGAACCGTCATCACCATTCTCCCTTGAAGCGCGCTTCGCGCTTTTCGCTGAAGGCCGCGACGCCCTCCTTGAGATCGCCGGTCTTGGCGACGAGGATCGAGCCGAGCGCCTCGACCGCCGCGCCGTTGTCCTCGCCGTTCGCCGAGGCGATCATCAGTTTCGATATTTCGAGCGCCGCCGGCCCGCGGCTTGCAATGCGGGCGGCATAGTCCCGCGCCGCAGCCATGACCGTGCCTGTCTCGACCACCGCGTCGACCAGCCCTTCGGCCCTCGCCTCCTCCGCCGGGAACATCTCGCCGCCGAGCACCATGCGGCGCACGATCTGCGCACCGAAGCGGGCGACCAGGCGTTGCGTACCGGACCAGCCGGGCACCATGCCGAGGCTCGTTTCGGGAAGGCCGATCTTTACTTGGCGTTCAGCGATGCGGATGTCCGCGGCCGCCGCCAGTTCCAGCCCGCCGCCGAGTGCATGGCCGTTGAGCGCTGCGATAACCGGCATGCGGAGCGTCGCGAGCCGCTCGAAGACGCGGTGGCCGAAACGCACCCAGTCGTGGCCGAATTCGGCCGCGTCCATGCCGCCCCAGGCCTTGATGTCGCCGCCAGCGGAAAAGGCCTTGCCCTCCCCGGTCAGGATGGCGACGCGCACATCGCGGTTCGCCTCGACCGCATCGCAGGCGGCGGCAAGAGCCTTCAGCATGTCGATGTCGAAAGCGTTGAGTTTTTCAGGCCTCGACACGGTCATGATGGCGACCGCGCCTTCGACCCCGACCCGAATGCGTTCGTCAGCCATGCGCGCCTCCCGCAATCTTCCGCGCGGCCTTCGCCGGCAGCGTCAGACCGAGCGGCGCCTCGTTGAACAGCGCGCTATCCATCTGCTTCAGCCGGTCGGACACGATCAGCGGAAATTCCGACTGGTCGAGGATATGTTCCTGCAGGTCCGCACCGGGCGCGATTTCGGTGAGCACGATGCCCCCGGGCGTCAGCTTCATCACGCAGCGCTCGGTGACATAGGTGACGTCCTGCCCCTGCTCGACCGCCCGGCGACCGGAGAAGGTGACGTGCTCGACCGCATTGACGAGTTTCTTCAGCTTGCCTTCCCTCTCGATAACAAGCCTGCCGTCGGCGACCGCGAGCTTCGCGCCGGCATTGAACATGCCCGAGAACACGATCTTCCTCGCCCGCGCGGTGATGTCGACGAAGCCGCCGGCGCCGGCGGTCACATGCGGCCGGAAGCTGAGCTTCGACACGTTGACAGAGCCGGTGCGGTCGATTTCGAGGAATGAAAGCAGCGACGCGTCGAAACCGGCGCCCTGGAAATAGGTAAACTGGTAGGGCGACGGCATGAAGGCGTCGGCATTGGACGCGCAGCCGAAGGCGAAATCGAGAAGCGGCACGCCGCCGACCGCCCCCTGCTCGATCACCCAGGTGACGGCGCCATGCAGACCTTCTTCCAGCAGGATCCGCGGTACATTGGCGGAAATGCCGAAGCCGAGATTGACGGCGCTGCCCGCTTCGAGCTCCTGGGCGACGCGGCGGGCAATCACCTTCTGGATGCTGAATTCGGGAACGCGGAAGCTGTCGAGCGGGCGGAAAATCTCGCCTGAAATGGCGGGATCGTAGGGCGTCTGCGTCGTCTGCTTCTGGTCTGGATCGACGATCACATAATCGACAAGCACGCCCGGCACACGCACGTCATGGGGTTTCAGCGAGCCTTCCTTGGTGATGCGCTTGACCTGCGCGATCACGATGCCGCCATTGTTGCGGGCGGCGAGCGCCTGGTCCAGACCGCCGAGATAGGCGCCCTCATGCTCGTAAGTGAGATTGCCGCGCTCGTCCGCCGTCGTCGCCCGGATGATCGCCACCTGAGGCGCGATCGCCTTGAAATAGAGCCAGTCCTCGCCCTCGAACGCGATCTTCTTCACGACCGGCTCCGCTGCGGCGGACGCATTCATGGCGCAGCCTTCGCGCGACGGATCGACGAAAGTGTCGAGCCCGATCTTGGTCAGGACGCCCGGCCGTTTCGCCGCCGCCTCGCGATGCATGTCGAAGAGAATGCCGGACGGAATGTTGTAGGCCGCCAGTTCGTTGGCGCCGATCATCTGCCAGATCTGCGGCGGCTCGGCGCTCGACGGACCCGAGGGGTAGGATCCGCCAATGATCTTTTTTAAAAGGCCCTTCCTGGCGATGTAGTCGACACCCTTGATCCCGCTCATGTCGCCGGCTGCGATCGGATGCAGCGTCGTCAGGTCACGCGGGTGGCCGGTCGCGTCGAAACGCTCACCGATCGCCTTCAGCATCAGGTCCGGGCAGCCGAGGCCGCTTGAGGAGGAGACCGAGACGACCGCGCCGTCCGGTATCAGGGCTGCCGCTTCCGCCGGTGAAATGTGTTTGCTCATGGAATTCAAAGTCCCGTTTCAATTGCCGCGGCCGTGCCGGTCGCCGCCGCCTTGAGCACGGCAAGGCCGGTCGCCAGCGACCAAACGCCGTCCTCGCCGGTGGCGGAGGGCGCGCCCTTGCCTTCAATTGCCGCATGGAAAGCGGAAAGCGCCGCCTCATAGAGATTGTGATGGTCGAGCGGCAATTCGCTCTCGCCCTCTTCATTGCGCAGCACGACGGTACCGACGGGCCGTTGCGTCATCACGTTGCGGCCGATCAACGAGCCTTCGGTGCCATGCACTTCGAGCCCGGTCTCGGCATATTTCGTCGTGAAAGCATCGTGGAACTGGGCGATAACACCGGAGCGGAAGCGTAAGACCCCCATGACGCCGTCCTCAAGCCCCTCCTTGCCCATGCCCGCGCTATGGCTGATTGCCACAGCCTCGAGCGGATCGTCGTCCAAGATGAAGCGCAGCGTGTCGGCGTCGTGCACGGTGATGTCGAGGATGACGCCGCCGCCCGCCTCCGGCCTGTCGAGCCGCCAGCCCTGAAGATGCGGCGGCAGATAGACGGCGTGAAAGACACGCGCTGCGATCGGTCGGCCGATCCTGCCGGCGGCGATCGCATCGCGCATGGCGCGATGGGTCGCGGCATTGCGCAAGTGGTGGTTCGTGCCGAGCACGACACCGGCCTCGCATGCCGTTAGCACCATTTCACAGGCATCATTGAGATTCATCGCCAGCGGCTTTTCGCAGAGCACGTGCTTGCCGGCGCGGATCGCCACCAGCGCCTGGTCGTGATGCAATTCATTGGTGGTGGAGATGTAGACGGCATCGACATCCGGATCGCCGACGAGGTCGGCGACGCTGGTGACTGCCTTGGCGATGCCGTTTTCCGCCGCATAGGCCTGGCCGCGCTCCTCGCTGGAGCTCATCACCGAGACCGCCTCTCCGCCTGCGGCGCGGATGGCGCCGATCACCCACTCATGCGCGATCGTGCTCGCACCGATCAATCCCCAGCGAATCATGACGATACCTCCTTCACTCTGCGCTCGACGGCGGCCCCACAGCTCTGGCGAATGACGAGCCGCACTGGACTGACAATTGCCTCCGGTTCCGCACGCCCCGCCTTGATCTGCTTCAGGAGCAGTTCGGCAGCACGCTCGCCCATGCCCTGCGGATCGACGGAGACCGTAGTGAGCGCCGGCACCGCCGTCTTCGCCTCGATGACGTCATCGAAGCCGATCACCGCAAAATCCGCGCCCGGCTCCAGCCGCCGCGCCCGCAAGCCGTCGCAGACCCCGAAGGCGACGGCATCGTTGAAGCACAGCGCCGCGGACGGCCGGTCCTCCAGCATCATCGCCTGCTCGATCGCGGTCACGCCGCCGGCGCGCGACGGTGCGGAGCCGATGACGAGGTCATCTTCCGCGCGAAGGCCCGCCTCACGGAGCGCGTCGCGATAGCCGCGCACGCGCGCCTCGAAGACCGCGGTATCGGCAAAGCCGCCGAGAAAGGCGATGCGGCGATGGCGGCGCGCAATCAGGTGGCGGACGGCCGCCAGCGCCCCGGCGCGATTGTCCGAGATCAACGATGAAACGCCCGCCCCGGCGATGTCGCGCACGACGAGCACCACGGGAATGCCGCTCTCGACAAGTGGCACGAGATCGGCGGCTTCCGTTCCGCGTGCCGGCGAGATGATGAGCCCTGACACGCCATGCTCGCGCATCGAGGCGATCACTTCGCGCTGGCGCTCGCTCTTCTCGCCGGTGTTGGCAAGGAATTGCACGAAGCCCGCGGACTGCACGACGGCATCGACGCCGACGGCGAGTTCCGCAAAGAAGCTGTTGGTCAGGTCGTTGACGACGATGCCGATGATCTTCGATTTCGCCTGGCGCAGGTTGGCGGCGCTGCGATTGTAGACATAGCCGAGCTCGCGGATCACCGCGTTCACCTTGGCTCGCGTCACCTCGTTGACCAGCGAGCTGCCCTGCAGGACGAGCGACACGGTCGACTTCGACACGCCGGCGGCGCGCGCAATGTCGACAACTGTCACCCGCTCCTTTGCCATCGATATCCTCCCGACCGGTATTCATCTCTTTCATACTTATTAATTGGAACGTTCCAATGTCGTCAAGAGGCTCTTATTCACTTTTTTAGCGGCCCACACTTGGCCCTGGAAAACCAGGCAACACGACGGCAAATAGAAATATTCTCATAACTTCCGCGGCTTAGGTTACAAAACAGCCTTTCCTCGCGAAGAACGACACACCTCGGATAAGATCCCAAACGATCGCTGTCAGGTGCGATGGACGATTTTCGATCTTGATATTTGGAACGTTCTAAATTATTCCATGGCGCAAATCTAGGAGGATTCACGCTCATGACCAGCCTGCTCCTGCCGCGCCAAGACGGCTCGCTCGAAGACTATCGGCTCCAGGGAACGCCAATCGCCCGGCCCGCCAAGGTCCCGGCTTTCAACCGCATCGCCTATGCGGCCGCGCATGTCGTTTCCGATCCTCTGCGCGATGCCGATCCGTGGGGACGGCCGGCAATCGACTGGGAAGCGACAATGGCCTTTCGTCATCACCTCTGGAGCCTTGGCTTCCGCATCGCCGAAGCGATGGACACCGCCCAGCGCGGCATGGGGCTCGCCTGGCCGGACGCGCAGGAGCTGATCCGCCGTTCGCTTGCCGAGGCGCGTAGCGTTCCCGGCGCCGATCTCGCCTGCGGCGCCGGCACCGACCATCTTTCTCCCGACGCGGCGCGTTCGATCGAGGACGTCGTCGCCGCCTATGAGGAGCAGATCGGCTTCGTCGAGGCCGAGGGCGGCCGGGCGATCATGATGGCGAGCCGCGCTCTGGCCCGCATTGCACGATCGGCCGATGACTACCGCCGTGTCTACGGACATATCCTGCGCCAGGCCAAGGACAAGGTCGTGCTGCACTGGCTCGGCGACATGTTCGACCCGCAGCTAAGGGGTTACTGGGGCTCGGAGAATTTCGAGGAAGCGCTGGAAACGGTGCTGTCGATCATCGAGGAGAACAGCGCCAAGGTCGAAGGCATCAAGATTTCGTTGCTCGACAACGCCAAGGAAGTAGCGCTGCGCAATGGCCTTCCGGAGGGCGTGCTCTGCTTCACCGGCGACGACTTCAACTATGCGCAACTCATCGAAGGGGATGGCCAGAGATACAGCCATGCGCTGCTCGGAATCTTCGACGCCGTGGCGCCCTCGGCTTCGAAGGCACTCGCCGCCCTGGCAGAAGGCGATGTCACCACCTTCCGCAGCGTGATCGAACCGACCGTGCCCCTGTCGCGCAAGATCTTCGAGGCGCCGACGCAATACTACAAGGCCGGCGTCGTCTTCCTCGCCTGGCTGAACGGCCACCAGCGCCATTTCACCCTGCCCGCCGGCCTGCAGTCCTCCCGCGGTCTTCTCCACTACGCAGACATCTTCCGCCTCGCCGACCAGGCAAATGTGCTCGACAAGCCGGAACTGGCGGCGGCGCGCATGCGCAATCTGTTGGCGGTCCTGGGGGTAGAGCAGGGGGGTTAACGTCGGCGAATCGCCCCTCATCCCGCTGCCGCGACCTTCTCCCCATTTTGATGGGGAGAAGGGATTTCGCTGCGAGCTCTCAGTCCCCTCGCCCCGCTTGCGGGGAGAGGGCTAGGGTGAGGGGCGATTCCTGCACTTTAGAGCGCCGTGCGTTCAAGTGAACGCACAAAGGACGCTCTAGCACTTTGATTCTAGAGCATCTTATCCGCTTTCAGTGATTCCACTTGAAAGCGGGATGCTCTAGAGAATCGAGCCTACGCCAGCCCCTTCTTCGCCAGCATCGCGTCCGGGCTCGGCAGCTTGCCGCGGAAAGCCTTGTAGGCATCCTCGGGGTCGATGGCACCGCCGACCGAATAGATGTTGTCCTTGAGCTTCTTCGCAGTCTGCGGATCGAACGGATTGCCCGTTTCCTCGAAGGCGGCGAAGGCGTCGGCGTCGAGCACCTCCGACCACATGTAGGAATAGTAGCCGGCCGAATAGCCGTCGCCGGAAAAGACGTGCAGGAAATGCGGGCTGCGGTGGCGCATGACGATCGATTTCGGCATGCCGATCTTTTCCAGCGTCGCCGCTTCCAGCGCCATCGGCTCGGCGATGGTTTCCGCCGTGTGATAGGCCATGTCGACCAGCGCCGAGGAGGTGAATTCGACGGTGGCGAAGCCGGAATTGAAGGTTCTCGCCGCCAGCACCTTGTCGAGCAGGTCCTGAGGCATCGGCTCGCCGGTCTGGTAGTGCACCGCGTAGGTCCTCAGGATATCCGGCACGGTCAGCCAATGCTCGTAGAGCTGCGAGGGCAGCTCAACGAAATCGCGCGAAACGCCGGTGCCGGATACGGACGGGTAGGTGACGTTGGAGAGCATGCCGTGCAGGGCATGGCCGAATTCGTGGAACAGCGTGCGCGCATCGTCGATCGACAGCAGCGCCGGCTTGCCGTCCGCGGGCCTCGCGAAGTTGCAGACATTGTAGACGATCGGTATTTCGCCTTCGTCGCCGTTCTTCAGTTTCAGCTTGTGCTGTGACTGGAACGAACTCATCCAGGCGCCGGAGCGCTTGGAGGACCGGGCGAAGTAGTCGCCGAGGAACAGAGCGACCAGCTTGCCGGCGGCGTCGCGGATCTCGAAGACGCGGACATCGGGATGATAGGCGGGAACGCCCTTCTTCTCCGTGGCGGTCACGCCGAAGAGGCGATGGGCGACATCGAAGCAGGCATCGATGATCTTCTCGAGCTGCAGATAGGGCTTCAGCTCACTCTCCGAGAAGCTGAACTTTTCGGCGCGCAGCTTCTCCGCATAGTGGCGCCAATCCCACGGCATGACCTCGTGATTGCGGCCCTCGGCAGCGATCAGCTTGGCGAGATCCGTCTCTTCCTCGCGGGCGCGCACCACCGCCTTCTCCCAGACCTGCATCAGCAGGCCGTTCACGGCATCCGGTGTCTTTGCCATGGTGTCATCGAGCTTCAGCGCCGCGAAACTCTCGTAGCCGAGCAGCTTTGCCTTCTCGGCCCGGAGCGCAAGCGTCTCGGCGATAATACCGAGATTGTCGGTCTCACCGCCGTTTTCACCGCGGGCCGTCCAGGCCCTGAACGCCTGTTCCCGAAGCTCGCGATTGTCGGAAAAAGTCAGGAACGGTTCGATGATCGAGCGCGACAGGGTGACCGCATATTTGCCGTCTTCGCCTCGATCGCGGGCCGCCGCTGCCATGGCATCCTTGAGGAACTCCGGGATGCCGGCGAGTTCCTCGTCACTTGTCAGAAACAGCGCCCAGTTCTTCTCGTCGGCAAGCACGTTCTGGCCGAACTTGGCGCCAAGGCCGGCAAGCTTCTCGTTGATCGCGGCAAGCCTTTCCTGCTCAGGTTTGTCGAGCTTGGCACCGGATTTTACAAAACCCTTCCAGTGGCGTTCGAGGACGCGCGTTGCCTCCAGATCGAGGCCGAGCTCTTCGCGCTTCTCCCACAATGTGTCGATGCGGCTGAACAAGGCAGGGTTCATGCCGATCTTCGAATAGTGCCGCGACATCTTCGGCGCGATCTCGCGTTCGAGCGCCTGGATTACGTCGTTGGTATGGGCGCCGGCCTTGTTCCAGAAAAGCGCCGAGACGCGTGAAAGCTCGTCTCCGGCAATTTCGAGGGCAACGACCGTGTTTTCGAAGGTCGGCGGCTCCGGATTGTCGGCGATTGAATCGATTTCCGCCTCGTGCGCCGCGAGCGCCCCATCGAAGGCAGGCGCGAAATCTTCGTCCTTGACCGCATCGAAGCGCGGCAGGCCTTCGTGTCCGGTCCAGTTCACCAGGGCAGGGTTGAGCGAAGCGCTTGCAGTCATCGGGATTCCTTTCGCATGCAGAACGGGCGGACGCACGAGAGCATCGGCGTGCCGGCGCAGACGTTTGAAGTGGTTGGCAATCTGACCAAGGTCAAGGCTTGCGCAGGCCGAAAAGACCGGGCGCCGCATGCCAGACCGCCTGCGCGGCGAAGCCGATGAACAGAAGGCCCGAGAGCCGGACGATCGCCAGCTCGTGGCGGCGATAGAAGCGGCGGACGACAGACGCACCGATGATCGCGATCAGGATCACGTCGGCGACGAGGAAACCGACGAGCGATACGGCGAGCAGCATCGGCAGGGCGTTGAACTCGAGCGCATTGGCGGAACCGGCAAGCAGCGCCGTGAACGTCGCCAGCGCCACCGGATAGCCCTTGGGATTGGTGAGCCCGAAAATCAGGCCGCGGCGCAGCGGTCGCTCCACCGTCAGCAAGGCACGGTTCTCGCCTTTCGGCCGGGCGCGAAGCGCAGTCCAGCCGATCCAGGCGAGGTAGGCGCCGCAGAACAGGCCGAGCACGTCGAAAATTGCCGTGCCGATCGATCGGGCACCGACGATCGCAACAAGCGCCAGCGTCGACCAGACGATGTCGCCGGCGAGATGTCCGCCCATGAAGAGCGCACCGGCCTTCCGGCCCTGGCCGGCGCCGATACCGAGCAGCGCCAGAAAGGCGGGGCCGGGGATAAGCGTATAGGAAAGCGCCGCGAGAAAGGCACCGACAAGAAGCGTCTCGGACATCTCGAATCCCCGGTTTTCAATCCGGCCATTCGAACGTCGAGGCGCCTGTCCGTCAAGCGGAAAGCAGCGCGGCTTCCGGATCTGGCCGACCACTCGCCGGCATGAACCGTCGGCAGGCGCCGCAAGAGGTGGCGCGCACAATTCTTTCGTCACAAAGATTTCCCTCGATACGAAGTTGCGCTAGAACGCGCGCGAGTTTCCCCCTCGAGAAGGATTTTCCATGACTGTGCGCAATCTCTTCCTTCTGCCCGGCGACGGCATCGGCCCGGAAGCCATGGCGGAAGTCCGCAAAATCATCGCCTACATGAACGCCGAGCTCGGTGCCGGCTTCGTGACGGACGAGGGCCTTGTGGGCGGCTCCGCCTATGACGCCCATGGCGTGGCGATTTCGGAAGGGGACATGGCGAAGGCGCTCGCCGCCGATGCCGTGCTCTTCGGCGCCGTCGGCGG
Organism: Sinorhizobium chiapasense; assembly: GCF_036488675.1. Classification (NCBI taxonomy): domain Bacteria; kingdom Pseudomonadati; phylum Pseudomonadota; class Alphaproteobacteria; order Hyphomicrobiales; family Rhizobiaceae; genus Sinorhizobium; species Sinorhizobium chiapasense. The sequence goes on from NZ_CP133148.1 coordinate 3,836,345, forward strand.
ACCGAAGTGGGATGCGGTACCCTACGAGGTGCGCCCGGAAGCGGGGCTCCTGCGCCTGCGCAAGGATCTTGAACTCTTCGCCAATCTGAGGCCCGCCATCTGCTATCCGGCGCTCGCCAACGCCTCCTCGTTGAAGCCGGAGCTGGTCGAAGGCCTCGATATCCTCATCGTGCGCGAATTGACCGGCGGCGTCTATTTCGGCGAGCCGAAGGAGATCATCGACCTCGGCAACGGCCAGAAGCGCGGCATCGACACGCAGGTCTACGACACCTACGAGATCGAGCGCATCGCCGGCGTCGCCTTCGAACTGGCGCGCACGCGCCAGAACCGCGTCTGCTCGATGGAAAAGCGCAACGTGATGAAATCGGGCGTGCTCTGGAACCAGGTCGTGACCGAAACGCACAAGACGAAATATTCAGACGTGCAGCTGGAGCACATGCTGGCGGATGCCGGCGGCATGCAGCTGGTGCGCCAGCCGAAGCAGTTCGACGTGATCGTTACCGACAACCTCTTCGGCGACATGCTGTCCGACGTAGCCGCCATGCTCACCGGCTCGCTCGGCATGCTGCCGTCGGCCTCGCTCGGCGCGCCGGATCCGAAGACCGGCAAGCGCAAGGCGCTCTACGAGCCCGTGCACGGCTCGGCACCGGACATTGCCGGCAAGGGCATTGCCAACCCGATCGCCATGATTGCCTCCTTCGCCATGTGCCTGCGCTATTCCTTCAACCTCGTGAAGGAAGCCGTCAACCTGGAAAAGGCGATCGCCAACGTGCTCGACAAGGGCATCCGCACCGGCGACATCATGGCCGAGGGCGCCCGCCAAGTCGGCACCGCCGAGATGGGGGACGCGATCCTCGCCGAGTTCAAGGCACTTTCGGCCTGACTCTTCTCCTCTCGGCATATGCCGATGAGGTTCGACAAAAAACACCTCCGGAGAGGCCCCCGGAGGTGTTTTTCATTCGGGTCTTGATTTCGGCGCGTTCGGCTTCACATGCAGGAGGATGCGGAAAAGGTAAGGTATGAATCAACCGCTTGCTTCCACAGCCTGGATCTTCCTGACGACGCTGCTGCTCGTGCTTGCGCTCGTTCCCTTCGATCCGCAATTGTCGCAATGGGCGCAACGCCTGCCGGACGAGATCGTCGATTTCAACCGGACGATCACCGATTTCGGCACCTTCGCGTGGATGATCTACACCGCGGCTTTCCTGCTGCTCGTCGCCTACATCGCCCGACGCAGCGCGCACCAAGATGCGGTCCGGCGCAAGGCTCGAACCGCGCGCAATCTGTCCGCCTACTTTCTTCTGACGATCGGCACCGCAAGCGTGCTGGTGCACGGGTTGAAATTCCTGATCGGCCGGGCGCGGCCGGAGCTTCTTGCCGACTACGGCGGCTATAGCCTCACTCCCTTCACGAGCGACAGGCTTTTTGAAAGCTTCCCTTCGGGTCATTCGATGGCCGCCGGCGCCTTCTTCGGCGCCTTCGCGATGCTCATGCCTGAGTTGAGACCCGTATTTCTGATCCTGGCGGTGGTGATCGGCGTTTCGCGCGTGGTCGTCGGCGCGCACTATCCGAGCGATGTTGCCGCCGGCCTGCTGCTCGGCCTCTGGGTCGCAGTCATGATCGCCTTCGTTTTTGCCCGGCAAGGCTGGCTCTTCCGGCTCGACGCAGGTGGCTGGCCGGCGCCGAAAAAAGCGAGTTCCCAGCAAGGGGGCAAATAAAAAGCCGGCGCGGAAGGCCGCGCCGGAGTCAGGAGAGTTCGGCGGCGGGATGAGAAGCGGATTCTCCGCCCGCATCCCGCCTCATGAGCCGCCGCTCAGTCCATCGCGTGGATGTCGCGGTCCTTGGTTTCCGGCAGGAACAGGAGGCCGATGACCAACGTGATGCCGGCAAAGACGATCGGGTACCAGAGGCCGTAATAGATGTCGCCCTGGGCCGCGCTCATTGCGAAGGCCGTTGCCGGCAGCAGGCCACCGAACCAGCCGTTGCCGATGTGGTAGGGCAGCGACATGCCGGTATAGCGGATGCGGGTCGGGAAGAGCTCGACCAGCAGCGCCGCGATCGGGCCGTAGACCATCGTCACATAGATGACGAGAACGGTCAGCACGGCGATGATCGTCGTCCAGTTGACGCGGGCCGGATCGGCCACCATCGTGAAGGCGCCGCCCTTGTCGATCGAATAGACCGCCATTTCCGTGGCGCCGCCGACTTCTTCTTTCGTCAGCAGCTTGTCGGCAATCAGCTTGTCGGCCGGCACCATGGTCTTTTCGCCGGCGCGGACAGCAGCCGCGTCGAGGGCGAGTTCCGGATTGCCCGCAACGAAGGCGTCGAGCTTGGATTCCGGTACCTTCGCCGCACCGCGCACCAGCGGGTAACCGGAGGCCTGGAGCGCCATGTTGACCTGCTTGCTGAAGGCCGCATCCTCGGCTTTCGCCTTGTCGCCCGCGGCAACCGCATCGTAGCTGGTGATCGTCGTTTCGCCGACCTTGACCGCCGCCGGCGTTCCCGCCGCCGCAGTGCTCACGACGTCATAGGGAACGGAATTCTTGGTCAGGAACGCGGTCGCGATATCGCACGAGCTCGTGAATTTCTGCACGCCTGTCGGGTTGAACTGGAAATTGCAATCCCCGGGGGCCGCGGTAACCGTGGCGCGGACGTTCTGTTGGGCTTCGGCAAGCGCCGGGTTTCCGGCCCAGGTCAGCGCCTTGAACAGCGGGAAGTAGGTGAGCATGGCAAGCAGCAGGCCCGCCATGATGATCGGCTTGCGGCCGATCTTGTCTGACAGCCAGCCGAAGACGACGAAGAAACCAGTGCCGATCAGCAGCGAGGCGGCAACCATCAGGTTGGCCGACTGACCGTCCACCTTCAAGACGCCCGTCAGGAAGAAGAGCGCGTAGAACTGTCCCGAGTACCAGACGACCGCCTGGCCGACCACCGCACCGAAGAGCGCCAGAAGTGCGATCTTGGCATTCTTCCACTGCCCGAAGGCTTCGGTCAGGGGCGCCTTGGAGCCCTTGCCCTCTTCCTTCATCCGCTTGAAGGCCGGAGATTCGTTCATCTTCAGGCGGATCCAGACTGAAACGCCGAGAAGGACGCAGGAGAGCAGGAATGGCACGCGCCAGCCCCAGGCGGCGAAGGCTTCCTTGCCGACCAGGTATTGAACCAGCAGGATGACGACCAGCGACAGGAACAGGCCAAGCGTCGCCGTCGTCTGGATCCAGGAGGTGAAATAGCCGCGGCGCCCATGCGGCGCATGCTCTGCCACATAGGTTGCCGCACCGCCGTATTCACCGCCGAGCGCCAGACCTTGCAGCAGGCGCAGACCGATCAGGATGATCGGCGCTGCGATACCAATCGAGGCGGAGCCGGGCAGAACGCCGACAAGGAACGTCGACAGGCCCATGATCAGGATGGTGACAAGGAACGTATATTTGCGGCCGACGAGATCGCCGAGGCGGCCGAAAACGAGTGCGCCGAAGGGGCGCACCAGGAAGCCGGCCGCGAATGCGAGCAACGCGAAGATGGCCTGCGTTGTCGGCGGATATTGGCTGAAGAAGGTCGCGCCGATATAGAGAGCAAGCGAGCCGTAAAGATAGAAATCGTACCATTCGAAGACGGTACCGAGCGACGAAGCGAAGATAACCTTCTTCTCCTCGCCGGTCATGGGACCGGCTTTTACGCCGTCCACGGTTGCGACATTTGCCATTTTGATGATCCTCCACTCCAAAATCGGCATATTGGAGCGCCCATTCCCCGATCCGACGTTCCTCCCTGAACATCCGGACGTGGTGCGCCTTGTGTGAAGATGTCAGAAAAATGGTGCGCGAGGCAGCGATGCTTTCGGCTTATGACTTTGGTCTAATGCGGCGATCGGGCGCGGCGCCGAGAGGGCATCACGCAAAAGTGTGGCGCGGCGATCGCTCTTTCCGGCACTGATGCTCGGGACGCGATCGCGGCAAGCGCCGGCGGCGGCTTGACTCTTGCCGAAAACCGCGTATGAGCAGCGGCGAACGAGGAAACCGCCATGCGACCGAACGGTCCGTCCATCGCTGCGCTGATCTTGCCGGCCGCTGTCGCCGGGCAAGTTCGCCATTTCTCGCTCGCTAGCAAAACAACGGCCAAAACGACGACGAAAACCGTCTGACGTCTCTGGCCCTCCGCTCTCTCCCCGGTAAGGCCGGGGACAGGAACCTCGCGGGCCTCCGTGCGGCTTCCCCCTCCACCAGACGAGGAGAGACAGAAAGAGAGCTTAGATCATGGGTTTCAAGATTGCAGTCGCAGGCGCCACCGGCAATGTCGGCCGGGAGATGCTGAACATCCTTTCGGAACGCGGTTTTCCCGCCGATGAAGTCGTGGCGCTCGCCTCGTCGCGCTCGGTCGGTACCGAAGTTTCCTATGGCGACAAGACGCTGAGGGTCTCCAACCTCGAAACCTATGATTTCTCCGACACCGATATCTGCCTGATGTCGGCCGGCGGCACGGTTTCGCAGAAGTATTCGCCGAAGATCGGCCAGCAGGGCTGCGTCGTCATCGACAATTCCTCCGCCTGGCGCTACGACGCCGACGTTCCGCTGATTGTCCCGGAAGTCAACCCCGATGCGATCACCCTTTTTTCGAAGAAGAATATCATCGCCAACCCGAACTGCTCGACGGCCCAGCTCGTCGTCGCGCTGAAGCCGTTGCATGACCGCGCCAAAATCAAGCGCGTCGTCGTCTCCACCTACCAGTCGGTCTCCGGCGCCGGCAAGGATGGCATGGACGAGCTCTTCAACCAGACCCGCGCCGTTTTTGTTGCCGATCCGATCGAGAGCAAGAAGTTCACCAAGCGTATCGCCTTCAACGTCATCCCGCACATCGACGTCTTCATGGAAGACGGCTACACGAAGGAAGAGTGGAAGGTCCTGGCGGAAACCAAGAAGATGCTTGATCCGAAGATCAAGGTGACCTGCACGGCCGTGCGCGTTCCCGTCTTCATCGGCCATTCGGAATCGGTCAATATCGAATTTGAGAACGAAATTACCGCCGATGAGGCGCGCGAGATCCTGCGCGAAGCGCCGGGTTGCCTGGTGGTCGACAAGCATGAGAACGGCGGCTACGTCACGCCTTACGAATGCGCTGGCGAAGATGCGACCTACATTTCGCGCATCCGCGAGGACGCGACGGTCGAGAATGGCCTCAACATGTGGGTCGTCTCCGACAACCTGCGCAAGGGCGCCGCGCTCAACGCCATCCAGATCGCCGAATTGCTCGTCAACCGCGGCCTAGTAAAGCCACGCAGGCAGGCCGCTTGATCGGCCCCGCTCGGGATTGAATTCAAGCCCCGCCCGATCCGTAAGGGACCCGCGGGGCTTGCCATTGGTTTTTCCGCACGTGTTGGGCGGATTCACGTGAAACATGACATCCCGTAACGCGGGACCAGTAATAGGGCCGGCAGAGTCCGGCGCTTTTGAAGACAAGCGATTGTTCGGGCAAATGACGGGGTATTCCATGCACAGGGCAAAGTGCGTAGTGGCGGGGCTTGCGGCCCTGGTTTCAACGGCGATCCTTTCCTCGACCGCGGCGGCGGCCCAATGCGGCAACGACGCGAGCGGCTTTCAGGCCTGGGTGGCCGAGTTCAAACAGGAAGCCGCCGGCAACGGAATCAGCCCCGCCGTCATCGACCAGGCGCTCTCCAATGTCGCCTACAGCAGAGCGACGATCCGCGCCGACCGCGGCCAGAAGAGCTTCAAACTCTCGTTCGACCAGTTCATGCAGAAGCGCGGCGGCCAGGCGATCATCTCTCGCGGCAGGAAGATGCGGGCGCAGAACGCCAGGCTCTTCGACAGCATCGAGCAGCGCTTCGGCGTGCCGGCCGGTCCGCTGATCGCGATCTGGGGCATGGAGACCGGCTTCGGCTCGTTCATGGGCAAGGAGCATACGCTCTCGGCCGTCTCGACGCTCGCCTATGACTGCCGGCGTTCGGACTATTTCACCAATCAGCTCTACGCGGCGCTGCAGCTCGTCGAGCGCGGCGATCTAAGCCCGGCTGCCCGGGGTGCTGCCCATGGCGAGATCGGACAGACCCAGTTCCTGCCGGTAAACGTTTTGAGATATGGCGTGGACGGCGATGGCAACGGCCATATCGACATGGTTCGCTCCAAGGCGGACGCTCTTGCCTCGACGGCAAACTTCCTGCGCGGACACGGTTGGCAGCCGGGCGGCGGCTATCAGCCCGGCGAAGTCAATTACGCTGCGATCCAGGGATGGAACGCAGCCAGCGTCTATCAGCAGGCGATCGCCATCATCGGCGCCGAGATCGACGGCTACTGATCGCGTCCAACAAAAATCGAGCGAGCCCGGTTCGAAAGGACCGGGCTCTTTCAGAGCAGGATGAGGAAAAGTGTGTGCGGCTTTCGGCCCGCATCCCGCGTCTCAACTTATCAGAATCGATCACGTTTCTGATGTCCGCCGTTTACATGCCCGGTCGCGCAAAGTCGCCGGTCTTGGCGTCCATCACCCAAAGCTCGCCGGTCGAGATGTCGAACCAGGCGCCATGAAGCTGCAGCTTGCCCTTGGTCTCGAGAATCTGGACGCAAGGAAAGGTCCTGAGATTGGCGAGCGAATTGCGGATCGACACCCGTTCGAGCGCGCGCTGGCGCTCCGCCTGGGTCATATATTCATTGCTCTGGATCTGTTCGGTGGCCGGCCCCAAGAGGTTCATCCACCGCCCGATGAAATCGCCGGGGGACAAGGGTTCCGCATCCGGATCGAGCGCCGCCTTGATGCCGCCGCAGCGCCCATGTCCCATGACGACGATGTTACTGACACGGAGCGACTGGACGGCGAATTCGAGCGCAGCGGAGGTCGAGTGATAGTGCCCGTCCGGCTCGTATGGCGGCATCATGTTGGCGACGTTGCGGATGACGAAGAGTTCTCCGGGACCGCTGTCGAAGATCGTTTCGGGTGCGGCCCGCGAATCGCAACAGGCGATAACCATCGTCTTCGGCTTCTGGCCGCTCTCGGCAAGCGTCTTGTAGCGTTGCTGCTGCTCGTTGAAACGACCGCTCATGAAATTGCGGTAGCCGGTTAGAAGATGTTCCGGAAAACCCTGCATATCCATCGATAACCCCGCGTCATTCACTCATTCATTGCTGCATCGCTCCTACTGCATGTTTCCGTAAATCGTAGCCGATTTAAGGACAAAACATGCAGCAATTCAAAGTGCTACAGCGTCCTTAGCGCGTCTGATCCGACGCGCGGCGCTGTAGGACCAATGAAGCGTCGAAGTGTTACAGCGACCGCGTCGCGCCTGAAAGGGCGACGAGCGCTTATGAGCCATTTCTTTTTTATCCGCCGCTATTTCTTCCGCACCTGGCTCGGATGCAAGAGGCGCCGCATCTGCACCATGGCCATCGGCGTCGCGAGGCTCGAGGCATCCTGCTCGAGCGTCAGCTCGTCGGCATCGCGTTTGCGGCTGCGGGCAATGATCTCGAACACGCTGGCGGTCGCCATCTGCAGCGCCCGCTCTTCCGGAAGCCCCTGGAGCAGCCGCGACAGAAACACGGCCGCCAACAGATCGCCGGTGCCCTTCGGCGGATTGTCGACCAATCGGTGTTCGGCGAGCAGCGCATGACTGCCGGACAGGTAGAGATTGCCCGTGCCACCGGTCATCATCGGGATCGCCGAGGTCACCAGCACGCGTGAAGGTCCGAGACCGAGTGCCGCGTCGAGGATCGCCGTATTCGTTTCAAGTGCTGCCCCGACGAGCCAGGAGAGCTCGAACCGGTTGGGGGTCGCAAGTGTCGCCAGCGGCAGCAGCCGGTCGCGCACCGCGGCCGCGATTTCGGCCGAAACATAAAGGCCGTTGCCGTCGCCGATGACGGGATCGCACGCATACAGAAGCTCTGGATTGCGCTGGCGCAACGCCGTCACCAGTTGCGCAACCCCGTCGACCTGGCCCGGCGAGCCCAGATAGCCTGACAGAACGGCCCGGATTTCACCAATCCAGCGCGCATTGACGAGATCATCGATGATCGATCGGAAGTCCGTGTCGGCGATCGTCACCCGTGTCGAGCGGCCGTGACCCGGATGCCATGGCAGGATCACCGTCGGCACGGCCCAGACGCGATGCCCGAGCGTCTCCAGTGCGAAGACTGCAGCCCGGTTGCCGACGGTGCCGCGAACCACATGGCTTGAAATGACGATGACGGCGCCGGGTGCTGCAGGCATTTCGGGCATCGGACAATTCCACTTCTTCGAATCGAAGTGTGATCGCGCGACTGTCACTGGCCTGTCAACAGGGCGTGTCAGACAGGGACGGAAACAGCACTTCGGCGTTTTCGTTCGTTTCTACGGTTTTTCGAGCAATTTTTGCAAAATCGCCTTCGATTTAAATGGATTTAGGCCGAAATCGCGTGAATTTCTCCAAACTTCGGCTCGATTTTGCCGAAATCGAGCATAAAACGGTCGCCATTGGCCATGGTTCTGATAGGTTCTTCTATCACGAATGGGGAGAGAGTTCATGGGCGTGAAATACAATCCGAAACGGGACAGGCATATCGACGCGGCCAAGGCGGCTGCAAGCAAGATCGGCGCCGAGGCGCTGGCGCCTGAGATCCTCTTCGGCGGGGCAAGCAATGACGACCTCGATCTCTACACCGCCGACATGCTGGCGCTGACCGCCGCGCATGCGCGCAAGGAACTGGCGCGCTGGGACGGCGGCAAGCCGCAGGTTTCGGTCGAAACCGTACCAGGGGTCGCGCCGGGTGGCACCGATGTCTCGATCATCGCCGTCACCGAACGCAACATGCCGTTCCTCTATGATTCGGTCATGGGCGAGGTGACGAGCACCCACCGCGACATCCACCTCGCGATCCATCCCATTCTGGTCATGGAACCCGGCAAAGCCATCAAGCTGTTCGATCCGGAAGAGGAAAGCGACCCGGCCCACCGGGTGAGCCATATCCAGATCCACTTGAACAAGCTCGCGCCGCTCGAAGCGCGTTCGCTGAGCAAGCGCATTGCCGAGGTGTTGGAGCAGGTCCATCAGGCCGTCCACGACTGGCCGGCGATGACGGCATTGCTTAAGCAGGCGATGCAGGAACTGGAAGACTACAATGCGTCGCGCAAGAAGAGTGATCGTGACGAGGCGCTCGCTTTCCTTCGCTGGCTAAGGGACAACAATTTCACCTTCCTCGGTATGCGGGAGTACACCTATTCCGGCAAGGGCGAGAAGGCGAAGGTCGAACGCGGCAAGGGCAGGGGCCTCGGCCTTCTCTCCAATCCTGACGTCCGCGTGCTGCGCCAGGGGAAGGATGCCGTGCTGACGACGCCGGAAATCCTCGCCTTCCTCGAGGGGCCCGAGTTCCTGATCGTCACCAAAGCCAATGTGAAATCCGTCGTCCACCGCCGTGCCTATATGGACTACATCGGCGTCAAGCGCTTCGACGCCTCCGGCAACGTGGTCGGTGAATTGCGCATCGTCGGCCTCTTCACGTCGACGGCCTACACCCGCCAGGCTTCGGAAATACCGTTGCTCAGGCACAAGATCGAAAAGATCATCGACCATTTCGGCTACGATCCCCAGAGCCATTCCGGCAAGATGCTGGCAAACACGCTGGAATCCTATCCGCGCGACGACCTTTTCCAGATCGACGTGGGGCTGCTCGCCGCCTTCTGCGAGCAGATCAACGAACTCAGCGATCGGCCGCGCATCAGGGTGTTGCCGCGTATCGACCACTTCGACCGCTTCGTCTCGATCCTCGTCTTCGTGCCGCGCGAGCAATATGACTCCGATGTGCGCGAGAAGATCGGCAACTATCTGAAGACGGCCTATGACGGCCGCGTTTCCGCCTATTACCCGGCCTTCCCCGAAGGCGGGCTGGCACGGGTCCATTTCATCATTGGCCGCTACGCCGGCAAGACACCGCGGGTTCCGCAGGCCAAGCTCGAGGAGGCAGTTCGCAGCATCGTCACTCGCTGGACCGATCGCTTCAACCTGCTTGCCCGCAAGGACGGCATCGAGATCGCGGTTGGCGAAGCCTATCAGGCGGCCTTCACGCCGACGGAGGCGTATGACGACCTCCACGACATCGCTGCCTGCAAGGCCGACGACCCGATCCGCATCTCGTTCTATCATAAACAGCAGGAAAGGCCGGACACACTGGAACTCAAGATCTTCCACGCGGAGGATCCGGTTTCGCTCTCGCGTCGCGTACCGCTTCTGGAAAACCTCGGCTTCCGCGTGATCAGCGAGCAGACCTACGACATCGGCGTCACCTCCCATGCGGAAGAACAACGGCACGTCGTGCTGCACGACATGGAGCTCGTTCACCGGGACGGACATGCGCTCAATCTCGCCAAGACAGGTCCGGCGCTCGAAGAGGCGTTTCTCGCCGCCTGGAACGGCACGACCGAGGACGACACCTTCAACCGTCTGATCCTGCTTGCGGGCCTCACCGCGCGCGAAGTCACGGTGCTGCGCGCCTATGCGCGCTATCTGCGCCAGGCGGGCATCACCTATTCGCAGGGCTATATCGCCGACACGCTGAACAAATACCCGGCGATCGCCGCCGACATCTTCCGGCTGTTTGCGACGCGCATGGATCCGAAGACCGAGGTGAAGGCGCGCACGAAGAAGAGTAACGCCTCGCTTTCGGCGATCGAGGAAGCGCTCTCGGCAGTGCCGAGCCTCGACGAGGATCAGATCCTGCGCCGCTACGTCAACGTGATCCAGTCGACGCTCCGGACCAACTATTTCCAGAGGGATGCGGACGGCAAGCCTCGCGCTGTTCTTGCCTTCAAGCTCGACCCGAAACAGCTCGACGGCCTGCCTGAACCTCGGCCTTTCCGCGAAATCTTCGTCTACGGCACCGAGGTCGAAGGCGTACACCTGCGCTTCGGCAAGGTGGCGCGCGGCGGCCTTCGCTGGTCCGACCGGGCACAGGACTACCGCACCGAGGTGCTTGGCCTCGTCAAGGCACAGCAGGTGAAGAATGCCGTTATCGTCCCGGTCGGCGCCAAGGGCGGCTTCTACCCGAAGCAGCTGCCGATCGGCGGAACGCGCGATGAAATTTTCAGGGCCGGCACGGAGGCCTACAAGACCTATATCCGCACGCTGCTGTCGGTGACCGACAACATCGTCGGCCAGGATGTCGTGCCACCGGCCGATACGCTGAGGCTCGACGGCGACGACCCCTATTTCGTGGTCGCGGCCGACAAGGGTACCGCCACCTTCTCCGACACCGCCAACGGGCTTGCGCAGGAAGCGGACTTCTGGCTCGATGACGCTTTTGCCTCCGGCGGCTCGGCGGGTTACGACCATAAGAAGATGGGCATCACCGCCCGCGGCGCCTGGGAAACCGTCAAGCGTCATTTCCGCGAGATGGACATCGACATCCAGACGACACCCTTCACCGTCGCCGGCGTCGGCGACATGTCCGGCGACGTCTTCGGCAACGGCATGCTGCTTTCGGAGAAGATCCGGCTGATCGCCGCCTTCGACCATCGCGACATCTTCATCGATCCGAATCCGGATACCGACCTTTCCTTCGCCGAACGCAAGCGCATGTTCGCGCTTCCGCGCTCGAGCTGGCAGGACTACGACCGCAAGGCGCTATCGCAGGGGGGGATGATCATCTCGCGCACGGAGAAGTCCGTGACGCTGACGCCGGAAGCGATAGCGGCAATCGGCATCGACAAGCAGAAGGCGACCCCCTTCGAGATCATGAATGCCATCCTCAAGAGCCAGGTCGACCTGCTCTGGTTCGGCGGCATCGGCACCTATGTGCGCGGCAGCAATGAAACGGACGCCGAGGTCGGCGACCGCGCCAACGACGCGATCCGCGTCGCGGCGGAAGAGGTCGGTGCGCTTGTCATCGGAGAAGGCGCCAATCTCGGTGTCACCCAGAAGGGCCGCATCGGCTTCTCGCTTGCCGGCGGGCGCTGCAATTCCGACGCGATCGACAATTCGGCTGGCGTCAATTCCTCCGACGTCGAGGTCAATATCAAGATCGCGCTTGCTTCCGCCATGCGGGACGGTCGTCTGACAAGGCCGAAGCGCAACACGCTTCTGGCGTCGATGACCGACGAGGTGGCCCATCTTGTGTTGCGCAACAACTACCAGCAATCGCTGGCGATCTCGCTTACCGAAAAGCAGGGTATCGCGAACCGTACGTCGCTCGCGCGGCTGATGGCGCGGCTCGAGGCCGACGGCCACCTCAACCGCAAGGTCGAGACCCTGCCGACGGAACTCGCCATGAGCGAGCGTTACCAGGCGGGCAAGCCGCTGACGCGCCCCGAGATCGGCGTGCTGCTCTCCTATGCGAAGCTGGTGCTGTTCGATGAGCTGATCGGCGGCGATCTGCCGGACGATCCCTATTTCACCACGACGCTCGAACGCTATTTCCCGGCAAAGATGCGCAAGACCTATGCCGGCGACATCCGCGGCCACCGGCTGCGCCGCGAAATCATCGCGACGGTCCTCGGCAACGAAACAATCAACCGCGGCGGTCCCGCCTTCGTTTCGACGCTGACGGATGCGACCGGCTTTCTTTCCAGCGACGTCGTCAAGGCTGCCGTGCTGGCCCTCGACGGCTTCGAGCTGCAGCGGATTTACGGAGAGATCGACGCGCTCGACAACAAAGTCGGTGGCGGCGTTCAGAATGCGCTCTATCAGGAGGTGGCCCGCATCTTCGCCCTCGTCACCGAGAAGGCTTTGCGCACGGGCGCCGCAAGGGGGCCGGTATCCGATGCGGTTTCGCGTCTGCGTGACGGCTTGCAGAAGCTGCGCGGCACGATGCGCACCGCGATTTCCGGCGAAGGCGCCGAAGAAGCGCGATTGAAGGCCGCGACCTTCATCGAAAGCGGCGTACCGGCAAAGCTCGCGGAGGAAATCGCCGAACTGTCGCTGATGACCCTCGTGCCGGAGATCATGCAGATCTCCACCGAAACGAAGGAAACGCTGAGCCGCACCGCGCAGGGTTATTTCACGGTGACGGAGAACCTCAGGATCAACCGGCTGCTCGCCGCGGCCGATCGCGTTCCTGCCACGGAGCAATTCGAGGCCATGGCGCTTTCGCGCGCCGTCGCCGATATCGGCGCCGCACGGCGCGATATCACCGTCGCCGCACTCGTCGAGCAGAAGCGCGAACGCAATCCGGTGCTTGCCTGGCAGGACAGCGATCGCGAACGCGTCTCGCGCGTCGACGACCAGTTGAAGCTGCTCACCGAGAAGGGCGAGACGACACTCGCCAAGATCACGGTCGCGGCCGGCCTGCTCAACGACCTTGCACGCGCCAAGGCGAAATGACACAGTCCGTCCGGGCAATCGGCCCGGAGGACTGATTCCGCTTCGGGTTTAATCGCGATTTCAACGCGTTATCGCCCTCGCCGAAACAGCCGGCGGGGGCGATAGATCCAGGAGGGGAAATTGGACGTTACGGCCGTAGCGAGGGAGCAGCCCAGGGCATCACGCCTCGGCATCATCGGCTGGATGCTGTTCGACTGGGCCGCGCAGCCTTTCTTCACCGTCATCACCACCTTCATCTTCGCGCCCTATTTCGTTTCCCGACTCACGGCCGACCATGTGCAAGGGCAGGCAGTCTGGGGCTATACGCTGACTGTCTCAGGCATCATCATCGCGGTTCTTTCGCCGGTACTCGGCGCGATCGCGGACGCAACCGGGCCGCGCAAGCCGTGGATCGGCTTCTTCGCCGTCATCAAGATCGCCTCGCTCGCCATGCTGTGGTTCGCCGCACCGGGCTCACCCATCCTCTATCCCGCGATTTTCCTCGCTCTGGCGACCGTCGCCGCCGAATTCTCGATCGTCTTCAACGATTCGATGATGACGCGCCTGGTGAGCGAGAAGGAAGTGGGCCGCATCTCGAACATTGCCTGGGGGCTCGGCTATCTCGGCGGCATGATCGTCCTGATCGCCGTCGTTGCGCTCATTGCCGGAAACCCTGCGACGGGCAAGACGGCACTCGGCCTCGACCCGATCTTCGGCCTCGATCCCGCCAAAGGCGAGGATGCCCGCATCACCGGGCCAATCTCGGCCACCTGGTACCTGATCTTCATCCTGCCGATGTTCCTGTTCACCCCGGATGCGGAAAAGGCGGCGATGTCCTTGGGCAAGGCCACCGCGACGGGCCTTTCTGAGTTGAGAGGCACGCTCGCGGAATTGAAGCAACGGTCGGGGATACTGCGCTTCCTGATCGCCCGGATGATCTTTCAAGACGGCGTCAATGGTCTGTTGGCGCTCGGCGGCACCTTTGCTGCGGGGATGTTCGCCTGGCAGACGATGGAACTCGGCATCTACGGCATCATCCTCAACGTCGTCGCAATCGTCGGCTGCCTTTGTGCGAGCTGGCTCGATGCGCGGCTCGGCTCGAAGACGATCGTGGTCGCGAGCCTTGTCTGTCTCACCATCGCCACGCTTGGGATCGTTTCGACCGGCCCCGGTTTCACGCTGTTCGGGCTGATCGAGCTTCCGGCGGCGGATTCGGGCGGTCTCTTCGGCACGGCGGCGGAAAAGGCCTACATTCTCTACGGCCTCCTGGTCGGCATCGCCTTCGGACCGGTTCAGGCCTCGTCTCGCTCCTATCTCGCCCGAAGCGTCGCGATCGAGGAAGCAGGGCGCTATTTCGGCCTCTATGCCCTTTCCGGACGCGCGACCTCGTTTCTTGCACCCGCTTCTGTCGCTACGATCACGGTGTTGGCCGATTCCGCCCGGATCGGCATGATGGCGCTGGTCGCTTTCCTCGCCGTCGGCCTCGTCATACTTATCCGCACGCCCTATCCGGCGCATCGCCCGGCATAAAAAACCGCCGCACGGCAGCGCGGCGGGTTCGCGAACAGGCTGTCGGCAGGCTCAGTGGCGGAAATGGCGCATGCCGGTGAAGACCATGGCAACGTTGTGCTCGTTTGCCGCGGCGATCACCTCCTCGTCACGCATCGAGCCGCCAGGCTGGATCACGGCGGTGGCGCCGGCGGCGATCGCCGACAAGAGGCCGTCGGCGAAGGGCAGGAACGCCTCTGATGCCACCGCAGAACCGCGCGTCAGCGGTTCGGCGAGGCCGAGCGCCTTGGCGGCTTCCTCTGCCTTGATGGCGGCGATGCGGGCGGAATCGACACGGCTCATCTGGCCGGCGCCGATACCGGCCGTCTGGCCGTCCTTGGCGTAGACGATGGCGTTCGACTTGACATGCTTCGCCACCTTGAAGGCGAATTTCATGTCTTCAAGCTCCTGCGCGGTCGGCGCGCGCTTGGTCACGACCTTGAGTTCGAGGTCCTCGACCATGCCGTTGTCGCGCGTCTGGACGAGCAGGCCGCCGGCGACCGTCTTTGCCGAAAGGCCGGGCACGCGCGGATCCGGAAGGCCTCCGGTCGCAAGCAGCCGAAGGTTCGGCTTGCGCGCGATGATCGCCTTCGCCTCGTCACTGACCGACGGCGCAATGATGACTTCGGTGAAGAGCTTGACGATCTCGTCCGCCGTCTCGGCGTCGAGCTCCTGGTTGAGCGCGATGATACCGCCGAAGGCCGAGGTGGAATCGCAGGCGAGCGCCCGGCGGTAGGCTTCCGCAAGCGACGGCGCGGTCGCCACGCCGCAAGGGTTGGCGTGCTTGATGATCGCGCAGGCCGGCGCCTTTTCCGGCAGGAACTCGGCCACGAGCTCGAAAGCGGCGTCGGTGTCGTTGATGTTGTTGTAGGAAAGCTGCTTGCCCTGCAGCAGCGCGGCGGTCGCGACCCCCGGCCGGTTCTCGCCGGTCACGTAGAAACCCGCCTTCTGATGCGGGTTTTCGCCGTAGCGCATTTCTTCCTTGAGCACGCCGCCGATCACGCGATGGCGCGGCATCGGGGTATCGAGCGCGTCGGCGAACCAGTTGGAGATCGCGGCATCGTAGGCCGCCGTGCGGGCATAGGCCTTCGCCGCCATTTTCTGGCGGAAGGCATAGTGCGTCGTGCCATCGGCGATCTCTTCGAGAAGCGGCGCGTAGTCGGCGGGATCGGTGACGATCGTGACATAGGCGTGGTTCTTCGCCGAGGCCCGGATCATCGCCGGGCCGCCGATGTCGATGTTCTCGACCGTCGTCGGATAATCGCCGCCCTTGGCGCGAACCTCCTCGAACGGATAGAGATTGATGACGGCAAGATCGATGGCGGCAATGCCGTGCTTCTCCATCGCCGCCACGTGCTCGGCGTCATCGCGAATGGCGAGCAGGCCGCCATGAACACCGGGGTGAAGCGTCTTGACGCGGCCATCCATGACCTCCGGAAAGCCGGTCAGCTCTGAAACGTCGCTGACCGGAAGCCCGGCGTCCGACAGTGCCTTGTGCGTGCCACCCGTCGAAACAAGGCGCACGCCTTTTTCATGAAGGGCACGTGCGAGCCCGACAATGCCGGTCTTGTCGGAAACCGAGAGGAGGGCGGTGCGGATCCGGACTTTGTCCGGGGCGGGGATTTTCTTGGAGGCGACAGCCATCAACCATGCTCCTTTGGCGGCGCCGGACGCTTGGGGAGAAAGTGCCGGCGATTGGGATGGCTGCCCGTTAGCATAGCTTGCCCCGTGAAGGAACCTTCAGCGCCGCCGCGAGCGGAAAATAGGCGACGATCCAGACTTGGGGCCTAGCTCTCGCGGGTAAGAGTCCACTGGATTTCCGGCTGTGCAGCGGCAGCGAAGGTGACGGTTATCTGAGACGAGGCCCGCACGCCCGAAGGATCGGCGAAGAAGATATCTTCCTCGATCGCCAACTCCCCATCCCGGCAGGCGAAGAGCCAGGCCTCACCATCGGGCGCGGCCAGATAAATCTCGCTGTCGCTCGCCCGCCGCATCGCGATCGCCGGGTGGATGTGAAAGCGGGCCACGGCACTGGCGGCGTTGGCCGCATCCGGATCGGCACCATCCCCTCGCGAAAGCCGATCGCGCCCACGAAGCAACCGGCCTCCGCTCAAGATGCTGATATCACGTTCATGAAGCAGGCCGAATGACGCGAGATAGCCGTCGTGACTGGCCCAGAGGGATTCGATCCGGCCCGGCTCGTCCCTTCGCTCGACCAGCACCGCCGAGAGCCCGGACGTCATGATCGGCCCCAGGAAACGCGATTGGGAAAAGCGGCACGAGGACGTATCGTTGACCGTCACAGTGGAATGGGCGGCGGTCGCGCGAGCCATCTGGCGAAATCGTTCGCCGGCAAACTTCGGTGCGCCGGAGTTGATGACGAACCGGTTTCTGCCCGACGACATCTCGAAGGAGAGGCAACCCGCATGGGCACTACGCGAAAGGTCGATCGAAAGCGGGCGCCCGGTATCCATGATGACGACGGTTTCGCCGAGCGACAGCCGCTCATAGTGGGCATGGGGCAGCGAGTGGAACGGCTCTCCGGCTGTTTCGTCGTAACGCAGCACCGAGGCGAGTTCGTGCGCCAGAACCGAGGTCGCGCCATTGAAAAGTGCCAGTTCGCCGCCCTGGTGACGGAAGAAACGCAAGGCCGGATACATCCGGTCGATGCAGGGAATGAGCCGCGACGGCACATCGTGGCCAAGGTTGACGTAGGTTTGCCGGAGCGGCAGCAGGTCGAGCAGAAGCTCGAGCCCCGCCCGGGGGCTGCGCGACGAATGCGCGCCGTCCGGCAGGATCTGGCGATCGAGTTCCAGATCGAGATTGCGCGAGGCCTTGCGGATGGCGGAAACCGAGGCAGGCATCGACACGGATGCCATGGCGAGCGCCATGCGCACGCGCAGGCGCGCCTCGCCGTCGCAGACCGTGTCCGCAATGTGCCGAAGGTAGCGTACCTGGAAAGCCAGGCTTTTCAGGAAGCGTCGGTAGAACCCGTGTTCGGCGTTTCGCAGCACCACGGGCGAATGCGACAGCCAGGCGATGATGCGCTGGGCAATCACGTCAGCTTCCCAGGCAATGCCCCCGATGCTGCGGCCATGGCTGCCGATCCAGTCGTCGACGATCTGCCGGAGCCTGACATAGCCGGCATCCTCGCGGATCGCGCGCAGATGCCGCAGCCAACCGAAGGAATGGAGCCGCGCCGCAAATTCATGCGACGGCAAATCGATCTCGAAAGGGGATTCGCCTTCGGTATCGAGCACGCGGCCGGCAAGCGGAAAGCGCCCCTCAAGAATCTCTTCAGCAACAAAGGGATCGATCGCCCTCAGATCGGTCGGCGCCACGATCAGCCGGTCCGGAGTTGATCCGGCAAAGCGCATCGCCGTCAGGCGACCGAGCGAGATGCGGCGCGAAAATCGACGCCAGCCTTCCCGCAGATACAGGTAAAGAAGCCTTTGCTTACCGGAAAACACCATCAGCGCCCGTCGGTTTCCTTATTCCTGCAACGGACCCTTTTCGAAGCGCCGGAGGCCACTGCAGCGACCTTCGGCGTCTGGAAAAACGCACGGCGCTGGAGCGCATGCCCGGCTTGCGCCAGAATCCCTTTCCGGCAGATGGTGCAGGAAAGATCATTAAACTTTTATCAATCCTATCGCCATTGATAGGCCGACGGCCCCGATAGCGTCAATTGTCGCTGCAAAACAGCCTGTTGACGGCGGCGATTGCACCAACAACGGCCGCTCTTCAGGCGCGCTTGCGGCGGAGCACCGCGGCATAGAAACCGTCAAGCCCGCTGGAGAAGGGTGCTGCAAGCGGCAGCATGGCGGGCGTCGTGCGAAATTCGCCGCGCTCCGTGATCGCCTCGCCGAGACCCGGCCAATCGGCGGCAGCAATGGGTACGCGCTCACAATCCTCGCCGTCCCCGACGACGCGTGCAACCACCTCCTCGCCTTCGCGCGGATCGAGCGAGCAATTGGAAAAGACCACCAGCCCACCGGGCTGTACGACGGTCAGCGCGTGGCGCAGCAAGCGTTCCTGCAGCCCAGCAAGCTTCTCGACGTCCTCCGGCCCCTTCGTCCAGAGCACATCCGGATGACGGCGCGTCGTTCCCGTGGAAGAGCAGGGGGCGTCGAGCAGCGCCGCGTCGAAGAGTTCCTCCGGCTGGAAGTCGGCCATGTTGACTTCCTTCGTCCGGGCTTCGAGGCCGAGTCGCGCCAGGTTGGCCTTCAGGCGCCGCAAGCGGCTGGACGACTGATCGAGCGCCGTCACTTTTGCACCAGCCAGGATAAGCTGTGCCGTCTTGCCGCCCGGGGCCGCGCAGAGGTCGACGACGCTCTTGCCGGTCAGGTCGCCGAAGAGCCGCGCCGGAATGGAGGCAGCCGCATCCTGAACCCACCACTCCCCTTCCGAAAATCCCGGCAGTGCCGGAATGGCGCCCGAGAAAGCTCCAAGCCGGACGGAGCCGGTCGGAAGAACCGTGCCGCCAAGGCGCTCGGCCCAGGCGGCCGGGTCCGACTTCACCGACAGATCGATAGCCGCCGGAACCTCCTGCGCCGCCGATATGCGCTCCGCCTGCTCCCGACCGTAGTGGCCGACAAGCCTATCGTAAAACCAGTCGGGCATTGCCGGAATGGCCTTCACCTTGGCGAGAATGGCGTCCTTTTCCCGCGAGAGCCGGCGAAGAACGGCATTGACGAGGCTCGCGAAGCGGCGATTGCGCGGGTCGGCTTGCGCCTGCTCCACGGCAAGGTCGACGGCGGAGTGGTCCGGAATGTCGAGATAGAGAATTTGCGCCGCGGCAACCGTCAGCACGTGGTCGAGCGCGCGAGCCCCCTCCGGCAGCGGCGTTTGCAGCAGGGAGTCGATTGCCGCCCGAATGCGTGGCAGGTGCCGAAGCGCCGAATTGAGGATGGCCCGCACCAGCGCGCGGTCGGCGTCATTGAGTTCGCGATAGGCCGGATTGCCGTGCTCCTGGTCGAGCATGCCGTCGAGGGAGGTCTTGCGGTCGACAACGGCTGCCAGGATCTTTGCGGCCGCCTGGCGGGTCTTCAAACCCGGCTTCTCCGCCGTCGCGGCACCGGCGCCGCGCCGCGTTGTCTTCGGCGGCGCCTTGTGAGCTCGGCTTCGTTTCGGGCGTGAATCGTTTTTCTTGTCGTCGGGCATCAGGACCAGGGACCTTTGGGCGGTTCGGAACCACCGCGACCCCAGCCGGTTTTCGGGACAGAGCGCGATTTGCGCACGGAATTATCAGCGCGGACCGGCGGCGTCGAGTCCATCGACATCCCGCGCGCCATCTCCTCCAGCGCCGCAACACGATTTTCGGTGGCCGGATGGGTCGAGAAGAGATTGTCCATCCGTTCCCCGGAAAGCGGATTGATAATGAACATATGCGCGGTCGCCGGGTTGCGCTCGGCGTCATCGTTGTGGATCACATGCGCCGCGCCGGCGATTTTCTGGAGTGCAGAGGAAAGCCAGAGCGGATTGCCGCAGATTTCCGCGCCGCGCCGGTCGGCGGAATATTCGCGCGTCCGGCTGATCGCCATCTGCACCAGCATCGCCGCGAGCGGCGCGACGATCATCGCGACGAGGACGCCGACGAAGCCGAGCGGATTGTTGTTGTCGCGGTTGCCGCCGAAGAAGAAGGCGAAGTTGCCGAGCATCGAAATCGCGCCGGCAAGCGTCGCCGTCAGCGTCATCGTCAAGGTGTCGCGGTACTGGATATGCGCAAGCTCATGCGCCATGACGCCGGCGACTTCCTCATAGGAAAGCGAATGCAACAGGCCCGTGGATGCAGCAACCGCCGCGTTCTCCGGGTTGCGGCCGGTGGCAAAGGCGTTCGGCTGCGGACTGTCGATGACATAGACGCGCGGCATCGGCAAACCGGCATTCCGCGCCAGATCCCGCACGATCCCGTAATATTCGGGCGCGGTGCGTTCATCCACCTCCTGGGCCCGGTACATCCTCAAGACCATGCGATCGGAATTCCAGTAGGAGAAGAAGTTCATGCCGGCGGCGATGACAAGGGCGATCATCATGCCGCCTCGGCCGCCGATGACGTAGCCGACGGCCATGAAGAGGACGGTCATGACGGCGAGCAGCATTGCGGTGCGCATGATATTCATGGATGAGCTCCAGGCATGTTTGTCTCGTCATCCGTTCGGCAATCGCGGCGGAGGCAGGCACAGTCGCTTTCTTTCCGCACGCCTTACGCGAACGTTTCACGTGAATCAGGGTTTCCGTCCGCACGGAACCGCTTATATGATGGGTATAAACCCCACGCTCTTCAATATCACGGAAATCCGGCATCCCATGCAGAACGACAACGACAATGCGCCCGATCGCCCCAAACGCCCGTTGCCGGCAGCCGCTCAGCGCGCGCTGAAGGAGGCGGAGGAGAGACGGCGGGCGGCGGAACCGCAAAAGATGCCGACCGAGCTTGGCGGTCGCGGGGGGCTCGATCCGGCGCGCTTCGGCGATTGGGAGATCAAGGGTCGGGCGATCGATTTCTGAGACGCTGCCGGCGGGACCGTTGTTTCGGCCGCGAATCGACGCTTATTCAATCGCGAAGTAATGCCCGGAAGATCTTCAGCGCAGCACACAGGCTGCGTTCGGAATCCGGCTCAGGACTGCCCCTCGCCCTGGCCCTCTCCCCGCGAGCGGGGGAGAGGGGAAGTAGATGTCGAGCCTCTCCGCAAGGCAAGGCAGGGTCGGGGAGATTGCCGCAACGTCCCTTCTCCCCGCAAGCGGGGAGAAGGTGGCCGGCAGGCCGGATGAGGGGCTTTCACGGCGCCTTCACGCTCGCCAAACCCCCTCACATCACGCGCGATTCTGGCGATTGGCGATCAGATCGTCGACCACAGCGGGATCGGCAAGCGTCGAGGTGTCGCCGAGAGAGCCGTAATCGTCCTCGGCGATCTTGCGGAGAATGCGGCGCATGATCTTGCCGGACCGCGTTTTCGGCAGGCCGGGCGCGAACTGGATCTTGTCGGGCGTGGCGATCGGTCCGATCTCCGAGCGGACATGCTTGACGAGGGCCTGGCGAAGATCGTCGCTGCCGGTCTCGCCTGCCATCAACGAGACATAGCAGTAGATGCCCTGTCCCTTGATCGGATGCGGATAGCCGACGACGGCGGCTTCCGAGACGAGATGGTGCGAGACGAGCGCCGATTCGACCTCCGCCGTGCCGAGGCGATGGCCGGAGACGTTCAAGACGTCGTCGACGCGGCCGGTGATCCAGTAGTAGCCGTCCTCGTCGCGACGGCAGCCATCGCCGGTGAAATATTTGCCCTTGTAGGCGGAGAAGTAGGTCTGGATGAAGCGGGCATGGTCGCCATACACCGTCCTCATCTGGCCCGGCCAGCTGTCGGCGATGCAGAGATTGCCGTCTGCCTGGCCCTCGAGCACATTGCCCTCATTGTCGACGAGCTGCGGCTGGACGCCGAAGAACGGCCGGGTCGCCGAGCCCGGCTTGAGATCGGTTGCGCCCGGCAGCGGCGTGATCAGGATGCCGCCCGTTTCGGTCTGCCACCAGGTATCGACGATGGGAGAGCGCTCCTCCCCGACGACACGGTAGTACCACTCCCAGGCTTCCGGATTGATCGGCTCGCCGACCGTGCCGAGCAGGCGGATCGAGGCGCGCGAGGAGCGCCTGACGAACTCGTCGCCGGCGCCCATCAGCGCACGGATCGCCGTCGGCGCCGTGTAGAAGATGTTGACCTTGTGCTTGTCGACGACCTCCCAGAAGCGGCCGGCATCCGGAAAATTCGGCACG
Source organism: Sinorhizobium chiapasense (assembly GCF_036488675.1). Taxonomy (NCBI): domain Bacteria; kingdom Pseudomonadati; phylum Pseudomonadota; class Alphaproteobacteria; order Hyphomicrobiales; family Rhizobiaceae; genus Sinorhizobium; species Sinorhizobium chiapasense. The sequence goes on from NZ_CP133148.1 coordinate 3,858,925, forward strand.
CCCTCGAACATCAGCGTCGTCGCGGCGTTGGAAAGCGGTCCATAGACGATATAGGAATGGCCGGTCACCCAGCCCACATCCGCCGTGCACCAGTAGATGTCGCCATCCCGGTAGTCGAAGACATATTCATGCGTCATCGACGCATAGACGAGATAGCCGCCGGTCGTGTGCAGCACGCCCTTGGGTTTGCCGGTCGAGCCCGACGTGTAGAGGATGAACAGCGGATCCTCCGCCTTCATCTTCACCGGCGGGCAATCCGGCTTCACCGTGGCGATTTCCTGGTGGTACCAGAAATCGCGACCTGGTGCCCAAGGAACCTTGCCGCCGGTGCGGCGCACGACCAGGACCTTGTTGACCATGACATGCTGCTTGGCGGCGATATCGATCGCCCTTTCGGTGTTTTCCTTGAGCGGCACCGGCTTGCCGCCACGCACGCCCTCGTCGCAGGTAATGACGAAGGTCGACTCACAGTCGACGATGCGGCCGGCAAGCGCGTCGGGCGAGAAGCCGCCGAAGACGACCGAATGGATCGCACCGATGCGCGCGCAAGCGAGCATGGCATAGGCCGTCTCGGGGATCATTGGCATGTAGATGGTAACGCGGTCGCCCTTCTTGACGCCGTGTTTCTTCAGCACGTTGGCGAGACGGCAGACCTGATCGTAGAGCTGGTTGTAGGTGATCTTCTTGTCGATATAGGGATTGTCCCCCTCCCAGATGATCGCGGTCTTCTCGCCATGTGTCTTGAGATGCCGATCGATACAGTTGTAGGAGACATTGGTCAGTCCGTCCTCGTACCACTTGATCGACACCCTGCCCTTGAAGGACGTGTTCTTGACCTTGGTGTAGGGCTTGAACCAATCGATCCGCTTGCCGTGCTTGCCCCAGAACTTGTCCGGGTCGGACACACTTTCCTCGTACCATTTCAGATAGGTCGCGTTGTCGAGCAGCGTCCGGCTCTTGGCAGACTTAAGAACCGGATAGGTCTTGTCGGACATGCTTTTCCTCCCTGCACATTCCTGGTCAGGGGCAACGCTCCTAGCCGCCCCCGCTTCGGTCACGATTCATAGCAGGTCAAAGCCTGCCCGCAATTAGACAAAAGGACATTCGGTACTGAAAGAATTGCAATTTCGCGACAGGGACGTTATAGAGGCGCTCAATTCCCGGAAATCAGTGGTAGACTCCACGGCCCGCGACACCGGCGCGGACGGACGAAAGGACTATATCCATGGCTCAGCAACTGCTTATGCCCAAGGCAACCGCCGTCTGGCTCGTTGACAACACGGCGCTGTCGTTCGACCAGATCGCGCAGTTCTGCAAGCTGCACCCGCTCGAAGTGAAAGCGATCGCCGACGGTGAATCGGCGCAGGGCATCAAGGGCCTCGATCCGATCGCCACCGGTCAGCTTTCCCGCGACGAGATCGCGCGCGGCGAGGCGAACCCTAACCACAAGCTCAAGCTCTCCGAACCGAAGGTTCGCGTTCCGGACTCCAAGCGCAAGGGCCCGCGCTACACGCCGGTCTCCAAGCGCCAGGACCGTCCGAACGCCATCCTCTGGCTGGTGCGTAACCATCCTGAACTCAAGGACGCGCAGATTTCGCGTCTGGTCGGCACGACGAAGACGACGATTGAGCAGATTCGCGAACGTACCCATTGGAACTCGGCCAACCTGACGCCGATGGATCCGGTGACGCTTGGCCTCTGCTCGCAGATCGACCTCGATCTCGAAGTCGAACGCGCCGCCAAGGGTCGCCCGCTGCCGACGGCAGCCGAGGTGGGTGCGACGCTGGAGGCAGCACAGGAGACCGAAAAGGTCGGCTACAATTTCGACCGCGAGGAAGAGAAGGAAATCGACGCCGATGCCGTCTTCGCCAAGCTGAAGTCGCTGAAGTCGGATCGCAAGGACGATGAAGACGACGACTATTGATCGTTCGTCGACTGCAAGGGCATACGCAAAACCCGGATCTTGGATCCGGGTTTTTTGTTGCCCCGCTTAGTAGGCCGAGCCTGATGGATCGTTGAGATTGTGGCGCTCGGTTCCTTTCAGCGGCGGATTGAAGATGCTGACGAGGATCAGGTCCTCGATGCGGCCACCACGCAAGTAATGTTTGTCGTGCTGGTCGAGCACATAGATGTCGCCTTTTCGGATCGGGAAGACATTGCCCTGCATATCCTCGACCTCGCCTTCGCCGGCAATGCAATAGCAGGCTTCGAGATGATTGCGGTATTCGAGCAGCGAAACCGTGTTGGCGCGCACCACGGTGTGGCAGACAGTAAATCCCATGCCGTCCTTTTCCGTCAGCAACCGATGGCTCGTGCCGCTTCCCCATTCGACGAAATAGTCTGTGGCTTCGACGTCATTCAGGCTGCGCACGAACATGCGGCTCTCCTATGTAAGAAAATTTGACAAAAGCGGCGATGCGAATTCAGATCGGATCGCGATACCTCTTTATTGCTGGATTCGCTCTTTGCACAAATGACGATTCCTCACCGGATCGTTGAGGAGAATTTACATATGATGCCGCCACTCGGCGCGCTCAGGGTTTTCGAAGCGGCGGCGCGCCTGGCGAGCTTTTCGCGCGCAGCCGATGAGCTCTGTGTGACGCATGCCGCCGTCAGCCATCAGATCCGGCAATTGGAGGAATGGTTCGGGCGACCGCTGTTCCTCAGGGAAAAGCGCGGTGTCCGCCTGGCGCCGGAAGCCGAAAGGTTGGCCGAAATCCTGTCGGCCAGTTTCGAGCGCGTTTCGGCCGAGGCGGAGGCTTTGAAGCAGAGAACGAAATCCGAGATCACCGTCGCATGCATTCCCTCGATCGCGACGCGCTGGCTGATCCCGGCGCTTGGCGATTTCCTCGCCGCCCATGCCGACATCACGGTGAAGGTCGTTTACGCCATGGCCGAACAGCGTCTGCGCGAGACCGGTTGCGATGTCCTGATCACGCTTGGCGCCGACACCTCGGACGGTGTCGCCTGCGAGCGGCTCTTTTCGCGCGTAAATCGACCGGTCGCCAGCCCGCGCTACCTTGAGCGCAAGGGCAACATCGACTCGCCCGACGAGATCGCCGCGGCGGACCTGCTCCACGACGAAACGACGAGACACTGGCAGCATTGGTTTACCAAGGCGGGCCTGCCTCCCCGCCAGCCGCTTAGCGGACCGGTCTTCCAGGACTTCAATCTGTTGGCAACAGCCGCCATCGCGGGTCACGGCGTGGCGCTCTGTCCGGTCGAAGTATGCCGGCGGGAAATCGAAAACGGCGATCTGATCGTGCTCTCCGACCTCGCCGTCCTGGAGGATGAGGGTTATTTTCTCATCAGCAAGGTCTCGCGGCAAAAAGCGGTTTCCGCCTTCTGCGCGTGGTTCAAGGCGGTCGTCAACCCCGTGGCGGGCTGACGCGCCCCGCTTACAGCGCCGCGCCTCTTATCAGAAGCGCAAAGGACGCTGTAGCACCTTGAAGGCTCAAAGCCCGATGCCCTTCGCATGCAGCGCTTCAGTGATCTCGTCGAGGATCGCCGGGTCATCGATCGTCGCCGGCATCTTCCAGGGCTGCCGGTCGGCGATCTTCTGGATCGTCGCCCGGAGGATCTTGCCGGAACGCGTCTTCGGCAAACGCTTGACGCAGATCGCCATCCTGAAGGCGGCAACGGGTCCGATCCGCTCGCGCACCAGCGCGATGACTTCCCTCTCGATTTCCGACGTTTCACGGGAAACATTGGAATTGATCACCAGGAAACCGGCCGGGATCTGCCCCTTCAGCGGATCGGCGATGCCGATCACCGCGCATTCCGCCACGTCGGGATGGCTGGCGCAGACCTCCTCCATCGCTCCGGTCGACAGCCGGTGGCCGGCGACATTGATGATGTCGTCGGTGCGGGCCATGATGAAGATGTAGCCGTCCTCATCGACATAGCCGGCATCCGCGGTCTTGTAGAAGCCGGGATATTCGTTGAGATAGGCGGCGTGGAAGCGATCGTCGGCGTTCCACAGCGTCGGCAGACAGCCGGGCGGGAGCGGCAGCCTGACGACCACATTGCCCAGTGTGCCAGCCCCCACCGGGTGTCCGGCATCATCGAGGACCTGAACGTCGTAGCCGGGCAGGGGAACAGCCGGGGAGCCGTATTTCACCGGCAGCAGCCCCAGACCCATGGGATTGCCGGCGACCGGCCATCCGGTCTCCGTCTGCCACCAGTGATCGATAACCGGAACGCCGAGCGCCCGCTCCGCCCATTGGATCGTGTCCGGGTCCGCCCGCTCGCCGGCAAGGTATAGGGCCCGGAAGCGTGAAAGATCGTGGCGGGACACACAGGTGGCCTCGGGATCCTCCTTGCGGATCGCCCGCAACGCCGTCGGCGCCGTGAACATCACCGCCACGCCGTGCTCAGCGATGATGCGCCAATAGGTTCCGGGATCGGGCGTACCGACCGGCTTGCCTTCGAAGAGGATGGAGGTGTTGCCGTTGAGAAGCGGCCCGTAGACGATGTAGGAGTGACCGACCACCCAGCCGATGTCGGAAGCGGCCCAGAAGACCTCGCCGGGCCGTACCCCGAAGAAATGCTCCATCGACCATTTCAACGCGACCATGTGGCCGCCATTGTCGCGTACGACTCCTTTCGGCTGGCCGGTGGTCCCGGACGTATAGAGCACATAAAGCGGATCGGTCGATGAGACCGGAGTGCAGGGTGCCTCTTCGCCGGCCTGCTTCGCCGCTGCGAGCGCCTCGGCAAAGTCGATATCCCGGCCCGGAACCATTTCGGCGGCGAGCATCTCGCGCTGAAAAATCAGGCAATGGGCCGGCCTGTTGGCGGCGATCTCGATGGCCGCATCGAGAAGCGGCTTGTAGGCGACCGTGCGTCCGGGTTCGAGGCCGCAGCTCGCCGACACGACCAGCTTTGCCTGGCAATCGTCGATACGCACGGCAAGCTCGTTGGCGGCAAAACCGCCAAAGACGACCGAATGCACCGCGCCGATGCGCGCGGCCGCAAGCATTGCCACCGCCGCCTCAGGAATCATCGGCATGTAGATGATGATCCGGTCGCCCTTGCCGATCCCAAGATTGCGGTAGACCGCGGCCATCGCCTTCACGTCGGCGAGCAAATCGGCATAGGAAATCTTTTCGATCCGGCCGGTGACCGGGCTGTCATAGATGAAGGCGGGCTGGGCAGCCCGGCCGCCGTCCACTTGGCGGTCGAGACAGTTGTAGCAGGTGTTCGTCACGCCATCGGGAAACCAGTGTCCATAGGTTCCGCGCTCGGACTCGAAAATGCGCTCGGGTGGTTGGAACCAGTCGATCGATCCGGCCGCGTCGGCCCAAAATCCATGCGGATCGGCCTTCCACGCGGCATACACTTCGGAATAGCGGCTCGCCATATCCGTTCTCCTCCCACTGACTTTTCCGGACAAAGCCCGGCTCCTCGGTGAGCGAAGATAGGCCAACGGAGGCAAACGTGAACCCCGACGAAAGAGTAATAGGGTTCTCTGGCACGCCGACGCGCCCGCTACCCTATCGTTGCCGTTCCGTCGAACGGCCGCGGAGCCTGCGGGAGGAGCATCGCCAAGAGCATCAGCGAGTCTCGTGAAAGTGCCACCGGTCCGACAGACCACGTCCAAGCAGGAGAAAGCCCGCCCCAGGCGTGTGGAATTCGGCCAACTGCGAATAAGAAGCCTCAGCGCGCCCCGAAGATCGCCGAGCCAACCCGGACACTGGTGGCGCCGAAGGCGATCGCCGTCTCGAAATCACCGGACATGCCCATCGAGAGCTTGTCGAGACCGCATCTTGCTGCGAGCTTCGCAAGCAGCGCAAAATGCGGACCGGGGTTCTCGTCGATCGGGGGAATGCACATCAGACCCTCGATCTTCATTGCCAGTTCGCCGCGGCAGAGTTCGACGAAGGCGGCGGTGTCTTCCGGGGCAACGCCAGCCTTCTGCGGCTCAAGACCGGTGTTGACCTGGACATAGAGGCGAAGACTGCGGCCCTGCCGCTTCATCTCGGCGGACACCGCCTGGGCAATCTTTTCGCGATCGATGGTCTCGATGACATCGAAGAGCGCGACAGCGTCGGCGGCCTTGTTCGACTGCAACGGGCCGATTAAATGCAGTTCGACATCAGGCGTCTCCAGACGGAGCGCTGGCCATTTGCGCTCTGCCTCCTGGACGCGATTTTCGCCGAAGACCCGCTGGCCAGCGGCAATGGCCGGACGTATCGCGTCGGCATCGAAGGTTTTCGACACGGCAACCAGAGTGACGGCATCTTCGGGGCGTTTTGCCGCTTTTTCGCTGGCGCGAATCCGGCTCACGACATCGTTCAACCGCTCCTGCACTTCCATCCTTGCGCTCCCATGTCCGAAGACCACGATAAACCTTCTCTGCCGCATATTGAAACTTGCGATCCTTGCCAAGGCCTGCTCGCCTAAACATGGCCAAAGTGCGCTGCCAACCCCTTCAAAACTTGACGCTCAAGCGGTTTCGTGGTGAAGGTCACGCCAGCTATCATGAGGGTGCCTTGGGCGCCCCCCAGAATCTCCGGAACATCGATAAAGACATGGCGACCGAACGATATAATCCGCGTGATGCCGAACCGCGCTGGCAGCAGGAATGGGAAGCAGGCAAGGTCTTCGAGACCAGCAACGACGATCCGCGCGAAAAATACTACGTGCTCGAGATGTTCCCCTATCCCTCAGGCCGCATCCACATGGGACACGTGCGCAACTACACCATGGGTGACGTCGTCGCCCGGTACAAGCGCGCCCGCGGCTTCAATGTGCTGCACCCGATGGGCTGGGACGCCTTCGGCATGCCGGCGGAAAACGCCGCCATGGAACGCGGCGTACATCCGGCGAGCTGGACCTATCAGAACATCGCCTCGATGAAGGCGCAGTTGAAGGTCATGGGCCTTTCGCTCGACTGGAACCGTGAATTCGCCACCTGTGACCCGGCCTATTACCAGCGCCAGCAGCACCTGTTCCTCGATTTTCTCGAGAAGGGTCTCGTCTATCGCAAGCAGTCGAAGGTCAATTGGGACCCGGTCGATAACACCGTGCTCGCCAACGAGCAGGTGATCGATGGCCGCGGCTGGCGTTCCGGTGCTTTGGTAGAGCAACGCGAACTGACGCAATGGTTCTTCCGTATCACCGATTTCAGCCAGGACCTGCTCGACGCGCTCGACAGGCTCGATCAGTGGCCCGAAAAGGTCCGGCTGATGCAGAAGAACTGGATCGGTCGCTCCGAGGGGCTGCTGGTGCGATGGGAGCTCGATGCTGCAACCGTTCCGGACGGCACGACGGAACTGACCGTCTATACGACACGGCCCGATACGCTCTTCGGCGCCTCGTTCCTGGCGATCTCCGCGGACCATCCGCTCGCCAAGGAGGCCGCCGACAAGAATGCCGAGATCGAGGCCTTCTGCGAGGAATGCCGGCGCGCCGGAACCTCGCTCGCAGCACTCGAAACGGCCGAGAAGAAGGGCATCGATACCGGCATTCGCGCCAGGCACCCGCTCGATCCGAGCTGGGAGCTGCCGGTCTATGTCGCCAATTTCGTGCTGATGGACTACGGCACCGGCGCCATCTTCGGCTGCCCCTCGGGTGACCAGCGCGACCTGGACTTCGCCCGCAAATACGGCCTGCCGGTCATCCCCGTGGTGATGCCCAGGGAGGCCGATCAGGCGAGCTTCAGAATCGAGAACGAAGCCTATGTCGGCGACGGGGTAATGATCAACTCGCGTTTCCTCGACGGCCTTTCGACGGAGGAAGCCTTCGAAACGGTCGCCTCGCGGCTCGAGAAGGAAATGCTGGGCGGCGCTCCGCGCGCGGAACGGAAGGTCAATTTCCGTCTGCGCGACTGGGGCATCTCGCGGCAGCGCTATTGGGGCTGCCCGATTCCGGTGATCCATTGCGACGACTGCGGCGTCGTACCGGTGCCGAAGGCCGATCTGCCGGTGACGCTGCCGCCGGACGTGACCTTCGACAAGCCCGGCAACCCGCTCGACCGTCATCCGACCTGGCGGCATGTCGCCTGCCCGCAATGCGGCAGGGACGACGCCCGGCGGGAAACGGACACCATGGACACGTTCGTCGATTCCTCCTGGTACTTCACGCGCTTTACAGCGCCATGGGAGGACAATCCGACCGATCCGAAGGTCGCCAATCATTGGCTTCCGGTCGACCAGTATATTGGCGGTATCGAGCATGCCATCCTGCACCTGCTCTATTCGCGCTTCTTCACCCGCGCGATGAAGGTGACAGGCCACGTGGCGATGGACGAACCGTTCAAGGGCCTCTTCACCCAAGGCATGGTGGTGCACGAGACCTACAGTCGCGGTCAGGGCGCGCAACGCGAATGGATCACGCCGGCCGAAGTCCGCGTCGAGGAAATCGACGGCGAGCGGCGTGCGCTTCTGATCGAGACCGGCGAGGAAATCGCCATCGGCTCGATCGAGAAGATGTCGAAGTCGAAGAAGAACGTCGTCGATCCGGACGACATCATCGGCTCCTACGGCGCCGACACGGCCCGTTTCTTCGTGCTCTCCGATTCGCCGCCAGACCGCGACGTGATCTGGTCCGAAGCGGGTGTCGAAGGCGCCCATCGTTTCGTTCAGCGCGTCTGGAGGCTCATCGCCGAGGCAGCGGAAAACCTGCGCGCAAGCGAAGCTTCGCCGGCGAAGGAAGGCGAGGGCCTCGCCATATCCCAGGCCGCGCACAGGACGCTGCGCGCGGTCGAAGCCGACTATGACAAGCTCGCCTTCAACAAAGCGGTCGCGCGGATCTATGAACTCGTCAACGTTCTGGCCGCTCCGCTGACCCAGGTGGCCGGCGGCAAGGCCGATCAGGCGGTCACCGCGGCGGTCAAGGACGCCGTTGCGATCCTGATCAACCTGATCGCGCCGATGATGCCGCACCTGGCGGAAGAATGCTGGCGGGAAATCGGCGGCGATGGCTTGATTGCAGAGCGCGCTTGGCCGAGCTTCGATCCGGCCCTGGTCGTCGAGAACGAAATCACTTTGCCGGTCCAGATCAACGGCAAGAAGCGCGCCGATTTGACAATCGCGCGCGACGCTGATCAGAGTGCGATCGAAAGCGCCGTGCTTGCTCTCGACGCCGTCAAGACGGCGCTCGCGGGCAGCAACCCGAAAAAGATCATCGTCGTGCCGCAGAGGATCGTCAATGTCGTTGTCTGATAGAGCTGCCTTTCGCCTTCGGTCGTTTTCGATGCTGGCGGGCGGCCTGCTGCTGACCGCCCTGGCGGGTTGCCAGGTGAGGCCGCTCTATTCCGACGGCCCCACGGGCTCGACATCGTTGGCACTCGCCTCGATCGAGATTTCGGAGGCCGACGACCGTGTCGAGCAGGAAGTCAGAAATGCACTCGTCTTCCTGACGGCGCGTGGGGCTGGCGAACCGGTCAACCCGCAGTACCATCTCGCACTCAACGTCTCGCACCGGACCATGGGTGTGCTGTTCGACACGACGGATAATGACGATGATGACGACGACGCGGGAGCCGGCCGCATTGTCGTGAAGGCGGACTACAACCTGACCAGGACCGCCACCGGCGAGACCGTCAGGGCGGGCAACCGAACAGCCGTCGCGCTGGTCGACTTCCCCCAACAGGAATTCGCCAAGGTTCGCGCCGTGCGCGACGGCGAGAATCGCGCAGCAAAGGAACTGGCGGAGATCATCGGCGCCGACATCGCATCGGCCCTCGGCCGCTGATCCGGGGTTCGGATGAGCGAGATCAAATCGCACGAGTTTGACGGTTTCCTGCAGAGGGCGGCCGGGAGTTACCGGCTTTTCTTGCTCTACGGCCCCGATCGCGGTCTCGTGTCCGAACGGGCCGCACTGCTTGCTTCAAAATTCGGCATCCCGCTCGACGACCCGTTTGCCGTCGTCAAGCTCGACGCCAGCGACTTGCAGCAGGATCCCGGGCGATTGCTTGACGAGGTCAATGCCATTGGCCTTTTCGGCGGCGAGAAACTCGTCTGGATCCGCGGCGCCTCCGCCGAGAAGGCCCTTTCCGAAGCGTTGCAGATCCTTGCCAGTGAGCCGCCTACCGGCAGCTACCTCATCATCGAGGCTGGCGACCTCAAGAAGGGAGCTGCCCTTCGAAAGGCCGGCGAATCGGCCCGTTCCATCGCGTCGATCGCCTGCTACAGCGACGATGCACGCAGCCTGCATGCACTCATCGACCAGGAACTCGCCGAAGCGGGGCTTCGGCTGAGCCCTGCCGCGCGCGAGCGCCTGCTCGAAGCCCTTGGCGGCGATCGTCTCGCCTCGCGCAACGAGGTGCGAAAACTCGTGCTCTACTGTCGCGACAAGGAGATGATCGAGGATGGCGATGTGCTCGACATCGTCGGTGATGCCAGTGCCATTTCCGTCGACGATGCGGTCGATGCCGTGCTGAAGGGAGACGTGGACGGGCTGCTCCATGCCATCAGAAAGATCACAACGTCGAAGACGCCGCCGTTTCTCGTGCTCCAGGCTTGCTTGCGACAGTTCCAGCAATTGGACGCCATGCGCGCCGAAATGGATGCGAGCCGCCAGTCTTCGAGCCAGGTGATCGCGAGCCTCGGAAGGAATTTGCATTTCCGGCGCAAGCCGATTGTCGAAGCGGCACTTCGGCATTGGACCGGACCGGCAATCCGGCGGGAAATGAGCCGGCTACAGGCGACAATCTATCAAAGCCGCACACGGCCGAGCCTGGAAGACAGTCTCGTTCTGCAGAATCTCCTGGCGATAACCGTCCAGTCTGCACGGCGATAGTTCCTGCGAATGCAAAACGCGGCATTCGAAAGAATTCACCGGCAAGGAAGCGCAACGCAGTTGCCGCTGCCCACAGACTCCCGCAGTTCGGTGCAGATGACCGCAAAGCAAACCAGGAACGTGTGCAATGAGCCTTCGCCAGGACTCGTTTAGTTTTCAAAGAGTTAGATCATTTCACTGTCTCAATGCAAACGATTGAATGAGCGAAGGGTCCACAACCCGTCATCCTCGGCTCAAGCCCGACGGATGACTTCGGGACCAGTGCTACCGACGCTCCAGCAGTCGGCAAATCTCTTCAAGCTGGTCAAGCGTCTTATAGGCGATGCGCAGGTGCCCGCCGGAGGCCTTGTGGCTGACGGTGACTTCGAGACCGAGGCTGTCCGACAGCGTGCGCTCGAGAGCGAGCGTATCGGCGTCCTTTTCCTCGCGACGCGGCCCTTTGGCGAAGTTGGGGTCGTTCTGCGCCCGGATATCGTTCTGCGCTAGGCGCTCCGCCTCGCGCACCGAAAGGCCCTTCGCGACGATGTTGCGCGCCAGGGCCACCGGATCGGAGGTCGGGACCAGCGCCCGTGCATGGCCGGCCGACAGGCTGCCGTCCGACAGCATGTCGCGCACCGGCTCCGGCAGCTTCAGCAGCCGGAGGCTGTTGGCCACATGGCTGCGGCTCTTGCCGATGATGTCGCCGAGGTCATTCTGCGTATAGCCGTGTTCAGCAATCAGCTGCTCGTAGCCCAGCGCCTCTTCGAGCGGATTGAGGTCGGACCGCTGGACGTTCTCGACGATGGCGATCTCCAACGCAGTACGATCGTCCACGTCCCGCACGATCACTGGGATCTCGGTGAAACCCGCAAGTTGAGCCGCCCGCCACCGGCGCTCACCGGCAATGATTTCGTAGCGGTCACTCCCAACAGTGCGCACGACGACGGGTTGCACGATGCCGTGCTGGCGGATCGAGCTCGCAAGATCCTGCAGCTCCGCTTCGTCGAACTGCCGGCGCGGGTTGCGGGGATTGCGCGAGACAAACTCGATCGGTACGCGGCGATCGGGATTGAAGGGCGTCTGCGGCGTGGCGCCGCCTTGCAACGGCTGATCCATTTCGCCGATCAATGCCGCCAGACCGCGGCCCAGACGCCTCTTGGAGCTGTCGTCGTTCATCTGTCATCCAATCTTATTACGATTCCGAAACGATTACGCAGCCTTGCGTTGCCGCTCGCGCTGGATCACTTCAGACGCCAATTGCAGATACGCCTGGCTTCCGGCGCACTTGAGATCGTAGAGAATGGCCGGCTTTCCATAGGAGGGCGCCTCCGAAACCCGGACGTTCCGCGGGATTAGCGTGTGATAGACCTTATCACCCAGATGGGTGCGAACATCGCTCACGACCTGCTGAGCAAGATTGTTGCGGGAATCGAACATCGTCAGGACGATTCCTTGGATATCGAGGCTCGGGTTGACCGTCCGACGCACCTGATCGACCGTTTCCAGCAACTGGCTCAAGCCTTCCAGCGCAAAGAATTCGCATTGCAACGGCACGAGCACGGAATGCGCAGCGGCCATCGCGTTCATCGTCAAGAGATTGAAGGACGGCGGGCAATCGACCAGGACATAGGAATAGGCAAGAGCCTCGCTGGCGGCCAATGCCTTGCGGAGGCGAAAGACCCGGTCGGATTCCCGGGCGATCTCCATCTCGATGCCGAGCAGATCCATGGTCGAAGGTACGATCGAAAGGTTCGGTACTGCCGTGCTTTGGGCGATTTCCCCGATCGAATGGCTGCCCATCATCAATTCATAGGAGGAAAGATGCCGGTCGCGGCGCTGGATCCCGAGGCCCGTGCTGGCATTTCCCTGCGGGTCGAGATCGACAATCAGAACTTTCTCGCCAATGGCGGCCAAGGCGGTCGCAAGATTAATGGCGGTAGTCGTTTTTCCGACCCCGCCTTTCTGGTTAGCAATCGTGATAATCCGATTTCTGAGGCCAAACATGTTTTTCCGCTCGCCTATCACTTCGTCCGACGTGAAAGATTTGCAATCTCGAGCACGACCGAATCTGGCTCGACAACACTTGCATGTTTTACCAGATCGAATTGAAAGCGGCTAACGGCTTTGTCGATTTCCTGCTGGTAATCCCGCCCTTTATGAAAGTAGGCGACGGCATTGGCACCTTCTCCGAGCATCCAGGGCGCACAATAATCCAACAATTGGCCCAGATCGGCGAGCGCACGCGCCGAAATGGCATCGCAACGGGGGATGATTGCACTCGCATTTTCGATTCGAATCGGATGCACAGAACCGCGGGCGCCGGTTTCATTCAGCGCAACGCGCAAAAAGGCGCATTTCTTGTTGTTGCTTTCGACCAGATGAACCCAGCCGTCCCCGAGTTCCGACAGGCAAATCGCCGTTATCACGCCGGGGAACCCACCGCCACTGCCGAGATCGACCCAGACCTTTGGCGTCGGCGCCAGTTGGAAGATCTGCAGGCTGTCGACGATATGGCGCCGCCACAAATCTTCAAGTGTCGACGGCGCGACGAGGTTGATCGACTTCGCCCATTTCTGGAACAAGGTACCAAAGTGCTCGAGCTTCTCGATCGTTTCACGTGAAACACGCAATCCGTTCAGGCTTCCGGCAAGACTCGTTTTCATTGTATGGCTTGCCTCGCCACACGCAGCTCATCGCGATCCTGGCGCTTCAACCATGTGAGGATCAGCGACACGGCCGCCGGCGTCATCCCGTCGACCTTTGTTGCCTGCGCCAGATTGCGCGGTCTTTGCTGCGTCAGCTTCTGCTTCAACTCGTTCGACAATCCGGGCAACAGGCTGTAGTCGAAGTCCTCCGGAATGCTGGTGCTCTCTTCGCGGCGAATGCCGGCGATGTCTGCCGCCTGCCTTTCCATATAGACCGCATAGGCAGCATCGATCTCCAACGCTTCGACCACACGCCCGTCGATCACGTGGAGTTCCGGCCACAGGGGTTTCAACCCGGAAATCGACTGCTCCGGGTAGGACAAGATTTCAAAAGCCGATCGGCGCTGGCCGTCCTGATTAAGCTTCAGGCCAAACCGCTTGCCCTCTGTCGGCGTCACCGAGAGAGACTGCAACAGTGCGCGTCCGCGCTCATAGCTGCCTTTCCACTCCTCAAAGCGCTGCTTTCGCGTCCCGCCCACAAGGCAGAGATCGATGCCGATCGGCGTCAGCCGCATGTCGGCGTTGTCGGCTCGAAGCGACAGCCGATATTCGGCGCGCGATGTAAACATGCGATAGGGTTCAGTGATGCCGCGCGACGTCAGATCATCGATCATCACACCGATATAGGAATCGGTGCGGCTGAAATGGAATGGTGTGCGCCCCAAAGCGGAGAGGGCGGCATTCAATCCCGCGACCAGCCCCTGGGCGCCCGCCTCTTCATAGCCCGTCGTTCCATTGATCTGGCCGGCTAGAAACAGGCCGGGTGCCTTTCGCGCCGCAAGAGACAGTTGCAGCTCCCGCGGGTCGACATGGTCATATTCGATCGCGTAACCGGGCTGGAGGATCGTCACCTCCTCCAGTCCCGGAATGGTCCGGATAAAGGCATCCTGAACCTCCTCGGGCAGTGAGGTCGAAATGCCATTCGGATAGACGGTATCGTCGTCCAACCCCTCCGGCTCCAGGAAAATCTGGTGGCCATCCCGTTCGCCAAAGCGAACGATCTTGTCCTCGATCGACGGGCAGTAGCGAGGTCCAACGCCTTCGATCTGTCCGGAATACATTGCAGAACGATGGATGTTCTCGGCGATGAGCTTGTGCGTGGCTTCGGTCGTGCGCGTCACACCGCAGTCGATCTGCCTATTGGCGATCTTATCGGTCAAAAACGAGAAGGGCACCGGATGCTCATCCGGTCCCTGGCGACCGACGCGGTCCCAATCGATCGTCCGGCCATCGAGCCGCGCCGGCGTACCCGTCTTCAATCGTCCGAGATTAAGCCCAAAGCGCGCCAATGTTTCCGAAAGACCGATCGACGGTTCCTCTCCCGCGCGACCGGCCGGAATCTTGCGATCGCCAATATGGATCAGGCCTCTCAGGAAAGTGCCGGTTGTAAGCACCACCGCCGCCGCCCGAAAGATCCGACCGTCCTTCATGACAACGCCGCAGACCACGCCGTCTTCGGTCAGCAAGTCAAAGGCATCGCCCTCGATCACTGACAGATTGTCCACCGCGCCGATCGCCTGTTGCATCGCCTCGCGATAGAGCTTGCGGTCTGCCTGCGTCCGGGGACCGCGCACCGCAGGTCCCTTGCGGCGATTAAGCAGGCGAAACTGGATGCCCGCGGCATCGGCGACGCGCCCCATCAGCCCATCGAGCGCATCAATCTCCCGGACGAGATGGCCCTTGCCCAAGCCGCCGATAGCGGGGTTGCAAGACATCACCCCGATTGTGTCGCGCCTATGCGTGATGAGAGCCGTGCGGGCGCCAAGTCGCGCCGAGGCCGAAGCGGCCTCGCAGCCGGCATGTCCGCCGCCAATCACGATGACATCATAACTCGACATTCCAATGCTCCAGCTGGTTCCAGCCCTGATTCTGAATTTCATTCTCGCGAGTCAAGTGGTTTCACGTGAAACGCTGCGAATGACTCGCTATCGTTGTGCCTGCGCTGCTTACTTGCCAATGCAGAACTCGGAAAATATCACATCGAGCAGGTTCTCGACATCGATGCGCCCCGTGATGCGCCCGAGAGCATCGCCCGCAACGCGCAGTTGCTCTGCCTGAACATCCAGCCCCAAGGCCTCTGACAACAGGCTCCGCTCCAGGGCAGCACTTGCCTGACGAAGGCAGTCGACGTGACGCTTCCGCGACGGCATCGACAGTGATGTCTTGCCAGCCAGGTCCGGAAGATAAGCGCCCAGCGCGTCCAACAGATCAGCGATGCCGGCACCGGTCCTGGTCGACAGGAATATATCCGCATCGCTCGGCAGCCACGAGACGTCGTCCCGGTCGATCTTCGTCGCGACCCTTATGATCGGGATGTTTCCAGGAACGGCCTCACTCACGGAGAAACGTGCCGGATTGTCCGATAGCAAGAGCACGAGATCGGCTCGTCCGATGGTTTCATGCGCACGCCGAATTCCCTCGCGTTCGACGAGCTCGTCGGTTTCCCGCAATCCGGCCGTGTCGTACAGTTTGACCGAGAATCCGGCTAATGAAAGGTCGACCGAGATTATGTCACGGGTGGTGCCGGCGATTTCCGTGACGATCGCCACGTCGCGCTTTGCCAGCGCATTCAACAGACTCGACTTGCCGGCATTCGGCTCGCCGGCAATGACGATCCTCAGGCCATCGCGAATAATCTCCGCCAGGCCCGCCTGACCGATATGCTCCTCGATTTCACGTCGAAGCGTCTGCATGTCCTTCCAGATCGAAGCGCTCACCGAACCGGGAACATCGTCCTCGTCCGCAAAATCGAGCTCAGCTTCAATCATTGCGCGTGCATGCGTCAGGCGCCGCGCCCACCCATCGTAAAGCGCCGACTGACCGCCACCCGAATGCTCGAGCGCCAGACGACGCTGCATCTCGGTTTCGGCCGCGATCAGATCGGCAAGGCCCTCGACCTCCACCAGATCCATCTTGCCATTTTGAAACGCGCGCCTCGAAAACTCGCCCGCCTCGGCGTGGCGGAGGTCAGCGATTGCGGCAAGCTCATCCAATATCGCCTGAACGACCGCTCGCCCGCCATGCACCTGCATTTCGCAGCAATCCTCGCCGGTGAAGGATGCCGGTCGCGGAAAATAGATGACCAGCCCACTATCCAGCGCCTCACCATTTCGGGTCCGAATCGTTTTCAAGGTCGCGGTCCGGGCTTGCGGCAGAGGCCCGCAAAGTCGCGCAATTGCCTGGGCCGTGGCCGGCCCGCTGATGCGGATAACAGCAACGCCGGCCGGCAAAGCGCCGCTCGAAAGGGCATATATCGTATCCGTAAATTGCATCGGGCCACCGGGCATCCCGAGCGCAACGCGTTGGCGGTGAACTCGGTTTCATTTTCCGTCGTTGAGGGCTACCGCATGTATCCTGAAATCGGCTCCGATTTAAGGATAAGAACATACAGCAATTCAAAGTGCTACGGCGTCCTTTACGCATCTGATCAACAGCGCGGCTCTGTAGGGGCGGTTGCCTGCTCCGACGGCCATCATTTTCCGTCGAGCAACTCTTACCATTTCTACGCGGGGATGCGGAGCGCCGCGACTTATGCACCTCCCGCCGTCGGAAATCAAGCATCTCTCCTGGCGCTGCTACGCGCACGCGGGACGGTGGGTGTTTCACGTGAATCATCGTGGACCGATAGGGATCCACGGCTCTGCCATAGGTGCCTTCAGTGAATCCGGCTAAATAAAATCGCGGGTCCGCACAAAAAATGGCCGAGGCGCGGCACGCCTCGGCCATTCTTTACAGAGAACCTGAAAACGTCGTCAGGTATTCATCGATTCGAAGAAATCGCCGTTGTTCTTCGTCTGCTTCAGCTTGTCGATCAGGAACTCGATCGCATCGGTCGTGCCCATCGGAGCGAGGATCCGGCGCAGAACGAAGATCTTCTGGAGATCCTGTCGCGGAACCAGCAGGTCCTCCTTGCGGGTGCCGGACTTCAAAATGTCCATGGCCGGGAAGATACGCTTGTCCGCGACCTTGCGGTCGAGCACGATTTCCGAGTTGCCGGTACCCTTGAACTCTTCGAAGATCACCTCGTCCATGCGGCTGCCGGTATCGATCAGCGCGGTGGCGATGATCGTCAGCGAGCCGCCTTCCTCGATGTTACGCGCGGCGCCGAAGAAACGCTTCGGACGCTGAAGTGCGTTCGCGTCGACACCGCCGGTCAGGACCTTGCCGGATGATGGCACTACGGTGTTATAGGCCCGACCGAGACGGGTGATCGAATCGAGCAGAATGACGACGTCCCTGCCATGCTCGACGAGGCGCTTGGCCTTCTCGATGACCATTTCCGCGACCTGGACGTGGCGCGTCGCCGGCTCGTCGAAGGTCGAGGAGACCACCTCGCCCTTCACCGAGCGCTGCATGTCTGTGACTTCTTCCGGACGTTCGTCGATCAGGAGCACGATCAGATAGCATTCCGGATGGTTCGCAGTGATCGAATGGGCGATGTTCTGCAACAGCACCGTCTTACCGGTGCGCGGCGGCGCCACGATCAGCCCGCGCTGGCCCTTGCCGAGTGGTGCCACAAGATCGATGACGCGAGCGGAAAGATCCTTCGACGTCGGAACCTCCAGCTCCATCTTGAAACGCTCGTTCGGGTAGAGCGGCGTCAGGTTGTCGAAATGCACCTTGTGCCGGATCTTTTCCGGGTCGTCGAAGTTGATCGTATTGACCTTCAGCAGCGCAAAGTAGCGCTCGCCTTCCTTGGGACCGCGGATCGGCCCTTCGACCGTATCGCCGGTCTTCAACGAGAAGCGCCGGATCTGCGAGGGAGAAATATAGATATCGTCCGGGCCGGGCAGGTAGTTTGCATTGGCGGAGCGCAGGAAGCCGAAACCGTCCTGCAGCACCTCGACGACGCCTTCACCGATGATCTCGATTTCCTGCGTCGCAAGCATCTTGAGGATTGCGAACATCAACTCCTGCTTGCGCATGGTGCTGGCGTTCTCAACCTCGAGCTCTTCGGCAAAGGCCAGGAGATCGGTCGGCGTCTTGTTCTTAAGTTCTTGAAGCTTCATTTCAGCCATGAAGAGTCCATGTGTAGTATGGGAATGGAAGTTGGCGTGATTTTTGTAAGGGAGCTGCGAGAGGGAAAGAGGCAGGCTCTAAACTTGGTCAGGCCACAGGAAGAAGGAGATGGGTGAAAATAGCGATTCACGTGAAACGCCGCAAGGGGCTGCGGCAAATTAGCGACAACTATTGCAGCTAAAAATCGATTGAATTCAAAATGGTTTCACCACGACCATGACGACGATGAGAATCATCAGCAGCGTCGGCGCCTCGTTCATCAGTCGCCAATAGCGCGCGTCACGGCGGTTCTCGTCATGCTCGAAGGCTTTCACCGCACGGCTGAAGTGCACATGCACGATGGTCAGGAGCACGACGAAGAAGAGCTTCGCGTGCAGCCAGCCACCCCGGAAGCCGTAGATGCTCCATGCGAGATAGAGCCCGAGCGCCCATGAGATCATCATCGCCGGGTTCATGATGACCTTCAGCAGGCGCTTCTCCATCATCTTGAACGTTTCCGACTGCGCCGATCCGGGCGCCGCATCGGTGTGATAGATGAAAAGACGGGGCATATAGAGAAGTGCTGCCATCCAGGACATGACGGCAATGACGTGCAGCGCCTTGATCCAGAGGTAGAGGTTGTCCGGCTGCCAGACGAAAAGGCCGACCAGTAGCAGGGCAAATGCGGAAAGCGCGATCCCTGCGCGCAGACGCGCCCTGTTCCCCGGTCCCCGGTCGGTCTGGCGCTCCGCCATCATCGCCCCTCACGGACCCGCGACACCAATGCCCTCACGTTCTCCGGGTCTGCCTGCGGTGTAATCCCGTGTCCGAGATTGAAGATCAGCGGTCCGTTGCCAAGCACATCGAGAATCCGGTCGATTCCGCTTTCCAGCGCCGCCCCGCCGGCCACGACTCGCATCGGATCCAGATTGCCCTGCACCGGGCCATCCTTCTGCAACTCCGCCGCAAAGGATAACGGCACCGACCAATCGAGCCCGATCGCATCCGCACCCGTCGCCTGCCGGTAATCCTTGAGCAAGAGCCCCGCGCCTTTCGCGAAGGCAATGACCTTGGCCGACGGCCGCTGTGCGCGAACAGACGCGATCATCCGGCGCACGGGTTCGGCGGCAAAGCGGGCAAATTCGTCCTCGCCGAGCACACCCGCCCAGGAGTCGAAGATCTGTACCGCATCCGCACCCGCGTCGATCTGCTCCACCAGGTAGTCTGCGGAAATGTCAGCGAGGAACGCGAGCAGGTCGTCAAACGCCTTCGGATGGCGATAGGCAAAGAGGCGAGCAGGGGCCTGATCCGGCGTTCCATGACCAGCGATCATATAGGTTGCGACCGTCCACGGAGCGCCACAGAAACCAAGCAGCGTCGTTTCCGCCGGCAATTGCCGCCGCAGTCGCGAAACCGTCTCGATGACAGGCCGCAGGTGATCGGAGACGCCGGCAGCGCGAAGCCGCGCAATACCCTCCGCATCGATCGGATCCATCTTCGGCCCATGACCCTCCTCGAAGCGAACATTTCGCTGAAGCGCGTCCGGGATGACCAGGATATCGGAAAAGAGGATCGCCGCATCGAAGGCATATCGCCGGATCGGCTGCAGTGTCACCTCCACGGCCAGATCGGGCGTGTAGCAGAGATCAAGGAAGCTTCCCGCCTTGGCTCGCGTCTCACGATATTCCGGGAGGTAACGACCCGCCTGGCGCATGAGCCAGATCGGTGGAGGGGTCAGGCATTTCCCATCCAGCACCTCGAGAACCTTGCGACGTATCTCGCTCACTCGCGGCTTCTCCAATCTATAATAAAACTGATTTTAAAAGGGTTTCTATTTCTTAGAGTCGGTGGCTATCAAGGATTAAAATCAATCCGCAATTCATCCAATGGTCCTGCTGCAGCGGTGTGATGCGGGGAGAAGAAGGCCGATCTCGCGAAAAAGACCAAGGAGAGGGTAGAAAACGCTGAAAAATCGGGATCTTAAGCTCTTCCCCAATTTTGCACTTCCTGTGGACAAGCTGTCGAAGCGCGTGACATTTTGTCGTCGCCATGAGTCTTGTCCACATGACGCGTTCGATGTTCTCCGGCTGGGTCGCGGATGTGAATAACTCGGCGCTTTTCCACTTGCCTGAACAGCCGCCGCGCCGTTAGCTGTTTCTGTCCCGGCCTATCAACAGCCCCCGGAGAATTGCGTGGAGAACCGAAAAAACTATTTCCACCTGCACCTCGTCTCCGATTCGACGGGCGAGACGCTGATTGCGGCGGGGCGTGCCGCTGCGGCACAGTTCCAGTCGTCACACGCGCTGGAGCACGTCTATCCGTTGATCCGGAACCGCAAGCAGCTGATGCAGGTGCTGGACGCGATCGACGGTGCGCCGGGCATCGTTCTCTACACGATCGTCGACCGCGAGCTTGCCGACGTCATCGATCAGCGTTGCCGCGAGATCGGTGTGCCATGCGTCTCGGTACTGGATCCGATCATCGACCTGTTTCAATCCTATCTCGGCTCGCCGTCCCGTCGCCGATCGGGCGCGCAACACGTGATGGACGCGGAGTATTTTGCCCGGATCGAGGCGCTGAACTTCACCATGGACCATGACGACGGCCAGATGCCGGCGGATTTCGACGAGGCCGACGTCGTTCTTGTCGGCGTAAGTCGTACATCGAAGACGCCGACGAGCATCTATCTTGCCAATCGCGGCATCAAGACGGCCAACATCCCGATCGTGCCCGGCGTGCCGCTGCCGGACGGTCTGCTCAGCGCGACGAAACCGCTGGTCGTCGGGCTTATCGCGACAGCCGACAGGATCTCGCAAGTCCGCCAGCACCGGCTGCTTGGATCGACCCAGACCTTCCACGGCCAGGATTATACAGACCGGGCCTCGATCGCCGAGGAGTTGAAATATGCCCGCTCGCTCTGCGCGCGCAACAATTGGCCAATGATCGATGTGACGCGCCGCTCGATCGAGGAAACCGCCGCCGCGATCGTTGCCCTGCGTCCGCGGCTCAGATAGAGCGAAACGAAGAACCCGGGATGGAAGAATGACGACTACCCTTGTGTTGGCTTCCGCCAGTCCATTTCGCCGCGCCCTGTTGGAAAACGCCGGACTTACGTTTCAGGCGCGGGCCGCCGAGGTAGACGAGCGGGCCTTGGAGCAACCGCTCGAAGCGGCAGGCGCTTCGCCTGTGGATGTCGCGCTGGCGTTGGCGGAGGCCAAGGCAAAGGATGTCGCTCGGCATTTCGATGGCGCGCTCGTCATCGGTTCGGACCAGACGATGTCGCTCGGGTCGCGCGTCTACCACAAGCCCAAGGATATGGCGGAGGCCGCCGACCACCTGTTGTCGCTGTCCGCCAAGACGCACAGTCTGAATAGCGCGGTCGTTCTTGTCCGTGACGGCGAAGTCGTCTGGCGCCATGTTTCCTCCGCCCACATGACCGTCCGCCCGCTTACTCGGGGCTTTATCGAAAGGCACCTTGCAAGGGTTGGCGAGAAGGCACTTGCCAGCGTCGGTGCCTATCAGCTTGAGGGCGAGGGCATCCAGCTCTTCGAAAAGATCGAAGGCGACTATTTCACGATTCTCGGTTTGCCGCTGCTGCCTCTGCTTTCCAAACTCCGTGACCTGGGCTCGATCGATGCGTGATTCACGTGAAACATTTGTTAACCATGCTTTCGTCACGGGATTTCCGGTGAAGCATTCGCGCTCGCCGCTGATCCACGGCTATTGGCTGAAACAGCTGGGAATCGCCGGCAGCTACCGGGCCCATGAAGTCTCGCCAGAATATTTCCCGGATTTCATGCGTCAATTGAGGAACGGCGCTGCCGGATTCTGCGGCGGCAACGTCACCATTCCCCACAAGGAAGCAGCTTTCCGTCTTTCCGATCGCCCGGATGAACTGAGTGCCGAGCTCGGCGCTGCCAACACCTTGTGGGTTGAAGGCGGAGATATTTGCGCGACGAACACCGACGGCCAAGGCTTCGTCGCCAACCTCGACGAGCGTGCGAAAGGGTGGGAGCGGATTTCGACCGCCGTCGTCCTCGGCGCCGGCGGCGCCAGCCGCGCCGTCATTCAGGCGGTTCGCGACCGCGGCATCAAGGCAATTCACGTGGTAAACCGAACGCCGGCCAGGGCACAGGAACTGGCGGATCGGTTTGGCACGGCTGTTCACGCTCACCCGCTCGAGGCGTTGTCGGAGGTGATGACCGGTGCCGGCCTTTTCATAAACACGACCTCGCTTGGCATGGATGGGGAGCCGGCCCCTAAGATCGATTTCTCGATGATGGCGAAGGAAGCGGTCGTCACGGACGTTGTCTATGTGCCGCTCAAGACTCCGTTGCTGCGTCAGGCCGAAGAGCAGGGCTTTGCGATTGTCGATGGGCTTGGCATGCTGTTGCATCAGGCGGTGCCTGGATTTGAAAAATGGTTTGGCCGTCGGCCGGTCGTCGACGATACCCTTCGGCAGATCATCATTCGCGATATGGATAGTCACAAATGATCATTGTCGGCCTCACGGGATCGATCGGAATGGGCAAGTCGACCGCGGCCGAGATGTTCCGCGAGCTCGGCGTTCCGGTGAACGATGCCGACGAGGCCGTGCACGAACTTTATCGCGGCGAGGCGGTGGCACCGGTCGAGGCGGCGTTTCCCGGCGTGGTAAAGGACGGAGCCATTGACCGGGCAGAACTCTCACGGCAGCTTCTCGCCGCGCCAGAGCGGCTTCGCGAACTGGAGCAGATCGTCCATCCGCTCGTTCGTGCCAAGGAGAGGGAGTTCATTGCCACGCACCGGGCTGCCGGTGCCCCCTTTGTTGTCCTCGATATACCGTTGCTTTTCGAGACGAAGGCGGAAGGGCGCGTCGACCAGGTCGTCGTCGTTACCTGCGCGGCCGATATACAGCGGGAACGGGTGATGAAGCGGCCGGGAATGACAGCGGAAAAATTCGCGATGATCCTCGCGCGCCAGGTGCCCGACAGCGAAAAGCGCGCACGGGCGGACCACATCATCGACACGAGCGACAGTTTCGATGTCACCCGGGGGCAAATTCGGGCGGTTGTCGACCGATTGCGCGCAAACTAGGCGGGGATGGGCGGTCCCAGTGCCGGTTTTTCGCCCACACAGTGTTCCAAGTTGCTAGAATTCAGTCGCGCTTGGTTTGCGGATTGATTCGCTCCGATTCAGCGTGACCTTGGAGAGATTGCATGCGTGAAATCATTTTCGACACGGAAACGACCGGTCTCGACAGCCGAGACGATCGCGTGATCGAAATCGGCGGCGTCGAGCTCGAGAACCAGTTTCCGACAGGGCGCACGCTGCATCTCTACATCAATCCTGGCGACCGCAAGGTCCACCCGGATGCCTTGGCCGTTCACGGTATCACCGACGAGTTCCTGAAGGACAAGCCGGGCTTTGCCGATGTCGCCGACCAGATCCTCGATTTCTTCGGCGGCGCGCGCTGGGTGGCGCACAACGCGACCTTCGACATCGGCTTCATCAATGCTGAATTTGCCCGTTTGGGCCTTCCGGCGGTGGCAGGCGAACACGTGACGGACACGCTTGCTCTTGCCAGGCGAAAACATCCGATGGGCCCGAATTCGCTCGATGCTCTCTGCCGCCGGTATGGCATCGACAATTCCCATCGCGCCAAGCACGGCGCACTGCTCGACTCGGAACTGCTCGCGGAAGTCTACATCGAGATGATCGGCGGCCGGCAGGCGGCGCTTGGCCTTGTGACGAGCGTGGCCGGTGGCCAGACGATCGAAGCGGAGGACGGGCCGATCATCGTGCTGCAGAGACCGAGACTCTTGCCCGCGCGATTGACCGAGGTCGAGGTCGCGGCGCATGCAGCCCTTGTCGCCAAGATCGGCACCAAGGCAATCTGGTCGAAATACGAGTGCTGAAATGAAAAAGGCCCGGCGATAAAACCGGGCCTTTTCCTCGAAGAGGCAGCAGTCCGATGGCCGATCAGTTGGCCGTATCGTTGCTATTGGCGACCTGAGCGCGGACCTTTTCTTCAGCCATGCGCTGGGTGAACATCTGGGCGAAATCGATCGGGTCGATCATCAGCGGCGGGAAGCCGCCGTTGCGGGTCGCGTCGGCGACGATCTGGCGCGCAAACGGGAAGAGCAGCCGCGGGCACTCGATGAAGAGCAGCGGCAGCATGTGTTCCTGCGGGAAACCGGAAACGCGGAACACGCCGCCATAGGCGAGCTCGACGTTGAACAGAACCTTGTCTCCGTCCTTCGCTTCCGCATTCAAAGAAAGAACGACATCGAAATCGTTCTCGGCGAGCGGATTGGCGTTGACGTTGACATTGATGTTGATCGACGGCGCGCGCTCGCGAGCCTGCAGAGAACGCGGCGCACCGGGATTCTCGAAGGAAAGATCCTTGACATACTGGGCCAAGATGTTGAGGGCAGGGCTTTGCTGCGCGCCGCCGTTGCCATTGGATGCGGTATCAGTCGTCATAAGAGTTTCCTCGGACTTCAAATCGGTGAGGCCATCTAACATTTCGGACTTGGGCTTACAACCCTTGCCAGCCGGGCCTTTTTTGGGGCGCTGGGCAAGCGGTTTTCGCGCTTTCCCGTAGCCGTGCGGCAGACATTATAGACCTGTTGCCGCGTCGATGCGCCAAAAGCGCGAAGGGCCTTCCCACTTGCTGTCGTTTCGATTTCTACCGGGAAATCCGATTCGTCGGCGGGGATCCGTCGTCATCCTTCTTCTCGCGGGAGAATTCATCCTCATCGAGATCGATGACGCGCGGTCCGGCGCGTCCTTCGCGCCCGCCAGGACCCGAGCGGTAGAAACCGGTTCCCGCCGTCACTATAGTCATTCTTGTCTGCAGGAATGTGGCGATGGCACGCCTTACCGGCGGCAGAAACAAGATGAGGCCGATGATGTCGCTGATGAAGCCCGGCACGATCAGGAGGATCGCTGCGACGAAGACCAGCGCGCCCTCGAGCACCTCGCGGCCCGGGTCACGTCCCGCCCGAGCGGATTCCTGCACGCGGCGAAACACCTCGAAACCCTGGATTCGCAGCAGCGCGATACCGACCGCGCCGCTCAGGAATACGAGGAGCAGCGTCATCAACAAACCGACTTCGCGACCGACGATGACGAAGCTGGCGATTTCCGCGAGCGGCAGCCCGAGGATGACGAGCGGGAGGATCAGGGAACGCATCGACGACGCTCACCAGAAGATTCGTGCAATTGGTTGGCCTCCGGTTTAAGGGTGCGACATCGCCATTTGAATGGTTTATCCTTGCGGACTATATGGGATAGTAAGAGAAATTCTAACAGCGGTTCCGGGTGGAAATGGGCTCTTTCGACTTCATCACGTTTTTTTTCCTGATCGCTGCCGTGGTCATCTTTCTGCAGTTGCGCAGCGTTCTGGGGCGCCGTACTGGCAATGAACGCCCGCCTTTCGATCCCTATTCGCCGCGCGAGATGAGCAAGGGGCCGGAAAGCGCCGACAATGGCAAGGTGGTGCAACTTCCCCGCCGCGAAAGTGCCGCCGAAGACGAGTCCCGCTACGCGGCCATCGATACCTTCGCCAAGGTCGGCACGCCTTTGAACGGCCAGCTCAGGGCCTTGAGTGACGCCGACCGCAGCTTCATTCCCGAGGATTTCGTCAACGGCGCCAAGATGGCCTATGAGATGATCGTGATGGCCTTCGCCGATGGCGACCGCAAGACGCTGAAGGGACTGCTGTCGCGCGAGGTCTATGAGGGCTTCGATTCCGCCATTGCCGAACGGGAGGCGAAGGGCGAGGTCGTCAAGTCGACCTTCGTCGGCATCGAGAAGGCCGACATCACCCATGCAGAGATCAAGGACAACGAGGAAAACATCACCGTCCGGATCATCAGCCAGCTCATTTCCGCCACCTATGACAAGCAGGGCAAACTGATCGACGGCGATGCCGACTCCGTTGCCGAAGTGAACGACCTCTGGACCTTTTCGCGTGATATCCGATCGCGCGATCCGAACTGGAAACTGATCGCCACGGAATCGGATAACTGAGGCGACTATGGCCTTTCAGCTCGAGCCGGTCGCCTTTTCCGAACTGCCGGGCTGGCAGTCGGACGACCCGACACCCGTTATCGCCGCCCTCCGCCGCTGCCATCACCACGTCACCACGACGAAACCCTACAAGACAGGCTCGCTCGGCATTTCCGTGGCCGATCTGTTGCCCGCTTTCGAGGCCGCCCGCGCGCAGGTTTCCGACGCGACGACGGCGCGCGCCTTTTTCGAGGAGCAGTTTCTTCCATTCAGGCTTCGAACCGGCGAGGGCGGTACGGGGTTTGTAACCGCTTTTTACGAACCGGAAATCGAGGTCCGTGCCGAACCGGACGAGATTTTTCGCTTCCCTTTCTACCGCCGGCCGGCCGATTTGATCGACATCGACGACGGCAACCGGCCGGAAGGCATGGACCCGTATTTCGCCTTCGGGCGCCTTCGTGGCGACCAGATCGAAGAGTATCCGGACCGGGAGGCGATCGAGCGGGGCTTTCTTGCGGGACACGGGCTTGAGATCGCCTATGCCCGGTCGAAGGTGGACGTCTTTTTCGTTCATGTTCAGGGTGCAGCCCGGCTTCTCTATCCGGACGGATCGAGGCGCCGCATCACCTATGCGGCAAAGACCGGGCACCGCTTTTCCGCAATCGGGAAGCTGCTGATCGATCGCGGCGAAATCGATGCGGCGACCGTGTCGATGGCCAGCATCCGCGCCTGGCTTGCGGCACATCCCGAAAGGGTGGACGAGACCCTGTGGCACAATCGCTCCTTCATCTTTTTCCGCGAGGCGTCGGTAGACGATGACGGGTTGGGCCCGGTCGCGGCGGCCAAGGTGCCACTGGAGCCCGGTCGATCGCTCGCCGTTGATCGGCTGATCCATACGTTCGGTGTCCCTTTCTATGTCGCCAGCGAGACCCTTACCCATCTCGACGGCGGACGGTCGTTCGCGCGCCTTATGCTCGCGCTGGACACCGGTTCGGCGATCGTCGGGCCCGCGCGCGGAGACATCTTCACCGGGTCCGGTGATGAGGCGGGCAATCTCGCGGGATCGGTCCGCAATGCCGCGGACTTCTTCATCTTCGTACCTCGAATGGCCGCGGCCAGATACCGCCATGGCTAGGGAAAAGAAGCTTTCGCCCGAGGATCGCATTCTTTGGGGGAAGGTCGCACGGTCGACCCGGCCAATGCCGGGCCGTCTCGAAGATCTCGCGGATCTCCTTGGAGAGGGCGAAGAGGTTGCGCCTGCGGCGCCGGATTCGCAGAAGACCGCGGCAACTCCGCAGGAAAAACCCGAGCAGGGCTTTGCGCTCAGCAAAGGCAAGGACGAGCGCCGTCATCATCCGCTTGAAAGGCCGGTGAAGCGCAAGCTCGCAAAGGGTCACCTGGCGCTGGAGGCGCGGATCGACCTCCACGGCATGATCCAGAGCGAAGCGCATGGCCTGCTCTTGCAGTTTCTTCTGAAGGCGCACGAGCGCGGCCTTCGTCACGTCCTGGTCATCACCGGCAAGGGCACGTCGCTTGGAAGCGACGGTGCGCTGAAGCGGGCGGTGCCGCTCTGGTTTTCGCTCCCGGAGTTTCGTCCGCTGATCTCGTCCTACGAGCCGGCGTCGCGCAACCATGGGGGCGAGGGCGCGCTCTATGTCCGCCTGGCGCGCGCCAAGGGAAGTGCGATATGACGCCCTTTGGCGAGGCCATGCGCGAATTGCGGCGCAGAAAGGGTGTGTCGCAAAAGCAGATGGCGGCGGCGATCGGCGTTTCCGCTGCCTACCTTTCGGCGCTCGAGCATGGCAAACGCGGTGCGCCGAGCTTCGACTTTCTTCAGCGCGTCGCCGGCTATTTCAATGTGATCTGGGACGAGGCGGACGAGCTCTTCCGGATCGCGGATATTTCCGATCCGAAGGTGGTGCTCGATACGTCCGGCCTGCCGCCCGGCCACACCGCATTTGCCAATCGGCTGGGGGGGCAGATACGCGGTTTGTCGGAAGAGACGATCCGGGCCTTGGAAGATATTTTGGAAAAAGCCACAATTCCTGATAATGACAGGGGATGAAAGCCTGTTCCCGACCGCCAGGCGCGGCCCGGGATTTGGAAGCCGTGGACAAATTTCCTATAGTCCGCAAGGCCTCCGCGCTGTGATTCGCACCGAATCACGACGTCCGCAACCTGGAAAGACCTGAAGCCGAATGACCGATTTTCCTGAGACCGAAGCCGGCGCCATCGCCGAATATGGTGCCGATTCCATCAAGGTGCTGAAAGGGCTCGATGCCGTCCGCAAGCGGCCGGGCATGTATATCGGCGACACCGACGATGGCTCCGGTCTGCACCACATGGTCTATGAGGTGGTCGACAACGCGATCGACGAAGCGTTGGCCGGTCATGCGGATATTGTCACTGTGACCCTCAATCCGGATGGTTCGGTAACGGTCACCGACAACGGCCGCGGCATCCCGACCGATATTCACAAGGAGGAAGGCGTGTCCGCCGCCGAGGTCATCATGACTCAGCTTCACGCCGGCGGAAAATTCGACCAGAATTCCTACAAGGTCTCGGGCGGCCTGCACGGGGTCGGCGTTTCGGTCGTCAATGCGCTCTCCACGTCCTTGAAGCTCAAGATCCGCCGCGGCGGGAAGGTCCACGAGATGAGCTTCACCCACGGGGTAGCCGACGGCCCGCTTCAGGCAACGGGCGATGCCGGCACCGACACCGGGACGGAGGTCACCTTCCTGCCGAGCGAGCAGACCTTCTCGAACGTCGAATTCGAATACACGACGCTCGAGCACCGCCTGCGCGAACTTGCCTTCCTGAATTCCGGCGTCCGGATCGTTCTGACCGACAAGCGCCATTCGGACATCCGCCGCGACGAGATGATGTATGAAGGCGGGCTGGAGGCGTTTGTCGCCTATCTCGATCGCGCCAAGAAGCCCCTTGTGCACAGCCCGGTCTCGATCCGCGGTGAGAAGGATGGCATCACGGTTGAAGTGGCGATGTGGTGGAACGACAGCTACCACGAAAACGTGCTTTGCTTCACCAACAACATTGGGCAGCGTGACGGCGGCACCCACATGGCCGGCTTCCGCGGCGCGCTGACGCGCCAGGTGACCTCCTATGCGGAGTCGTCCGGGATAACCAAGAAGGAAAAGGTCACGCTTCAGGGCGAGGATTGCCGTGAGGGACTGACAGCCGTGCTGTCCGTCAAGGTGCCCGATCCGAAGTTCTCGTCTCAGACCAAGGACAAGCTCGTTTCGTCCGAAGTCCGGCCCGTGGTCGAGAGCCTGGTCAACGAGGCGTTGAATTCCTGGTTCGAGGAGCATCCGAGCGAAGCCAAAGTCCTCGTCGGCAAGGTCGTCGAAGCGGCGGCCGCCCGCGAAGCGGCGCGCAAGGCGCGCGAACTCACCCGCCGCAAGGGCGCGCTCGACATTTCGTCGCTGCCCGGCAAGCTCGCCGACTGTTCCGAACGTGATCCGGCCAAGTCGGAACTGTTCCTGGTCGAGGGCGATTCGGCAGGCGGTTCGGCCAAGCAGGGCCGTTCACGGGAAAGCCAGGCGATCCTGCCGCTGCGCGGCAAGATCCTCAACGTCGAGCGCGCGCGCTTCGACAAGATGCTGTCGAGCCAGGAAATCGGCACGCTGATCACGGCGCTCGGCACCTCGATCGGCAAGGACGAGTTCAACGCCGACAAGCTGCGCTACCACAAGATCATCATCATGACGGATGCCGACGTCGACGGCGCCCATATCCGCACGCTGCTGCTCACCTTCTTCTTCCGGCAGATGCCGGAACTGATCGAGCGCGGGCACCTCTATATCGCCCAGCCGCCGCTCTACAAGGTGACGCGCGGCAAGTCCACGCAGTACTTGAAGGACGAGAAGGCGCTCGAGGATTACCTGATCAGCATGGGTCTCGAGGAAGCGTCGCTCGCGCTCGCGTCGGGCGAGGTGAGAGCCGGGCAGGACCTGCGCGAGGTGATCAACGACGCGCTGCGCCTGCGCTCGCTGATGGACGGGCTGCATTCCCGCTACAACCGGGCGATCGTCGAGCAGGCCGCCATTGCCGGTGCACTGAACGTCGAACTGAATGGCCGCCGCGACGAATACGAGAAGGTGGCGGCGGAAGTGGCACGCCGGCTCGACGTCATCGCCGAGGAGACCGAGCGCGGCTGGGTCGGAGCGGTCACCGCGGAAGGCGGTCTGAAGCTCGAGCGCATGGTGCGTGGCGTCAAGGAAGTCGCGGTGCTCGATATGGCGCTTATCGGCTCCTCCGATGCCCGCCATATCGATCAGCTTACGGCCAAACTCAGGGAAGTCTATGCCGAGCCGCCGGTGCTGCGCCGCCGTGACGGCACCCAGGACATCAGCGGACCGCGTGCTCTGCTCGACGCCATCTTCGCGGCCGGCCGCAAGGGCCTCTCGATGCAGCGGTACAAGGGGCTGGGCGAGATGAATGCCGAGCAGCTCTGGGAAACGACGCTCGATCCGAACGTGCGTTCGCTCCTGCAGGTGAAGGTTTCCGATGCGACCGACGCCGACGGCCTGTTCTCGCGCCTGATGGGTGACGAGGTGGAGCCGCGGCGCGATTTCATCCAGGAGAACGCGCTGAGTGTCGCCAATCTCGATATCTGATCCGCTGTCTGGCGGTCGAAAAATCGCCGGCGCCGCAAGGCGCCGGTTTTCTTTTGTGTGATCAGTCGGCCCTGAACCGGCCTTCGAAAACGAAATCGGCAAGCGGCTTGCGCTGGCTCGGCTTTTCCCGCTCGCGCAGATCGTCCGGAAGCGTCGACGGATCGGCAAGTCTGCCGATCGCGACGGCGGCCTCGACCCGGTAATGTTCCGGCACTCTGAGCACGCGCATCGCCTTGTCCCGGTCGACTCCCGCCATTGCATGCGCGTATAGGCCGGCAAGTCGCGTCTGCAGCGCGAGCGCGAACCACGCGGCACCGGTGTCGAAGGCATGGGTGTAGGCCGGTCGCATCTCGCCGTTTGACGTGAGCCTGTGGGTCTTCGAAAGAATGATGACGATCGCCGAGGCGTTTTTCGCCCAGCGCTGGTTGCTTTCGTCGAGAATGTCCAGCAACGACGCAAAGTGTTCGGTGCCGCGGCGAGCATAGACGAAGCGCCAGGGCTGGTTGTTGCTCGCCGAAGGCGCCCAGCGCGCCGCCTCAAAAAGGGCAAGCAGATCCTCTTCGCTGATTTCCTCGCCGGTAAAGGCGCGCGGCGACCAGCGCTCCAGGAAGATCGAGTGGATCGGGTGGTCGGCTCTTCTATGGTTGATTTCTGTCACGAACGAACATCCTTATTGCGCGCGAATCCTTTTGGGGCGGATTCGGCGTCACGCTACAAAAGTTCCAGCATCGATGGAACTGCACATGGGAGGGAACGATGGATGAGGCAACGTTCAGGCATTGGTCGTCCAAGGCCGCGGATTGGGGAGCGGACTACCGGCAATCGCTTCGTGACCGTCCCGTCCGGGCGCAGACCGCTGCCGGTGAGATAGCCGGCCAGATCGCACAATCTCCTCCGGAAACCGGCGAGGCCATGGAGCGGATCTTCGAGGATTTCGAGACGATCATCGTGCCGGGCATGACCCATTGGCAGCACCCGCGTTTCTTCGCCTATTTCCCGGCCAATGCCGCACCCGTCTCCGTCGTCGCCGAATATCTGGTCACCGCGGTCGCGGCGCAATGCATGCTCTGGCAGACCTCGCCGGCGGCGACCGAGCTCGAGACGAAGATGCTCGACTGGCTGCGACAGGCGATCGGCCTTCCGGCAGGCTTTTCCGGCGTCATCCAGGATTCCGCGTCCTCCGCCACGCTCGCTGCAGTGCTGGTGATGCGCGAAAAGGCTCTCGCCTGGAATGGCAATCGCGCAGGGCTCGCCGCCAACCCGCGTATCCGCATCTATTCCTCCGATCAGGTCCACACCTCGATCGACCGCGCCATCTGGGTGAGTGGCATAGGCGAACAGAATCTCGTGCGTATACCGACCATCGGTGAACGTCGAGGAATGGACTGCGCCGCCCTTGCTGCGGCAATCGAGGCGGATCGCAAGGCGGGTTATATTCCCGCAGGTATCATCGCCTGCACGGGCGGCACCAGCGTCGGCGCCTGCGATGACATTGCCGGAGTCGTCCGCGTCGCCAAAGAACAGGGGCTTTACGTCCACGTCGACGCCGCCTGGGCGGGTGCCGCGATGATCTGCGAGGAATTCCGGGAGCTCTGGCGGGGTGTCGAGGGCGCCGATTCGGTCGTCTTCAATCCGCACAAATGGCTCGGTGCGCAATTCGACTGCTCCGCCCATTTCCTCAGCAACCCCGATGATCTCGTCCGCACGCTGGCAATCCATCCTGAATTTCTGAAGACGCACGGGCAGGACGGGATCATCAATTATTCCGAATGGTCCGTTCCGCTCGGCCGGCGCTTTCGGGCGCTTAAGCTGTGGTTCCTGCTGCGCTTCCACGGTCTTTCCGGACTGAGAGAGATGATCCGCAACCATGTGCGCTGGGCGGAGGCGCTCGCCGAGCGTTTGCGGAACGAACCGGGCTTCGAAATCGTTACTGAACCGGTTCTGTCTCTCTTTTCGTTTCGACATGCCGGCGGCTCCGATGCCGACGCCCATAACCTCGCCCTGGTGAAGGCGATCAACGACGACGGCCGCATCTACCTGACGCAGACACGAGTCGACGGACGCATCGCCATTCGTTTCCAGGCGGGGCAATTCAGCATGGCCGAGGAGGATGCAGAAACGGCGTTCAGGACCATTGTCGAGTTGGCGAAAAAAGTTGTATAAGTTCTGTAGATTTTTTTCCGAGGAAGGACGCGCCATGAACTTGAAAGATCCGTCGCTGTTTCGCCAGGCCGCTCTCGTGGGCGAAAACTGGATCGAAGCCGACCCGAAAAACGCGATCGAGGTGAACAACCCGGCAACCGGCGAGATCATCGGCCGCGTCCCAAAACTCGGTGCAGCCGAGACGCGCGCCGCGATCGAGACCGCGGCGCGGGTGCAGAAGGAATGGGCGGCGAAGACCGCCAAGGAGCGCGCGGGCGTTCTGCGCCGCTGGTTCGAGCTGATGATAGAGAACAAGGACGATCTCGGCCGGATCCTGACGATGGAACAGGGCAAGCCGCTCGCGGAGGCAACCGGCGAAATTGTCTATGGTGCAGGCTTCATCGAGTGGTTCGCCGAAGAGGGGCGCCGCGTCTATGGCGACCTCGTGCCCGGCCATCAGAAGGACAAGCGCATCCTGGTGATGAAGCAGCCGATCGGCGTCGTCGCCGCGATCACGCCATGGAATTTCCCGAACGCGATGATCACCCGCAAGGCCGGCCCCGCCTTTGCCGCCGGTTGCGCCATGGTGCTGAAGCCGGCCGGGCAAACGCCGTTTTCCGCGATTGCCATCGCGGTGCTCGCAGTGCGCGCCGGCATGCCGAAGGGCCTCTTTTCGGTCATCACCGGCTCGGCACGGGAGATTGGCGCCGAGATGACCTCGAACCCGACTGTGCGCAAGCTGACTTTCACCGGCTCAACGGAAGTCGGCGCCGAGCTCTATCGCCAGAGCGCCGGCACGATCAAGAAGCTCGGCCTGGAACTCGGCGGCAATGCGCCCTTCATCGTTTTTGACGATGCCGATCTCGATGCGGCCGTCGAGGGCGCATTGATCGCAAAGTTCCGCAACAACGGCCAGACCTGCGTCTGCGCCAACCGCATCTATGTTCAGGACGGCGTCTACGAGGCCTTCTCCGAGAAGCTTGCCGCCGCGGTCGCCAAGTTAAAGACCGGGAACGGCATGGAGGAAGGCGTCATTCTCGGTCCGCTGATCGACCAGCCGGCGCTTGCCAAGGTCGAGGAACATGTGGCCGATGCGCTTGCCAAGGGCGCCCGAGTCGTCCAGGGCGGCCGACGCCACGCTCTCGGCGGCACATTCTTCGAGGCGACCGTGCTTGCCGATGTCACGCAGGCGATGGCGGTCGCGCGCGAAGAGACCTTTGGGCCGGTCGCGCCGCTCTTCCGCTTCAAGGACGAGGCGGACGTCATCCACCAGGCGAACGACACCGAATTCGGTCTCGCCTCCTATTTCTACGCCAAGGATCTCGCCCGGGTCTTCCGGGTCGCGGAAGCACTCGAATATGGCATGGTCGGCGTCAACACCGGGCTCATCTCCACGGCCGAAGCGCCGTTTGGCGGCGTCAAGCTCTCCGGCCTCGGCCGCGAAGGCTCGAAATACGGCATCGAGGAATTCATGGAGATCAAGTACGTCTGCCTCGGCGGCATCGCCTGAGGTGACAGTATTCCAGCCCCGGAGCAAACCGGCCGAAACTCTGGCCGGTTTTCTTTTGCGGGCAAGACGTTAGTGTTGTGCTCGATTCCGAATGATTACAGGACTACGGAGAAACTGCCGCTTGCCCCTCATCCGCCTGTTGGCACCTTCTCCACGCTTTGCGGGGAGAAGGGATATGCCGCGCCGCCCAAGTCCCCTCTCCCCGAGAGGGTTAGGGTGAGGGGCTCCAGTCCAATTTTCAATTGCGCGAGAGGAGAGCGATCGATGCCAGCGCCCAAAAATCCCTTTAAAGCAGCGATCCGCGAAAACCGCTTTCAGCTCGGCCTGTGGGTGGCGCTGGCGAGCCCCTATGCCGCTGAAGTCGTGGCCGACAGCGGTTACGATTGGCTGCTGATTGACGGAGAACACGCGCCGAACGATCTGCCGCTTCTTTCGGCGCAGTTCCGCGCGATTTCCGGGCGCGGTAGCCATCCGATCGTTCGTCTCCCCGTCGGCGATACGGCGCTTATCAAGCAGGCGCTCGACACCGGCGTTCAGACGCTGCTCATCCCGATGGTCGATAGCGTCGAGC
Organism: Sinorhizobium chiapasense; assembly: GCF_036488675.1. NCBI lineage: Bacteria > Pseudomonadati > Pseudomonadota > Alphaproteobacteria > Hyphomicrobiales > Rhizobiaceae > Sinorhizobium > Sinorhizobium chiapasense. Next base: position 3,894,205 of record NZ_CP133148.1, read on the forward strand.
AGGCGCAGCAACTGGTCCGCGCGGTTCGTTATCCGCCGCACGGCATTCGCGGCGTCGGCGCCGCGCTTGGCCGCGCCACGAATTTCGGGCGGATCGGCGACTATCTCAAGACGGCGAACGAGGAGATCTGCCTCATCCTGCAGATCGAGAGTCGCAAGGGATTGGACGCGATCGACGAGATCGCTGCGCTCGATGGCGTCGATGGTCTCTTTATCGGCCCGGCCGACCTTGCCGCGGACATGGGCCACCTCGGCAACCCGGGCCATCCGGACGTCCGTGCCGCCATCGTCGATGCCTTTGCGCGCATCAAGAGCGCCGGCAAGGCGCGCGGCATCATGACCCTCGATCTCGCCCAGGCGCGTGATTATCGCGATCTCGGCGCCGATTTCATGGCCATCGGCACCGATGTCACGCTGCTCGTCAGTGCGACGCAGCGCTTGCGGCAGGAATTTACAGGCGAGCAACAAACGTCGAGGCCACCATCCGGCTACTGAGCAGCCGCCGAGTTCTGTAAGCCTTTAGTCGGCTACGGAATGGATTGCAGCAACGTCTCCCGCGCCGATTTCAAATGCCGCCGGCAAGCCTGGTCCACTTGCTTGGGGTCGCGCGACTGGAGCGCAGCGATATAGGCGAGATGCTCTTCGAGCGCGCGCGCATTGCGTTCACGTGAGTTGGCCTTGTTCCACTGATAGTGATAGTGGAAGACGATCGCGATGATGTCGTAGAAATCGATGATGAAGCGGTTGCTGGACGATTTGTGCACCAGCAGGTGGAAGCGCTCGTCGAGCTCGGAGAATTCCTTGTAGCGGTTGTCGATGTCCGCCAGGATCTCGCGGTGCACGGCCTCGATCTTTTTCAGCTCCTCCCAGGCCGGGTGGTCCTCCGGCAGGGCGACGAAGCTCGCCGCGGACCTTAGCTCGAACATTTCCCGCACTTCCGTCAGTTCGAGAGCGAACTCGCGGGTAAAACCCTTGAGCACCCAGTGGCTGTTCGGTCGCTTCTCGATCAGGCCGAAGCGGCTGAAGCGGATCAGGAACTCGCGCACGCTCGTCGTGCCGGTGCCGATCTCGCGTGCCAGTTCGAGTTCGTTGATCTGCATGCCGGGCTCGGCGCCGCCGGCGAGAATCCGGCGCATGAAACTGCGCTCGATGATTTCCGCAAGCGAATTGGTCTCTTCCGTCGGAAAATAGTCCGCTGGTTCGGGACGGCGCAGCACGATCTTCCGGCGCTTGTCCCAGATGATCAGCTTGAGTTCCTCGCAGCGGGCGAGAATGGCACGGACGGTGGTGCGGCTCACCCCGAGCACCTGTCCGAGTTCGGGCTCGGACGGCAGCGTGGAGGTCTCCGCCAAGAGCTTCAGGCAGCGATTGAAGGCGTCCTTGAAAACGGTGTTCTGCTTCGCCATGGAAGGTCCGGCTGGTTCCCTGTTGCTGCGGGCATCGGCCCGAAACGTGTTGCTGCTCTATCGCGCGGCGCGTCTGGCCCGACGCGGAAAGGTCGCTGTGGCACTTTGAATTGCTGTATTGTCCTTCATCCGAAACCGTCCGAAGCAATCATGCTGTAGCGCGGTAGGGCGTATTTGTCTTGGCCGTCGCGGAGACATTTCGACATCTGATGACTCCAGTCTCCGCACACCCGCTTCGGCCGACCACGTCAGTTTTCAATCATAATACCTGTTGACGTATTTCTGTCTATTGTGGATAAAAGACAAATTGACTGTGCGAGCAATGCACATGAACGAAATCCAGGAGTGCCGCTTTTGTCCGCCCCGTCTTCAATCCTTCTTTCGCCGGAGGACAATGTCGCCGTAGCCACCTTTCCGATCGAGGCGGGACAGCCGCTTCCGGGCGGCGCCAGGGCCAAGGCGCGGATCGAGCCCGGCCACAAGGTTGCGGTACGGGCGATCGGAAGCGGCGAGCCGGTGATCAAGTACGCCCAGGCGATCGGCCGCGCGACCAGCGACATCGGCGCCGGCGACCACGTGCATTCGCACAATCTCGCCTTTGACCAGGACCGTCTCGCGATCGGCGCCGCAGTGCCGCCCGAATCCGCAAGTGCAGCCGACAAGGCTCGGACCTTCCTTGGTTACCGAAGGGCGGACGGACGGGCCGCCACGCGCAACTATATCGGCATCATCGCCAGCGTGAACTGTTCCACCACGGTCTGTCGCGCCATCGCCGACGAGGCCAACCGGCGCATCCTGCCGCGATATGAAGGCATCGATGGCTTCGTGCCGATCGTGCACGATCAGGGCTGCGGCATGTCGTCCACCGGCGACGGCATGAAGAACCTGCACCGCACACTTGCCGGCTATGCCCGCCACGTCAATTTCGGCGGCGTGCTGATGGTCGGGCTTGGTTGCGAAGTCAACCAGCTGACGCTCTACGGCCAGAGCGGCTCCGGCGCGGAGAAGCGTCATTTCAACATCCAGGAGGCGGGCGGATCCCGCCGTTCTGTCGAGCGCGCGCTCGGCGTACTCGATGAAATCGCCCAGGAAGTCGCAACGGCGCGGCGTGTGCCGATCCCGGTCAGCGAGATCATTGTCGGCCTGCAATGCGGCGGCTCCGACGGTCTTTCGGGCGTCACGGCGAACCCCGCACTCGGCGCAGCGGTCGATATTCTCGCCGGTGCCGGCGGCACCGCGATCCTCTCGGAAACCTCGGAAATATACGGCGCCGAACATCTCTTGCGCAGCCGCGCGGTCAATGAAGACGTGGGGGTGAAGCTCGACAGCCTGATCGCCTGGTGGGAAAACTACGTTGCGTTACACGGCGCATCGCTCGACAACAATCCTTCGCCGGGCAACAAGCGCGGCGGCCTCACCACGATCCTGGAAAAATCGCTCGGTGCAGTCGCGAAGGGCGGGCGGTCGCCGTTGACGGCTGTCTACAACTACGCCGAGCGCGTAACTGAGCACGGGCTCGTGTTCATGGATACGCCTGGCTACGATCCGGTTTCGGCAACCGGTCAGGTCGCCGGCGGTGCCAACGTCATTGCCTTTACCACTGGACGCGGCAGCTGTTTCGGCTGTCGCCCCGCGCCATCGATCAAGCTCACCAGCAACACGCCGCTTTATCGCGCCATGGAGGAAGACATGGACATCGATTGCGGTGTGATCGCTTCGGGAGAGGCGACCATCGCCGGGCTTGGCCGTGAAATCTTCGAACTGATCATCGATACCGCTTCCGGCCGCAAGACCAAGAGCGAACTGTTCGGCTACGGCGACAATGAATTCGTTCCCTGGCATCTGGGGGCGACACTCTGACGATGTGAGAAATGCGCATCCTTGGAGGGAGGAGACAGGGAATGCAGACAAGAAAAATCGGCCGAACGGATCTCTCCGTGACCGAATACAGCTTCGGCGCGGCCGGGCTCGGCGGCCTCTATCGCGAATGCACGCGCGAAGCCGCAATGGCGACGCTGGACGCCGCCTGGGCCGCCGGCATCCGCTATTTCGACGTAGCGCCCTATTACGGGCTGGGCTTGGCCGAGCGGCGCGTCGGCGATTTCCTGCGGGACAAGCCGCGCGACAGCTTCGTGCTCTCCACAAAAGTCGGCCGCCTGCTTCATCCGGTGCCGGAGGGCGCGGTTCCCGACTATTCCTATGTCAAACCGCTGAATTTCGACGTCACCTTCGACTACAGTTATGACGCGATCATGCGGTCCGTCGAATTCAGCTATGCGCGCCTCGGTCTCAATCGCATCGACATCCTTTATGTCCATGACATCGGCGTCTACACCCACGGCGCCGCAAAGAATGCCGTGCTCTTGCGGCAACTGATGGATTCCGGCCTGAAGGCCTTGGAAGAGCTGAAATCGAGCGGCGTCATCTCTGCCTATGGGCTAGGCGTCAACGAAGTGCCCGTCTGCCTTGAGGTCATGCGGCGGGCCGATATCGACTGCATCCTCCTGGCCGGGCGCTACACGCTGCTCGACCGCTCGGCGGTCGCCGAACTGCTTCCCCTATGCGAAAAAAGAGGGACGTCGCTCGTCGTCGGCGGCGTTTTCAATTCCGGCATCCTCGCCACCGGTCCGGTGGACGGCGCGCATTTCGACTACAGCCCGGCGAGCGAAGATGTGCGGGCGCGGGTTGCGGCGATGGAAAAAATCGCACGCGAACGCGGCATGCCGCTTGCGGCACCCGCGCTCCAGTTTCCGCTTGCCAACCGCCAAGTCGCCTCGGTTCTGCTCGGTACCGCGAAGCCCTCAAGCCTCGAACGCAATATGGAACTCACCCGACGAAGGATCGCTACGGCAGACTTCGCTGCCTTCGAGCCTTACACGCTCGTCGCGCCCGAACTCGGGCTCGAGGCGGTACGGGCCTGACACGTAACGCCGCGCTCGCTTGATGCCGGCGCGGCGGCCAAAAAAGAAACCGGGGACACCGGCACTTCGCTGGCCCGTCCGGATACCGAAATGCCTATGAAAACATGTTGTTGCGTCTGGGAGGAACGCAATGAAATCGAACCGGCAGAACGGCTTGCCATTTGAAATTCACTGCGCTAGCGTGCCAATCTGTTTTTTATAGATAAAAGATCGATCCGTGTGCACCTTGCGGATCGCATTCGATAACGGAACAGGTGTAGTTGAGAGGAGAAACCCGATGAGCATCACAAAGCACATTCTATCCCGCCGTGCCTTTACCGCACTTGCCGGTGCCGCCTTTCTTGCAACAATGGCGCCGGTCGCGTCATTCGCTCAGGACGTCACGATCCCGATCATCGTGAAGGATACAACTTCCTTCTATTGGCAGATCGTTCTTGCGGGTGCGCGCGCCGCCGGCAAGGACCTCGGCGTGAGTGTGCCGGAACTTGGCGCCCAGTCCGAATCGGACATCAACGGCCAGATCAGCATCCTTGAAAACGCCGTCGCCGGCTCTCCGGCTGCCGTCGTCATCTCGCCGACCGAGTTCAAGGCGCTCGGCAAGCCGATCGACGAGGCAGCAAAGTCGGTTCCGATCATCGGCATCGATTCGGCCGCTGATTCGAAAGCTTTCACCTCGTTCCTGACGACCGACAACGTCCAGGGCGGTCGTATCGCCGCTGACGGGCTCGCCGCCGCAGTCAAGGAGGTGACCGGCAAGGAGGAAGGCGAAATCGCGATCATCACCAGCCTGCCCGGTGTCGGCTCGCTCGACCAGCGCCGCGACGGCTTCCTCGATCAGGTCAAGGCCAAGTATCCGGGCTTCAAGGTTGTCGCCGACAAATATGCCGATGGCCAGGCTACGACCGGCCTCAACATGATGACCGACCTGATCACCGCCAACCCGAACCTCGTCGGCGTCTTCGCCTCCAACCTGATCATGGCGCAGGGCGTCGGCCAGGCGATCGCCGAAAACAAACTCGGCGACAAGATCAAGGTGATCGGCTTCGACAGCGACGAAAAGACCGTCGGCTTCCTCAAGGAAGGCGTGCTGGCGGGTCTCGTCGTGCAGGACCCCTATCGCATGGGCTATGATGGCGTGAAGACGGCACTGGCGGTTTCGAAGGGCGAGAAGGTCGAAGCCAACGTCGATACCGGCGCGAACCTCGTGACCAAGGCCAATATGGCCGATCCGAAAATCGATGCGCTTTTGAACCCGAAGGTAAACTAGACCCGGAGGCATGACGCTGCCGCATGTATCCTTAGATCCTAGCCGATTGAGGATAAAAACATGCCGCAGCTCAAGGTGCTGCAGCGCCGTTTGCGCGTCTGATCGGACGCGCGGCGCTGCAGGCGACGGCAGGTACGAGGGGGCGCCGTCGCCATCCGGGTTGGCGCATAACCCCGGGAAGCGATTTTCGGGGTTATGTGCGGATAGGCGTTGCAGCGGCGCGTCGGCTTTGACGCGAAGGCGCTGTCGAGGAGGAGGCATTCATGATTGGACTTCAAGAGGTCGGCCATCGACACGAGCTGAGAACGCCCGCCGGCCACCCCGTTCCGAAAGGTGAGCCGATCCTCGAATTGCACAGTCTGCGGAAGAACTACGGTGCGGTCGAAGCGCTGAAGCCGGCGACCATGACATTCCTTTCGGGCGAGGTGCACGCAATCGTCGGTGAAAACGGCGCCGGCAAGTCGACGCTGATCAAACTGCTGACGGGGGTGATAACCCGAACCTCGGGCGAGATCCTCTGGTGCGGCGAGCCGGTCCAGCTCGCGAACCCCAACGAGGCGATTTCGCGCGGCATCAACGCCGTTCATCAGGAAGTCGTGCTCTGCCCGCACTTGAGCGTCGCGGCCAACATGTTCCTCGGGGACGAGATGAACAGACGCGGCCTGATGCGTAAGCGCGCCATGACCGATGCGGCCCAAGGCGTGCTCGACGATCTCGGTTTCAAGCTGCCCGCAGGCGCGGTGCTCGGCAGTCTGACGATCGGCCAGCAGCAGCTTGTCGCTACGGCGCGGGCGGCGATGCGCGGTACCCAGTTCCTGATCTTCGACGAGCCGACTGCCTATCTCACGCGCCAGGAATCCGAGCAACTGTTCCGCCTCATACGCCGGCTGCAGAGCGAAGGTGTCACGATCGTCTATATCAGCCACCGCCTGGAGGAGGTATTCGAGCTCGCCGACCGGGTCTCGGTTCTCCGCGACGGCACCCATGTCGGTACGCGGGCGATCGGCGAGACCAACGAGGCCGAGCTGATCGCGCTGATGATCAATCGCACGATCGAACAGATTTATCACAAGGAACATTTTCCCGCGGGCGAGACGCTCCTCGAAACGCGCGGGCTCTCCGGCCCGGGCTTTGCCGACGTGTCGCTGACGGTCAGGGCCGGCGAAATCGTCGGCCTCTATGGCCTGATCGGTGCCGGCCGCAGCGAATTTGCACTCGGCCTTTATGGCCGCCATCGGCTGAGCGCCGGCGAGGTCTTCTGGCAGGGCAGGAAGGTCGAGATCGACAGCGAGCGAAAGGCGATGGAACTCGGGATCGCGCTTGCGCCGGAGAGCCGCCGCGATCAGGGGCTCTGCCTCAACCTGCCGATCGGCCTCAACATCAACTTGCCGGTTTTCCGCAAGCTGACGCGCGGACTGACGATCAACCGTGCCGAGGAGGCGGCGAACGCCGACCGCCAGATCCGTGATCTGAAGATCAAGACGCCGTCGCGCCGGGTGCTGGCATCGGCCATGTCCGGCGGCAACCAGCAGAAGATCGTTATCGGAAAGTGGCTGAGCCACGGGGCGAAGCTGTTCATCTTCGACGAACCGACCGTCGGCGTCGATGTCGGCACCAAGGCGGAAATCTATCGGCTCTTCGCGCGGCTGCTTGAGAAGGGGGCGGGCATTATCCTGATCTCGTCCTACCTGCCGGAGGTCTACGAACTGTCGGACCGGCTGCATGTCTTCCGGCAGGGGCGGCTTGTCGGGAGCCACGGCTACCACACGGCAAGCCATGAAGAGGTGCTGGCGCAGGCGATCGGCGCGTGATGGCAAGAAACAAGGCATAGCGGACTGCAGGGAGGAATGACATGAGTGTGGAAACGGTTGAAAGCAGCACAGGGCCGACGCCGAGGAAAGGGATCAGCATCCTGTTCGGCCTGACGCTGGTCGGACTGCTGCTCTTCCTCTGGCTGCTCCTTGGTTTTGCGACCAACAGCTTCTGGACGCCGAACAACATCAGCAACCTCCTGCGCCAGGGCGCCATGACGGCGATTCTCGCCGTCGGCCAGACCTTCGTGATCATCACCGCCGGCATCGATCTCTCGGTCGGGGCCGTGGTCGGCTTCACGAGCGTCATCGTCGCATGGCTGCTCGCCGCCGGCGTTCCCCTGTGGCTGGCCCTCGTCGCCACCCTGGCGATCGGCGTCCTGATCGGCGCGTTCCACGCCTTCGGCATCGTCCGCATGGGCCTGCCGCCCTTCATCATCACGCTGGCAACGCTGACCTCGCTGCGCGGCATCGGCCTGCTGATCACCAACGGCTCGACGATATCGATCACCAACGAGGCCTTCACCACTTTCTCCCGGGCCGATTTTCTCGGCGTACCGAGCCTGTTCTGGATGGTGATCGTCGTCGCCGTGCCGGCCTATGTCTTCCTGCACCTCAGCCGCTTCGGCCGCTATCTCTTTGCTGTCGGCTCGAACAGCGAGGCGGCGCGCCTTTCCGGCGTCAACGTCAACCGCACGATCTATCTCGCCTATATTCTGTCATCGACCTGCGCCGCCTTTGTCGGCCTGCTGCTTGCCTCGCGCATCGGCATCGGCAACGCCACCCAGGCAGAGGGCTGGGAACTGCAGGCGATCGCCTCGTCGGTGATCGGCGGCACGAGCCTTTTCGGCGCCGTCGGTTCGGTCCACGGTCCGCTGCTCGGCGCCTTCATTCTGGCGACGATCAACAACGGCGCCAATCTCTTGAACGTCAATTCCTTCTGGCAGCGCATCATCACCGGGCTGCTCATCATCGTCATCGTCTACTTCGACCAGCTCCGGCGGCGGGGCGAGCGATGACCGGGAGTGATGGTATGAAGGCCGTCCTCTGCCCGGAGCCGGGCCGCCTCGAGATCGTCGAACGCAGCCGGCCTGAGGCGCCTGCCGCCGGCTGGGTGCGCCTCGCCGTCAGCCATGTCGGGATCTGCGGTACCGATTATCATATTTTCGAAGGCAAGCATCCCTTCCTGCAATATCCCCGCGTGATGGGGCACGAAATCTCGGCGAACGTGATCGAAGCGGGGCCTGAAACGTCGCTCGCACCGGGGACGCTGGTGGTCGTCAATCCCTATCTCTCCTGCGGAGACTGTGTGGCCTGCAGAAGCGGAAAGCCGAATTGCTGCACGGCAATCCGTGTCCTCGGCGTGCACACCGATGGTGCCTTCTGCGAGGAGATCATTATGTCGGCAGGAAATCTCTACCCGGCTCAGGATCTGTCACCCGAAGCCGCCGCTGCGGTCGAGTTCCTGGCGATCGGAGCCCATGCCGTGCGCCGGTCGAAGGCAGCGCCCGGCGCCCGTTCGCTGGTCATCGGCGCCGGCCCTATCGGCCTCGGGACGGCGATCTTCTCGCGCATTGCCGGGCACGACGTGACCCTTCTCGACACGAGTGCGGAACGACTGGCCTTTGCCATCGACAAGCTCGGCTTCTCGCGCCGCATCGTTGCCGATGGCGACACGGAACGTGCGGTCGCGCAGGCCACGGATGGCGATGGCTTTGATGTCGTCTTCGATGCCACCGGCAATGGAACGTCGATGGAGCGGTCGTTCGCGTACGTCGCCCATGGTGGAACGCTGGTCTTCGTGAGTGTGGTCAAGGAAGATATCCGCTTCTCCGATCCGGAATTCCACAAGCGCGAGATGACGCTCATCGCCAGCCGCAACGCGACACGGGCGGATTTCGATCATGTCGTCGCGTCGATCCGTGACGGCCTGGTCCCGGTCGACGTGCTGATCACCCATCGCACGACGCTCGCTCAGGCGGTGAACGATCTGCCGCGCTGGGCGCACGAAAAGGCCGGTCTCGTCAAGGCCGTGATCAAAGTGGGTGCCGCATGACCTTGATCGATGCTCACCAGCATTATTGGGCGCTCGGCCTTGGCCATAACAACTGGCCAGGGCCGGATCTGGCGCCGATCTATCGCGATTTCGGGCCGGACGATCTCAAGCCTAGCCTCGCGGCGGCAGGAATTACGCGAACCGTTCTTGTCCAGGCCGCACCGAACGTGAGGGAAACCGAGTTCCTGCTTGCCATCGCTGAGCGGGAGGAGACGGTGGCCGCCGTGGTCGGTTGGGTCAATATCCTGGCCGCCGATGCCGTTTCAGAGATCACTCGCCTCAAGGCCCACCGGAAATTCAAGGGCATCCGACCGATGCTGCAAGGCATTGTCGAGACCGCCTGGATCCTGCAGCCGCGGGCGATCGTCACACTGCAGGCATTGCCGCAGTTGGACCTGCGGTTCGACGCCCTGATTCAGCCGCGGCATTTGCCGGTCGTTGCTGCCCTTGCCGATGAGGTGCCCGAGCTTGCGATCGTCGTCGACCATGGCGCCAAACCCTTTATCGCCGCCGAAAAGATGGAGCCGTGGCAGTCGGACATGGCGGCGCTCGCCCGTCGCCCCAACGTCCACGTCAAACTCTCGGGGCTGGTGACCGAGGCTGGCGGCGGCTGGTCGGTCGAGAGGCTCAAACCCTACGCCGCGCATCTCCTCGATGTCTTTGGAGCGGATCGCGTGATGTTCGGCAGCGACTGGCCGGTGGTGCTGCTCGACGCCGACTATGGCGCGTGGTTCGTTGCAGCGCAGGAGTTGACGGCGCACCTCAGATCCTCAGAGCGGGAGGATGTCTTTTCGCGCACGGCGGCCCGCTTTTACGGAATTTCCGGCTAAGGAATTGTCTTGCCGGCTTTTCCCGGGGAGAACAGCCTCGCGCAAGGGAACCGGCGCAGCGTTCAGAATCCAGTAACATTTTACTGAAAGATCTTGTACCGGGGCGGAAAGGGCATATTTGTTGCACCGCACAAGAAACGTGGTAGTCTGCCAGCGATTGCGGACACCAAGACAAACAATCGCAAGCTTGCGTCCGACTGGGAGCGGCGTTGTCATTGATTGAAACAAGGGGTACGCGTCCCATGTTCTACCAGCTCTACGAATTGAACCACGCCATGATGGCGCCGTGGCGAACGGCCGCGGATGCCCTGCGCCTCGCCTTCAACAATCCCATGAATCCGGTTTCGCACACCTATTTCGGTCGTGCCACGGCTGCGGGATTGGAGGTATTCGAGCGCGCCACACGGCGTTACGGCAAGCCGGAATTCGGCCTTCCCGAAACGATCGTCGACGGGCAACCGGTGCCGGTGCACGAGAAGATCGTCTGGCGTGCGCCGTTCTGCAATCTCATCCACTTCGAGCGCACTCTTCCGAAGGGGAGAGCGTCGGATCATAAGGTGTTGATGGTCGCGCCGATGTCCGGCCATTACGCTACGCTGCTGCGCGGCACCGTCGAAGCGCTGCTGCCGCATGCCGATATTTACATCACCGATTGGATCGACGCCCGGATGGTGCCGCTGGCCGAGGGCACGTTCGATCTCGACGACTATATCGACTATGTCATCCAGATGCTGCACTTCCTCGGGCCCGATACCCATGTGATCGGCGTCTGTCAGCCGGCTGTGCCGGTTCTGGCCGCGGCCTCGCTGATGGAAGCGGCGGAAGATCCGCTCGCACCTGCATCGATGACGCTGATGGGCGGACCGATCGACACCCGCATCAATCCGACGGCCGTCAATCAGCTGGCGAAAGAGCGGCCGATCGAATGGTTCCGCGACAATGTCATCATGCCCGTGCCGTGGCCGCAGCCGGGCTTCATGCGCATGGTCTATCCGGGCTTCCTGCAGCTCTCGGGCTTCATGTCGATGAACCTTGATCGGCACTTGATCGCCCACAAGGAATTCTTCGCGCACCTCGTCAAGAACGATGGTGACGCCGCCGACAAGCATCGCGACTTCTATGACGAATATCTGGCGGTCATGGATCTGACGGCGGAATTCTACCTCCAGACCGTCCAGGTCGTGTTCATGCAACATGCCTTGCCGAAGGGCGAGATGATGCACCGCGGGCGGCGCGTCGACCCATCGGCAATCCGCAAGGTTGCGCTCCTGACCGTCGAGGGCGAAAACGACGACATTTCCGGCGTCGGTCAGACGAAGGCCGCGCAGACGATCTGCACCAACATCCCGGAAAATATGCGTCAGCACTACATGCAACCGGATGTCGGCCATTACGGCGTCTTCAACGGATCGCGCTTCCGCCGCGAAATCGCGCCGCGCATCGTCGCCTTCCAGCGCGAACATTCGCGTCGCGCGGCGCCGGTCAAGCAGCTCATCAAGGGCGGAAAGTCGGCCTGACGGGAGACGTTCCGCTTTCGCCGAAGGCGGTCGTTTTTGACTGTGCAGAGTCAAGATCTTGTCCGATTCCGACACCGGAAGTCTTGCAGACACGGCGGGCCTTTCCCACATCGTTTTCATCGGGTCGCGATTGTCGCGGCCCGCTGATTGCGAGGAATCGTGAAGATGAACCAATCTGCATTGATCCGTCCGGACTGGACGCCCGCGACCATTGCATTGATGGTGCTCGGCTTCGTTGTGTTCTGGCCGCTTGGCCTGGCAATGCTCGCTTATATCCTCTTCGGCGAAAAGCTGAGGGCGTTCAAGAAGGACGCCAACGGCAGCGTGGATCGCATGTGCGCCGGCTTCCGGCGTAACCACCGTCAGCACTGGGCGCATCATCGCACCGGCAACGTCGCTTTTGACGACTGGCGCGAAGCGGAGCTTGCCCGCCTCGACGAAGAGCGTCGCAAACTGGACGAAATGCGCGAGGAATTCGACGCCTATGTGCGTGAACTTCGCCGCGCCAAGGACCAGGAGGAGTTCGACCGCTTCATGCGCGAACGCAGGAACGGCGGCCCTTCGCCGTCTTCCGGCGAGACGAACTGACCCGAAAGCCGCTATCCGGCGTTTCATGTGAAACGCCGGATATCCAAGCCCGTGCTGCGAATGATCCGCGAATCGGATAGAAAGGCGCCATGTTTTCCTCTCTCAAGCGGCGCCGCCACAATGGAACCCCTGCCGACATCACGCGCGACATCGAGGTCGCCGGCAAGCTCCTGCCGCTGACCATCCGCCAGAATGCCCGTGCCACGCGCATGACGCTTCGTATCGAACCGGGCGGTCGGGCACTGAAGCTGACCGTCCCCGAAGGCCTACCGGAGCGCGAAGTTCAATCCTTCCTGAACCGTCATCAGGGCTGGCTCTTGACCAAGCTCGCGCGGTTTTCCGGTGAAAGCGAAATCGAGGAAGGGGGCTCCATCCTGATCCGCGGTGTTGCTCACCGCATCGAAAGAACGGGCCGGATCCGCGGCCTGACCGAGGCCGTGATGCTCGGGGAAGAGAGTATCTTGCGGGTGAGCGGCGGAGAGGAGCATTTGCGCCGGCGCATCGCCGATTTTCTGAAGAAGGAAGCGCGCAATGATCTTGAGCGTCTCGTCGCCGTCTACACCGGCAGGATTGGGTGCCGGGCGCGATCCCTGAGTTTGAAGGATACCCGCAGCCGGTGGGGCTCCTGCTCCGTCGACGGCGATTTGAGCTTTTCCTGGCGCATCGCCATGGCGCCGCCAAAGGTCATCGCCTATCTCGCGGCGCACGAGGTTGCGCATCTTGAGGAGATGAACCACGGACCGGACTTCTGGGCGCTTTGCGAAAAGCTGTGTCCCGACACCCGCGATGCCAAGCACTGGCTGAAGCGCAACGGCACCATGCTGCACGCGATCGATTTCGGTTAGAGCGGTCCTGGTGCCGCGTTACAATTTTCCGCCCGCTGGTTCAAGGCGTCAGGCGCGATCCCGGGCCCCGAGCGCCGCCCTTGATCTTAGGGCAGAACGAGAGCCGATCAGCAGACGCATGGTTCCCTTCTCCGTTGTGGTACAATGCATGTGAGAAGCTGGCCGTCCCGCAACGTTGCGCCGGCCGCGTTTGCGGCGCCGCGCGTCTTATCAGGCGCAAAGGACGCTGCAGTACTTTGAATGCCGCATGTTTTTATCCCTTAGATCGGCTACGGTTTGAGGAAACATGCAGCAGGCGACGCAACGTTTTGGCTCGACTCGGGCGACATTTCATGCAAGGTCGCTTCCCATGAAAACCGACGTGAAGATTTGCGGGCTGAAGACTGCGGAGGCTGTGGAGCGTGCCGTGGCGCTTGGCGCATCGCACACCGGCTTTATCTTCTTTCCGAAAAGCCCGCGCAATATCGAACCGGACGACGCCGGCCGTCTGGCGGCGCGTATCCGCGGGCGGGCGAAGATCGTTGCAGTCACGGTCGATGCCGGCAATGACGACCTCGATGAGATCGTTTCCGCCCTCAACCCGGATATCCTGCAGCTTCACGGTTCGGAGAGCCCGGAGCGCGTGCTGACGGTGAAGGCGGTCTACGGTCTGCCTGTCATGAAAGCCTTGTCGATCCGCGAAGCGTCCGACCTCGACCGGATCGGACCTTATGTCGGCATTGCCGATCGTTTCCTCTTCGACGCCAAGCCGCCGGCGGGTTCGGACTTGCCGGGCGGCAACGGCGTTTCGTTCGACTGGCGGCTGCTCGACGCGCTTGACGCCGGCGTCGATTACATGCTTTCCGGTGGATTGAATGCGAACAACATCGGCGAAGCCCTTGCGCTGACTGGCGCGCGGGCCATCGACACATCCTCCGGCGTCGAGAGCGCGCCGGGCGTCAAGGATTTGGAGCTCATGGAAGCATTTTTCGATGCCGTTCGTCGGGCGGACGACGAGCGCCACGAGCAGGGAGCGAGACGTGAACGAGGCGCCTAAACTGAACTCCTTCAGAGCCGGACCCGACGAGGAAGGCCGCTTCGGTATCTTTGGCGGCCGTTTCGTTGCCGAGACGCTGATGCCGCTGATCCTCGACCTTCAGGACGAGTGGAACAAGGCAAAGTCTGATCCGGCCTTCAAGGCCGACCTGGAAAAGCTTGGAGCGCATTACATCGGTCGCCCGAGCCCGCTCTATTTCGCCGAGCGCCTGACGGCCGAACTCGGCGGCGCAAAGATCTATTTCAAGCGCGAGGAGCTGAACCATACGGGCTCGCACAAGATCAACAACTGCATCGGCCAGATCCTGCTCGCCAAGCGCATGGGCAAGACGCGCATCATTGCCGAAACCGGAGCGGGCCAGCATGGCGTCGCCTCCGCGACCGTTGCGGCCCGCTTCGGCCTGCCCTGCGTCGTCTACATGGGCGCGACCGATGTCGAACGGCAGGCGCCGAACGTCTTCCGCATGAAGCTCCTCGGTGCCGAAGTGAGGCCGGTGACTGCCGGCCACGGTACCCTCAAGGATGCGATGAACGAGGCGCTGCGCGACTGGGTGACGAATGTTGACAGCACCTATTACCTGATCGGCACCGCCGCCGGACCGCATCCGTATCCGGAAATGGTCCGCGACTTCCAGTCGGTCATCGGCCAGGAAGCCAAGGAGCAGATTCTCGCGGCGGAGGGCCGGCTTCCCGATCTCGTTATCGCGGCGGTCGGTGGCGGCTCCAATGCGATCGGCATCTTCCATCCGTTCCTCGATGACGAAGGCGTCAAGATCGTCGGTGTAGAGGCCGGCGGCAAGGGCCTTGAGGGCGACGAGCATTGCGCCTCGATCACGGCCGGTTCGCCGGGCGTCTTGCACGGCAACCGCACCTATCTGCTTCAGGACGGCGACGGCCAGATCAAGGAAGGGCATTCCATCTCCGCCGGTCTCGACTATCCGGGCATCGGGCCGGAGCACGCCTGGCTGAACGATGTCGGCCGCGTCGAATATGTCCCGATCATGGACCATGAGGCGCTCGAAGCCTTCCAGACGCTGACGCGGCTCGAAGGCATCATTCCGGCGCTCGAACCGTCGCACGCGTTGGCCGAGGTCATCAAGCGGGCGCCGAAGATGAGCAAGGACGAGATCATCCTGATGAATCTCTCCGGTCGCGGCGACAAGGACATTTTCACGGTCGGCAAAATTCTGGGTATGGGGCAATAACGATCATGACCGCACGTATGGAGAAGAGGTTCGCCGACGTAGCGGCGGCGGGTCGCCCGGTCCTCGTCACCTATTTCATGGGGGGAGACCCGGATTTCGATACGTCGTTGGCGATCATGAAGACGCTGCCCACGGCAGGCGCCGACGTGATCGAGCTTGGCATGCCTTTTTCCGACCCGATGGCGGATGGGCCGGCGATCCAGCTCGCGGGGCAACGCTCGCTGAAGGGCGGCCAGACGCTTGCGAAGACGCTCGAGCTTGCGCGCCGCTTCCGCGGAGAGGACCAGCACACGCCCATCGTGCTGATGGGTTACTACAATCCTATCTACGTCTATGGCGTCGATCGTTTCCTGACGGATGCGCTGGAAGCGGGGATCGATGGCCTGATCGTCGTCGACCTGCCTCCGGAGATGGACGACGAGCTCTGCATCCCGGCGCTTAAGAGGGATATCAACTTCATCCGCCTGGCGACGCCGACGACCGATGACCGCCGCTTGCCAAAGGTGCTCGAAAACACGTCGGGTTTCGTATATTACGTCTCGATGACCGGCATCACCGGTTCGGCTCTGCCGGATCCGTCGCTGATTGCGGGCGCCGTTCAGCGGATCAAGTCGCACACTGAGCTGCCCGTCTGCGTCGGTTTCGGCGTCAAGACCGCCGAACACGCACGGGCGATCGGCGCATCGGCCGATGGTGTCGTCGTCGGCACCGCGATCGTCAATCAGATCGCCTCCAGCCTCACGGAAGAGGGACGTGCGACCGATGCGACGGTGCCGGGTGTCGAAGCGCTGGTCAAGGGCCTCTCGGCTGGTGTGCGGGCGGCAAGGCTCGCTGCAGCCGAATAATCGCCCAGATTAACGCGCACAACCCGAAGGAATTCTTCAGGAGTTTATAAGTGAACTGGATCACAAACTACGTTCGGCCGAAGATCAATTCGATGCTGGGCCGCAGGGAAGTTCCGGAAAATCTCTGGATCAAGTGCCCTGAAACCGGCGAGATGGTGTTTCATCGCGATCTCGAAGAGAACAAGTGGGTCATTCCGCAGTCCGGCTACCATATGAAGATGCCGGCGAAGGCTCGGTTGAAGGATCTTTTCGATGGTGGGATTTACGAGACGCTGCCACAGCCGAAGGTGGCGCAGGACCCGCTCAAGTTCCGCGATTCGAAGAAGTACACCGATCGCCTGCGCGACAGCCGTGCGAAGACCGAGCTTGAGGACACGATCGTCGCCGGTCTTGGCCTCGTTCAGGGGGTCAAGCTCGTTGCCGTCGTTCACGAGTTCAACTTCATCGGCGGCTCGCTCGGTATGGCTGCCGGCGAAGCGATCGTTAAGGCTTTCGAGAGGGCTATTGCGGAAAAATGCCCGCTGGTGATCTTTCCCGCCTCCGGGGGCGCCCGCATGCAGGAAGGCATCCTTTCACTGATGCAGCTTCCGCGCACCACCGTGGCGGTGAATATGCTCAAGGAAGCCGGGCTTCCCTATATCGTCGTATTGACCAATCCGACGACCGGTGGCGTGACCGCTTCCTATGCGATGCTCGGCGACATCCACATCGCAGAACCCGGCGCGGAAATCGGCTTCGCCGGAAAACGGGTGATCGAACAGACCTTGCGCGAAAAGTTGCCGGAAGGCTTCCAGACGTCCGAATACCTGCTGGAGCACGGCATGGTCGACATGGTGGTCAAGCGGCATGACCTCCCGGCGACCCTGGCACGTGTGCTGAAGATCCTGACGAAGAAACCGGTCGAAGCTGCCAAGCGCGAGGGTGGATCGCAAGTGTCGGCCTTGCCGGTCGCGGCGCGGGCTTAGACCTCACGCCCCCTCGGTTTCGGTAGACTCGGTGCGGCATCCAGGCGTGATCTGCTTCATACTCTTTCGGTGGTGAGTCCCGGCGGACGATTTTTCGAGGCGATTGACATGACGGCGACGCAGGTCAGCGAAGCGGCGCAGGAGATCGAGAAGCTTCTCGCCCTGCACCCCAAGGGGTTCGATCTGTCGCTCGACAGGATCACGCGGCTTTTGGCGGCACTCGGCAACCCGCAGGACCGGTTGCCGCCCGTCATCCATGTCGCGGGCACCAACGGAAAAGGATCCGTCACTGCCTTTTCCCGGGCGATCCTCGAGGCTGCGGGTCTCAGCGTCCACGTCCACACGTCGCCGCATCTCGTGAACTGGCACGAGCGCTATCGGCTGGGCGTCAAGGGCGGCAAGGGTTCGCTTGTCGGCGATCGCGAGCTTGCCGATGCGGTGCGGCGCGTGGCGGAAGCCAATGCCGGACAACAGATCACGGTCTTCGAAATCCTGACCGCGGTCACCTTCCTGGTCTTTGCCGAGCATCCTGCTGACGTCGCGATCATCGAAGTCGGCCTTGGCGGCCGGTTTGACGCGACGAACGTGATCGCCCGGCCGGCGGTTTCCGTCATCATGCCGATTTCGCTCGATCACCAGTCCTATCTCGGTGATCGGGTGGAACTGATCGCCGCCGAAAAGGCCGGGATCATGAAGCGAGGCTGCCCGGTGGTGATCGGCCATCAGGAGGAAGACGGTGTGCGCGATGTGCTCGTCGCCACGGCCGAGCGCCTCGGTTGCCCGATGTCCGTCTACGGTCAGGATTTCATGGCGCATGAGGAGTTTGGCCGGCTCGTCTTCCAGGATGAGCGCGGATTGGCGGACCTGCCGCTGCCGCGCCTGCCCGGTCGGCACCAATACGCCAACGCCGCCGCGGCGATTCGCGCCGTCAGGGCGGCCGGTTTCGATGTTCCGGAGGCAGCGATCGAGAAGGGGCTCGCTGGCGTCGAATGGCCCGGGCGTCTGCAGCGCCTCGCCGGCGGCAAGCTTTCGCATCACGGTCCGCCGGGTGCCGAGATCTGGGTCGACGGCGGACACAATCCGGGCGCCGGCCAGGTCATCGCCGAGGCGATGGCGAGTTTCGAGGAGCGAGAGCCGCGGCCCCTGTTCCTGATCATCGGCATGATCAACACCAAGGATCCGGTCGGCTATTTCAGAGCCTTTCTCGACCTTGCGGAGCAGGTCTTCACTGTGCCGATCCATGGGTCCGATTCCGGACTGGACCCGGTGGCCCTGGCCGAGGATGCCGGCTTTGTCGGTTTCGAGACCACCGCGACCTCGTCCGTTGCGGAAGCGCTCGGGATCATTGCCGAGCTTGTCGACGAGGATCCGGTTCCACCGCGCATCCTGATCGGCGGATCGCTTTATCTCGTCGGCGACGTGCTCGCCGAAAACGGCACGCCGCCGCGATAGAGCAATTGCAGGAAAAGTGTGTAACGGTTTTTCGTCCGGAATTGCGCACGGCAAGAAAAAAGCCCGGCGTGCCGGGCTTTTCGAGTTCTATGTCTTGGGACTTGGCCGCTCAGGCTACGGCAGTCGAAATCCAGGAGGTCAACGCGGTCTTCGGAGCGGCGCCGACCTTGATGTCCGCCACTTCGCCGGCCTTGAACATGGCGAGCGTCGGGATCGAGCGTACGCCGTATTGAGCGGCAAGCTCGGGGTTTTCGTCGATGTTGAGCTTGGCAACCTTGACCTTGCCAGCGAGCTCGGTGGCGATTTCCTCAAGGCTCGGCGCGATCATCTTGCACGGACCGCACCATTCCGCCCAGAAATCGACGACGACCGGCTCGGCCGAGTTCAGGACTTCCTGCTGAAAATTGGAGGTATCGACTTTCACAGTGGCCATCTGCTGCTCCTTGCTTTCGGAAATGGCGACCGCACGACCTTGGTCGTGCGGTACTTCAAAATGTTACCGCGCCTTTCGGTTCGAACCGGGGCGGCGCGGCGTGTCCAGATGTTGTGCCTCATGTGAGGTGTCGCCACCGGATTTGCAATATCGTGTATCTCACTTTGTTGCGAGCTCTTCAAGGCTCCTGTCCAGCATCACGTCAGGCAGCACCTGGATTGCCGGTCCCTCGGTGAAGATCAGCGCGCAACGGAAGCGCAGCCCGGGGTAGAGCGGCTTGAGCAGTTCCCGGTAGATGGCAAGTTGCGTTCTGTAGACCGGCGGCACCTCCGCCAGCGACGTCGGCACCTGGCGATTGGTCTTGAAGTCCGCAATCGTCACCGTGTCACCGGAAACGGCCAGTCGGTCGATGCGACCCGACACCGCGAACTCGCGCCCACCGAGGGTGAGCGTTCCCATGACGGAGACTTCCGCCCGGCTGTGCGCGGCAAAGAGTGTCTGCAGGTCGGGATGGTCCAGCAAATCGATCACGGCGTCGGCAAGCGCCCGACGCTCCGGCTCGGCCCAGCGCGGGACCGAGCGCAGCAGATAGCGGTCGGCCGCCGCCGGGCGTTCCGCAGGATCGATCGACGGGAGAACCTGCAGCAAGCGATGAAGGATCGCGCCGCGCAGCAGCGAGCGATTGGGTGCCGCCTTTTCCGTGAAGAGCGCCGATCCGACGATCGAATCGCTGTCCGGATCATCGATGACTATGCCGGTGCCGGATGGGGTGAGCGGCCGCGGCAGCCGACGCGGCGACGGCAAGGGTGCCGAAAGCGTCGCGGGCAGGCCCGGCGCTCCGCGTTCTCCCTCGGCCCGCACACCCTCTGCCACGGGGGCGTCTATATGGGGATGCGTCTCGCGCCACGCGTGGCCCTCCCACTCTTCGCCGCCCGCGCGGAACACCATGGGCGTCCCGCGTCCCTTGATATCCTGGGCCAGCGTCCCCCGGACCATGGCATGCCAGGTATCGGTATTCTCCCTCTGTCCGCGATAACCGCAAATGACGAGCCGGTCTGCGGCGCGCGTCATGCCGACATAGAGCAGACGCCGGTACTCCTCCTCGGCCAGCGCCTTCAGGCGCGTATTGTCGGCGTCGAGCAGGGAATTCGATCCGGAACCAGGCGCCCGCCAGACAGGTACGGTGACGACGGAACCATCGGCCCGCGGCTTTTCGAAAAGGCGCAGATCGGGAACATGTTGGCTGTTGAAGGCTTTTCCACCGCCGTCGACGTGGAAGACGACCGGCGCCTCCAGGCCCTTTGCCGCGTGCACGGTCATGACGCGGACTTCGTCACGCTCCTTGTCCTGCTCGCGCTTGACCGTCGGCGCTTCGATCTCGAGCGTCGAGATGAACGCCTGCAACCCGGGCAAGCCCGCTCTTTCGTGATCGAGCGCGAAAGTGAGGAATTCGTCGAGAATGTCGCTGACCTCGCTGCCCAGCCGGGCAAGGAAAGCCGCTCTGCCGCCCAGAACACCCAGGATGCGGGCATAGAAATCGTGCGGCAGCATATGGCGGGCGAGATCGGAATACTGCGAGAGCGTGCGCGCGACCGCGTGGTATCGGCTCGTCTCGTCGATGCCGAGGCTCTGCAGGCGTTGCCAGAGGCTCTCGGTTTCCGCCCTTCCCGCCGCAAGCTCGAAAAGATCGTCCTCACCGAGATTGATGAGCGGACTTTTCAGCAGCGCGGCGAGAGAAAGGTCGTCCTCCGGCAAAAGGGCAAAGCGGCCGAGCGCCATCAGATCCTGAATCGCAATGTGGCTGGTCAGCACCAGGCGGTCGGCGCCCGCGACCGGGATGTTGTTTCTGCGCTTCAGCGCCCGCGTCAACGCATTGACGAAGGCGTCGCGCTTGCGAACGAGGACGATCACGTCACCCGGGCGCATCGGTCGGCGAACGCCCTTCTCGATGACGGTTTCCTTGCCGATCCATTCATCGAGAACCGCGGCGATGCGTCGGGCGAGAATGTTTGCCGGCGCGCGCTCGGGCGTCGCGTCGAACGCGGCCGTCCATTCCTCTTCGGCGAGCGTCGGTTCGGGCGCGATCACGTCCCATATGTCGACCGCGCCGGGGTGGCCGATCCGGTTCGAGGCATGGACGATCGCCTCGTCCCGCGCGCTAAGCCCCTTGGCATTCGCCTTGTTGGCAAAGACCGTGTCGACCGCCGACAGGACGTCGATGGTCGAGCGGAAGGAAAGCTGCAGGCGGATCGGGCTGAAGTATTTTCCGCCAGCGCGCACGCGCCGCTCCGTCACAATGCTTTCGCGGGAGAAACGCTCCGGCCGTGCGCCCTGGAACGAATAGATCGATTGCTTCTCGTCGCCGACGGCGAAGATCGTCCGCTCGTCCACCCTCGCCGTCTCGCCGGCGAAGAAATCGGCGGCAAGCGACTGGATGATCGTCCATTGCGCCGGGCTCGTGTCCTGCGCCTCGTCGACGAGGATGTGGTCGATGCCCTGATCGAGCTTGTAGTGAACCCAGGCGCCGACGTCGCCGCGGGCGAGAAGCGCTGCCGTGCGGTTGATCAGATCGTCGAAGTCGAGCTGGCTGCGCGCCTTCTTGATTTCCTCGTAATCGCGGTTGAGCCTCGCGGCGAGGGTAAGAGCGGCCCGTGTCGCCTCGTACATCCTGACGATGCTGAGACGGTCGACGCAGGCGGCGACATGATCGCGCGCTTGCTCGACCAAGGGGGCGAGATCAGGCGCCTCGCGCCGCATCGCGGCGTTCAGAAACGTGGAGTCGGCCCTCGGCTTGCCGCCGCCGTTGAAGAAGAGCCCGAGCAGTCGACGATAGCGTTCCTCGGGATCGGCGAGTATTGCGACCGCCTTCAATCCTTCCGCAAACTCGACGGGCTTGGCGCCGCCCTTGCGTGCCGCGAGCTCGAGATATTGCTGAAGCGCCGCCCCGTTCAGGCCAGCCAGCGGCCAGACCTTCGCCAGCACACCTTCGGCGGTCTCGCCCGGCGCAATGGCAAGCGACGCACGCAGATGCGCTTCCAATCCGCCGCGCTTTGAGGCGCGATCGAGAAAGGCTTGAATGGGCGTGCGATTGGCGACGATCGTCGCTAGCAGCCGTTCAAGACCGGTATCGTCGGCGAGATCGAGAACCGTGGCAAAGGCGCCGGCTAGCTCTGCGTCGTTTGCCGCGGTAGCCGCCAGCAACGCGCGCCGGGCATCCGTGAGCAGGACCGCGGCGGCGCTGTCGTCGAGCACGGAAAAATGCCCGGCGACATTGGCTTCGAGCGGAAACTGATGCAGGAGCGCTTCGCAGAACGCGTGGATCGTCTGGATCTTCAGGCCGCCGGGTGTCTCAAGGGCGGCGGCGAACAACCGCCGCGCCTCTTGGATTTTCACGGCCGATGGCCGGGCGCCTTCGATCGCTTCGATACGCCTCTCAAGAGCGGGGTCGTCAAGCGTCGCCCATTCGGCCAGGCGCTCGAAGATCCGGTTCGACATTTCCGAAGCGGCGGCCTTCGTGTAAGTGAGGCAGAGAATTGCAGAGGGGCGGCAGCCAGCGAGCAGCAGGCGGATGACGCGCTGGGTCAGGACATGCGTCTTACCCGATCCGGCATTGGCGGAAACCCAGGCCGAGCGCGCCGGATCGGAGGCAAGCGATTGCCGCTCCGTCGTCCAGTCGAGCCAAGCCCGGGGCGTCGTTTCTCGAGGCCCGAAAGTATCATCCCTCATCGGCATCGTCCTCGCCTTCGGCGGTCGCCCATTCGGCAACACGCGCCAGATGATCGTATTCGCCTCCGTAGTCGCGCTCCTTCTGCACGATCAGGCGCGAAACGAAGCCGTGGCGGCCGGTCATCAGTGCCGCGAGCAGTTTCCGCAATTCGGTGAGCGATTCTTCCGCCAGTTGGTCGGCGGATTTCGTTTCCTTTTGCCTGCCACCCTCGTTGTTGACGGGATCGACGCTGAAGCGGTTGCCGGGTTTCAGGCGGACGTAGAGAAGCGCATTCGGTTCGGCGCGTCCCGTCGCGCCGAAGGCTCCGGCCTTGAGGGCGGCGGCCTCGAGCGAAAGCTGCGGGTCGAGCAAACTGCGCGCCTCCTTGGGCGAGGGACTGGAGCCGGTTTTGTAGTCGATGATGTCGATGGTGCCGTCCGGACGCTGATCGAGGCGATCGGCAACGCCGGTCAGCCGGATATCCGCAAGGCCGATATCCATGGATGCGGAAACCTCGGTGAAAGATTTCAGAATACTCTTCCGGCGGTCGCGCTCCCAGGCGAGGAATGCCTTCCCGACGGCGGCAAAACGCGGGCGCCAGATCGTGTCGATATGCGGCGGGAGCCCTTCCTCGTCGAAGGCTTCGTTGAGCAGTCTCGTCATCACCGCTTCCGCTTCGGATGATGCCGGATCGAAGCCGCCCCTGACGAAGCGATCGACGATTCGATGGTAGAGCGTTCCACGCTCGGCGGCCCCCGGATCACGATTGAACGGATCGATCGGCTGCAAGCGCAGAATCCGCCGTGCATAGACGGCGTAAGGATCGCGACGGAGGCGAGTCACTTCGCTGAAGGAATACTTGCGCGGCTGCAGCTCGGCGGGGGGCTTCGGCTCCGGCCGCGTCGCAAGCGGCTGGCTTTCGCCTTCATCGAGAATGCGCGCCCAGTGCAAATAGTCCGCACCGTTGGACTTGATGAGTTGCGTCAGTCCATCGCCGCCGAGCGCCTGCAGGCGCTGCAGCCACCTCGAAGCGACGGTCGGTGCCGAACCCTGGCGCATGGAGCGCGAAAGGATCAGACGGCGCGTGCCGCAGGCCATCTGAAAATCGTGGGCGAGCTGGCCGATACGCCGTTCCGGCGGTTCGAGGCCGATTCCGGATTTCATCGTCCGCGACAGGAAAGGGTCGTTTGACGTCTGTCCCGGCCAAGTGCCTTCGTTCATGCCGCCGAGCACCACGAGGTCCATGCTTTGCAGGCGCGATTCCAACGCACCAAAGATGAAGACGCGGGGATGCCGCATCGATCGGGGCTTGACCGCCTCGCTTGCCGCAAGCGCTTCGACGATGTCGCACCATTGCGGTCCGTCGGCGTTCATCTGACCTTCCGTCTCGATGATGCCTTTGAGAAGCGTTGCCAGTGTTTCGCCGGCTTCCGTCGACCAAAGGTCGCCAAGGCGGCCGCGTTCGTCCACGCAAACGGCTTCCAACGCGCGACCCGTTCGCTCCGCCCAGTCGGCAAGCGTGAGAACCTTGGACTGAGGCTGGCCGTCGATGCGAAGCACGGAAGCGCTTGCCAAGGGTTCGGCGGCCAACGCAATGCGCTCGGCGAGTTTGCGGGCGGCCGCTATATCCTCCTCGTTGAGGCGACTCTGCCACGGGGGAGGATGGCGATCATGCTTTCGCTTTTCGAGCGCCTGCTCGATCAGCGGGCCAAGTGCCGAAATCCCGGCGCTGCCGGTACCACCGCGCAGCGCCAGCAGTTCCAGCGCATCGGCGGCGCGGCGGACACCCTCGGTTGTCTCGCCAAAGCGGGCGAGCGGGTGCTTGAGGAGAGCGACGAGGGGCACCGGATCGCCCGGCCGCAACGCCGCTTCCAGCAACAAACGGACGACGGCGCCGGCGGCCGTGGCGGCGAGCGGTGTGCCGGCGGAATCGTCGGCCTCGATGCCAAAACGGGCGAGTTCCGCCCCGACGCGGCGCGCAAGCCCCCGATCCGGGGTGATCAACGCCGCCTGGCTTTCGTCGTCGTCGGCGAGCGCGAGCCTGAGTGTGATGGCGATGGCCGTTGCCTCTTCCCGCTCATTTGCCGTCTCGATCAGTGCGACGTCCGAGAAGGCCGAGAGAAGCCTTGCCTGATCGAAGTCTTCACGCGCGCGGGTCCAGCTGTCGGTCGCCCTTGCCGGAAGCAGGGCGCGCGAAAAAACCATGCTGCGATAGTCGAGGGAGCCATCGGCCGGCTCGAGAGTGAGAACATCGCGTCGCCCGATGCCCATGCGTTTCAGCAGCCGGTAGAAGCCGTATTGCGGGTGGCTGCGGCTTGCCGGATCTTTTGTGACGCCGCTCGAAGCATCGCCGACGATCAGCTCCCATTCCGTATCGCTCATCGTCTGATCGAGGCCCGGCAGAACGATGGTGCCGTTCGGCAGCCTGCTCACGGCTGCGATCAGCGCGGCCGTCACCGGGATCGAGCCGGTCGAGCCAGCGATGATGATCGGCCCGCCCACCTTGCCGGCGGCGATGCGCTGTGTTTCTGCCTTGAGAATGGCATTGCGGTGGCGCGAGGGCGAGGATTGCTTGAGTTCGTCCAGCCGCTCCGGCCAGTAGGTGCGGGCGATCTTCAGGAAGGCAAGCGTCAACTGCCACCAGAGCGCATGTTCGCCGGCGTCGAGCTCATCGAGGGCTTCCCAGTCGAGTTCCTCGGTTTCGACGGCGTCGATCAGGTCGGCGAGATTGCGCGCGAGCCAAATGGCATCGGCGGGGCTCGCCGGCGCGATCAGCGGACTTTCGCCATGGATATCGAGCACCGCCTGCGGCAGCTGGTTGCGCCAGGCGAGAATGAGGCGGCCGAGTTCGATCAGGCGTGCCGTGCCGGAAAGCGGCGGGGCGAGATCGAGAATTGCCGGCATCTCGGCGTCGAAAAAACCGCTGTCGTCGTCCGTCTCGCCGAGTGCGCGGATCATCGGCAGGATGGCCGAGCGACCGCCGAGCAGATCGACGAATTCCGAGCGAAGCACACGCGCCGAGCGTCGTGTGGGAACGAAGATCGTCACGCCGGCAAGCATCAGGGGATCCGCGGGATCGTACTTGAAACCCGGGACGAGCCCGCCGTCGCAGAGCTTTCGGGCCAAAGTCCTCAGGAACGGCAGGCCGGCGGGGATCGAAAAGACGTTCGAGGCGTGGCCGGGCATCCTATCCTCCCGGCTGGAAACGGCGCACGGCCGCCTCGGCTTCAGCGATCGCTTCCGGTGTTCCGACCGTCATCCAGTGGCCGTCGAGCATCAACCCGAAGAGGCGCCCCCTGGCGATCGCGTGGTCGAAATAGATGTTGAGGTTGAAGGCATCGCTCGGCGCATCGGCGAAGAGGCGCGACTCCATGGCGATCGCGCCGGCATAGACTACTGGATTTTCCATGCCTTCCTCGTAACGCGCGAGCCTGCCGTCCTGAGCGAGCGAAAAATCTTTCTTGCCGTTGTGTCCGGTCGTGTCTTCGAGCCGCACGCAGAGGAGCGCCATGTCCATCCTCTGCGGATCGAAGAACTCGGTAAGCCTTTGAAGGTTGCTCGGCTCACCGGCGTTTTCGCCGACCCAGAAGAGATCGGCATTCATGACGATCAGCGGCCCGTCGTCCAGCAGTTTCAGTCCCTTGGCGAGCCCGCCCCCCGAATTCATCAGGGCGTCCCGCTCGTCCGAAATCAGGATATCCGGCGTCTCTCGGCGACGGAGATGCTCTTCCATCTGGTCGGCGAAGTGGTGGACGTTCACCGCCGCCTTGGTCACGCCGGCGGCCGCCAGGATGTCCAGCACGTAGTCGATCATCGGCTTGCCGGCGATCTTGACCAGGGGTTTCGGCAGTGTATCGGTGATTGGCCGAAGGCGGGTGCCCAGTCCGGCCGCAAGCACCATAGCATTGGTGATGGGCATGATTTCCTGTCAGTTGGCTGATTCGCTAGCCAAGATTCCAGCCTTAATGCACCAATCGCGCAAGGGCGTCAGCACCTCATGGCCGAGCGCACGGCTCAGATAGGCGAAGGTGCGTGGCATATGCTTCATGTAACCGGGCTTGCCGTCACGCTGCATCAGCCGCACCCAGATGCCGGCGAGCTTGCAGTTGCGTTGCGCCGACATCAGGTGCCAGTCGCGAAGGAAGGTTGCCTCGTCGAATGGGCCGGAGGCTTTGCGCTCGGAGAGATAGGCGTCAATCAGCCGGTCGGCTAGGTCCTGGTCGATGGTCACGCGCGCATCCTGCGTAAGCGAGGCGACGTCATAGGCGGTCGGACCGATCATTGCGTCCTGGAAGTCGATGATGCCGACGCGGCCGAGCCCTTCACGGTCCGGCCGCCAAAGAATGTTCGGCGAGTGAAAATCGCGCAGCAGCAGGTTCTTCTCGGCCGATGCAAGAACATCGATCAGTTGATCCCATATGGCGAAGTACTCTTTACGCTCGCTGTCGGACGCCGCTTCGCCGCGCTTCCATGGCAGGTACCAGTCGATCAGCAGGCTCGCCTCGATCTTGATCGCCGTGCGGTCGAAATCGGGGATGCGATGGATGAGGCCATCGCCAATGGCGATCTCGCGCGTCAGCGGTTCACCGTGAAGACGGGCGAGCAACCGCACGCTTTCGAGGTAGCGCTCCACAACCGGTCTTCCGTCGGCGTCGAGAATACCCTCGGAGCCCAGGTCCTCGATCAGCAGGATGCCCTTGTCGAGGTCGCGGGCGTAGATTGCCGGCGCGGCAAAGCCGTGTCCGCGCAGCAGCTTGGAAATCCCGACGAAGGGAACGACATCCTCGGCAAGGTGCGCAAGTTGCTGATAGTATTTTCCGTCCTGGAGAATGGGGCCGGGCTTATGCCTAGGCGCATCCATCAGAACCTTCGCCGGCTCACCGTCCGTGTCGATCCGCTCATAGGCCCTGATCGAAGCGTCGCCGCTCAGGTGCCGGCGCCGGGCCGTCGCATAGCCGTTTTGCGAGAGGAAACTGCGGATCGCGAGCGAGCGGGAAATACGCTCGAACGAAGCGTCGGGCGCGGAAATGGCAAGCTGGCGCCCGTCGTCATGATGGGCGAAGACGAGCGTGATCCGGTCGGAAGGAAGCGCTTCGTCCCCTTTTTCCGGCCATTCGACAAGACAGATCCCTTCGGAAAGGGCCTCGTCGAAGCCGAGTTCGTCGAGTTCCCAAGCGTCGGCGAGACGATAGAGGTCAAAATGGGCGACGGGGATGCGCAGGTCGTAGTTCTGGACGAGCGTGAAGGTGGGGCTCGGCACTTCGAGCGCCTCGTCGTCGGCGACCGCGCGGATCAGGGCGCGCGCGAAGGTCGATTTTCCCGCGCCGAGATCGCCCGACAAGGCGACGCAATCGCCGGCCTTCAGCGCCAGCGCCAGGTCTTCGCCAAGCTCGATGGTGGCTGCCTCGTCCTTCAGGAACCGTTGCAGATGCTTCATTATTCGGCCGCGATGATCTTCGGCATTTCGGACGACGGAATGCGGCAGGTGACCTCGGTGCCTTCGCCCTCCTTGCTGTGGATCGAAACGGTGCCGTGATGCAGGCTGACGAAACTCTCGACGATCGACAGTCCGAGACCGGCGCCGCCGTGCTGACCGTAGCTTTCGAAGCGGTTGAAGACGGTGTTCAAGACGTCCTGCGGAATGCCGGGGCCGGAATCGCTGACCGAGAAGACGAAATCGGTGCCTTCGCGCCGGCACTTGAGATCGATCGTGCTGCCATCGGGCGCGAAGTTGGCGGCGTTGGTGAGAAGCTTGATGAAGATCTGCTTCAGCCGCTGCTGGTCTGCGATCATGCGGCCGAGGTTGTCGGGCGCATCCACCTGCAAGGTGACGCCGCTTTCGACAAGCCTGTCGGCCATTTGATGGGCAACGTCATCGAGAAAATCGACGAGGTTCACCTCGGACATGTCGAGCTCGACGATGCCGGCGTCGACGGTCGCCAGGTCGAGGATGTCGTTGACGATCGTCAAGAGCAGCGACGATGACGTCGCGATGTGGTCGACATATTCCGCCTGGCGCTCGTTGAGCTCGCCGAATGCGGGCGTCTTCAGGAGATCGGCGAAGCCGATGATGTTCGTGAGCGGCGAGCGCAATTCGTAGGAGACGTGATGAACGAAATCGTTCTTCAGCGCGTCGGCCTTGCGCAGCGCCTCGTTCTTCTCGGTCAGAGCGCGCTCGACCCTGACGCTGTCGGTAATGTTGACAAAAGTCAGCATCGTCTGGGCGTTCGGCAGCGGGATCACGGCATAATCGAGGATCAGGCCGGTCCGCAATTCCAGAATGCCGCGGCTCGATGGCCGCTCGTCGTCGAAGCTGGTGATGATATGGGCAAATCGCTTCCAGCCATCCGGCTGGTCGTAGGAGGGCAGGCAGGCCTGTTCGACCGCGCGAATGTGCGTGCCGGGTTTGGCCTCCGCCTCGCTGATGCCCCAGATCGCCCGGAACGCCGGGTTGGACAGCCGGATGCGGCCATCGGGCCCGAACACCGCGACCCCTTCGGCGAGATGGTCGATCGTTTCGCCCTGGACCTGGAGCAGGGTATTGTAGCGGGTTTCAAGATCGACCTTTTCGGTCAGGTTCTCGAACACCCAGGTTGCGCCGCCCTGCGGCCGCGCCGTGGCGAAGACCCGCAGCGTCTGGCCGTTCGGCAGGTGCCAGAGGTCGGATTGCGTGTCGAGCGCCTGATAGACGGACAACGCATTGGCCTTCCATTGCTTCCAGTTGAGTTGCTCGGGGAGCTTGCCGCTGGCCCGCAACCGGTCGAGCACCTCGCCATTGTCGGGCTTGCGCTCGAGGAAGCCCATGTCCAGATTCCAGACCCGCTGGAACGCCTGATTGTAGAATTGCAGGCGTTGATTGCCGTCGAAGATCGCCACCGGCGTCGCCAGATGGTCGAGCGTTTCGGCATGGCTCTTCAAGGTCCGCGCAAGCTCTTCACGCACGGCTTCGATGCCGGATACGTCGATGGCGATGCCGGCCGAGCCGGCCGGGCTGCGGGCGTCGACGACATCGAAGAAGGTGCGATTGCCTTTTACGACAGTCGAAACCTTGTCGCTGAAGGGCGTTTCAAGGGTTGATACGGAGCGGATTTTTTCGCGCGCCGCGGTCGAGAGCAATTCACGCCCTTCGGCGACGGCGAGGTTCGCGCTCAGCGCGTCGACCGCCTCCGCAAAGGCCTCGTTGACCCATTCGAGCTTGCCGTCGGCGGTGCGCTGCCAGACAGGCAGGTCGATCGCATCGAGCAGCGTGCGGAATGTCGACAGAGATGCGTGCAGACGATCGCGTTCCAGTTTCAATTCGGCAAGTTCGGCCCGGAGATTGTTGAGTGCGATGAAGCGCACGAAAGCCCGTCCGCCGGAAACGCGGCCCTGAGCCTCCAGAACCTCGTTGCGCTGCGTTTCGAGCACGAGGTCGAAGCTTTGCGCCTGCGCGCGCAATGTCTCGATCGCCTTTTCAAGCTGGCTGGCGGACGGCGCCTTCAGCCAGCGCCCGAAGGCGAGAAAGGCGCGGTCGTCCTGCGGAGCGCCGGTCTCGACGGGAAGCTGTCCGAGGAACTCGGGACGCTCAGCCAGACCATCCCAGATCACGATGCGCCGGTTCTTGTCGGCGATGAGGGCCTGGAAACGGGAAATCCGCTGGCTTGCATCGGAAAGACCGGATCTCAGTTCGCGGTTCTCGGCTTCGATATTGCCGCGCTGGCGGATGAGCCAGATGGCGGAAATCATGGCGGCGGAAATGACGCCGATCAGGACGGAAAAAGTGACGACTTCGGAGGAGCCGAAAATGGCCTTGGCCACCGGCGTCGATGCCTGAGCTGCTGCGTCGGTTGCCGAGAAGAACACGGTGCCGGCGAGCAGTCGCCGCACCGATGCCGGCGCGTTGAGGCATCGGCCAAAAAGCGTGGATCGTTCTGTTTCCATGGCGCCGCTGTCCCCGTTTGTCCGGAAGTTGCCGCCGACCTTACGCCGCCATGCACCGAATCCCCCGGAAGGGGTTCGCGTCAGTTGCGATTGCATCCCCGGTCTGTCTCCGTCTGTTTGCCGCATGTCCGACAAGACATCCCCGTCCGCGACACTCGAAGGTCCGCACTACAGCGCCGCGCGTCTTACCAGACGCGCAAAGGACGCTGTAGAAACGTGCAGTAGCGTCACGAATCAATGAGTTAAGCATACTTGTTTGACGAATCGCCGGAAAGTGCGCGGCTCAAAAAAGAGGCCGCGATCTCTTGTCAAGATCGCGGCCACAACATCTTGTGGATTGTCCGGCTAACGATTAGTACCGGTAGTGTTCGGCCTTGAACGGACCCTGCGGCTTCACGCCGATATAGGCCGCCTGTTCTTCCGAAAGCTCGGTCAGTTTGGCGCCAAGCTTTGCGAGATGCAGACGGGCAACCTTCTCGTCGAGCTGCTTCGGCAGCACGTAGACTTCGTTCTTGTAGTTCCCACTCTTGGTGAAGAGCTCGACCTGCGCCAGCACCTGGTTGGAGAAGGAGGCCGACATCACGAAGGACGGATGTCCGGTGGCATTGCCGAGATTGAGCAGCCGGCCTTCCGAGAGCAGGATCATGCGGTTGCCCTTCGGGAACTCGATCATGTCGACCTGCGGCTTGATGTTGGTCCATTTCAGGTTGCGCAGCGCCGAGACCTGGATTTCGTTGTCGAAGTGGCCGATGTTGCCGACGATCGCCATATCCTTCATCTCGCGCATGTGGTCCATGCGGATGACGTCCTTGTTGCCGGTCGTCGTGATGAAGATGTCGCCGGTCGAAACGACGTCCTCGAGCTGAACCACTTCATAACCGTCCATTGCAGCCTGGAGGGCGCAGATCGGGTCGACTTCGGTGACCTTCACGCGGGCGCCTGCGCCCTTCAGAGAGGCAGCCGAACCCTTGCCGACATCGCCATAGCCGCAAACGACCGCGACCTTGCCGGCCATCATCACGTCGGTGCCGCGGCGGATGCCGTCGACGAGCGATTCCTTGCAGCCGTACTTGTTGTCGAACTTCGACTTCGTGACGCTGTCGTTGACGTTGATCGCCGGGAAGGGAAGAAGGCCCTTGGCCTGGAGCTGGTAGAGGCGGTTGACGCCGGTGGTCGTTTCTTCGGTGACGCCCTGGATGGCGTCGCGCTGTTTCGTGAACCAGCCCGGCGTTGCGGCGAGGCGCTTCTTGATCTGGGCAAAGAGGATTTCCTCCTCTTCCGAGCCCGGGTTCGAAAGCACGTTCTCGCCGGCTTCGGCGCGAGCGCCGAGCAGGATGTACATGGTGGCATCGCCGCCATCGTCGAGAATCATGTTCGACAGGCCGCCGTCGGCCCACTGGAAGATCTTGTCGGTATAGGCCCAGTATTCCTCAAGCGTTTCGCCCTTGACGGCGAAGACCGGAACACCGCTTGCCGCGATGGCGGCAGCGGCGTGGTCCTGGGTCGAAAAGATGTTGCACGACGCCCAGCGAACCTCGGCGCCGAGCGCAACCAGCGTCTCGATCAGCACGGCCGTCTGGATGGTCATGTGCAGCGAGCCGGTGATGCGCGCGCCCTTCAGCGGCTTCGATGCACCGAATTCCTCGCGGCAGGCCATCAGGCCCGGCATTTCCGTTTCGGCGATGGCAATTTCCTTGCGGCCGAAATCGGCCAAGCCGAAATCGGCGACAATATAGTCCTGAGTTGCGGTCATGGAGTTCTCCAGGGCTGATCTTTTCCGGCCGCGCCGGCCCCTCTGGCCTTTTGGCGGCGTGACAACGCCTCCCGCGCAGGATCGCGGGGAGAGTGGGCACGGTCTATCAGGAATCGGCGGGCAGGGCAACCGCGATATAAAGAAGTCTTTATATGTTTATATCGCGCGAAGCGCCGGAACAGCTTTCAGTTTGAGCTCGATGCGCCGCGTCAAATTTCTTCGCCGAACTTATCGCGTACCAAAGCGTCGAGGGCGTTCAGCGCCTCTTCCGCCTGGACGCCGCTGGCTGTGACGAAAACCGTACAGCCGGTGCTGGCGGCGAGCATCATCAGGCCCATGATCGACGTGCCGCCGACCGTCATGCCGTCCTTGGATACCGTGATCTCGGCATCATAGGCCTCGACGGTCTGGACGAATTTCGCCGACGCGCGTGCGTGCAGGCCGCGTTTGTTGATGATCAGCAGCTCGCGCGTCAACGACATGTCCGGGCGATGGTCCATCATTTTCCACTCAGCACGCGGCTGGCGACATTGATGTATTTGCGCCCCGCCTCGGAGGCCTCGACGAGGGCCTTGTCCATGTCGCTTTCGCCGCGAACGCCGGCAAGCTTGATCAGCATCGGCAGATTGACGCCTGCGATCACCTCGACGCTGCCGCTGCGCATGACCGAGATGGCAAGGTTGGAAGGCGTGCCGCCGAACATGTCCGTCAGGATGATGACGCCATTGCCCTCGTCCGCGCCCGCAACCGCATCGAGGATATCCTGACGCCGCTGGTCCATGTCGTCCTCGGGCCCGATGGACACGGTCTCGATAGCTTTTTGCGGACCAACCACATGCTCCAACGCGTGCCGAAACTCTTCCGCCAGCTTGCCATGGGTGACAAGCACAAGTCCGATCATGGGTATCTTTGCTCCAACTGCATAGCAACTCGTTGATGGTCAGATATCGCAATGCAGCAATTTCGTCCACCTGTTGGGGCGGCCATCTTGGCAAGGAAAAGGCGAAGTGCAAGCCAAAAATGCCGAAAAAGCAGCCCTTGTGCCCTCGAATAAGGCTAAAGTGCTAAATTTTTGGGTAGCAGCGCGTGCAGTGCATCGAGAGGCGAAACGGGGTTTTCAACGGGAACGCGCAGGAGCGGCAGACTTCGCCCAATTTCTAGCTGCAACGCTTCGTTCTCGGGCGGCAGACGCGCGTCGCGGGACGGTCTGACCGGCATGATCGCCCAGTCGAGAACGCAGGCGGAAACCGTTTCGACGGCGACAATGCCGCCGCCACGGATCTCGATCAGGCCGCGAATGGATTGGGGGCACTGGGCGATGATCCGGTCGTTCTCAAGGCTGAGATCGACCCGGTCATCGGCGACGAGTGCCGCGAAGCGTCCACGGCGCCTCGCCTCGGAGATGCAGGAAAGCGCCAGCGCCGACTTGCCCGAGCCGGAAGGGCCGGTAATCAGAAATCCGGTCGTGCCGAGAACGATCGCCGTTGCGTGGATATTGCAAACCGGTGCGGTCACTGGTGCGGCTCGGCGGGCAGCGAGAGGATGAAGCGAGCGCCGGTTATGTGCCCGCCCTGGCCGACGATGTTTTCCGCCTTCAACGTGCCGCCATGCGCTTCGGCGATCTGGCGCGAAATCGAAAGGCCGAGGCCGGAATTCTGACCGAAGTCCTCGCCCTCCGGCCGGTCGGTATAGAAACGTTCGAAAATCCGATCGATGTCTTCGGCCTGGATGCCTGGGCCATTGTCCTCGACATAGACGATGCAGCGGGAGCGCGACCGGGTCAGGCGGATGATGATGCGGCCATTCTGCTCGGGAACGAAGGAGCGAGCGTTTTCGATGAGGTTCGTGATGATCTGGCCGATGCGCAACTCGTAGCCGCTGACGACAAAGCTCGCGCGCGGATTGTCCTTGCGGTCGATGACGAAATCGAGCAGCACCGGCTTCTTCTTGCTGCGGATCTGTCGGGAAATATCGATGAGATCGCCAAGCAGCTTCTCAAGGTCGATCTTCTTGGCATCGCTGCGCGCCAGTTCGGCATCGAGGCGCGAGGCGTCGGAAATATCGCTGATAAGCCGGTCGAGGCGGCGCACGTCGTGCTGGATGACGTCGAGCAGCCGCTTCTTGGAGTCCTCGTTGCGCGCGAGCGGCAGGGTCTCGACGGCGCTGCGCAGCGAGGTCAGCGGGTTCTTGAGCTCATGGCTGACGTCGGCGGCGAAGTTTTCGATCGCCGCGATGCGGTCGTAGAGCGCCGTCGTCATTTCCCGGAGCGCCACGGAGAGGTTGCCGATTTCGTCCTGGCGCGAGGAGAAGTCCGGGATTTCCTCGCGTTCCTTCGCGCCGCCGCGGCGCACGCGGATCGCGGCTGCCGACAGCCGCCTCAGCGGATTGGCGATCGTCGACGACAGAAGCAGTGACAGGATGACGTTGACGAGGGCGGCAACGCCGAAGACGCGGATGATCGCGAGGCGTTCGGCATGGACGATCTTGTCGATGTCGCCCGCCTGCGTCGAAAGCAGGAGCACGCCGAGCACGGCGCGAAAACGCTGCACCGGCACCGCGACCGAAACGATGAGCTCGCCCTTCTCCGTCACCCGGACGACGGCTCCGCGCACGCCGGTCAGCGCGTTCATGACCTCCGGGTAGATCGAACCGTTGCCGCCCGGCGGCTCCTTGTAGAGCGGCAGGTCGCCCGGCTGCAGCAGCCGGTTGAGCCACATGCTGAGCTTGTCGGCGATGCCGGTCGTTTCCGGGTCGACCGGCGGCAGGTCGAAGCGCAGCACCTGGCCGCCGCTATAGAGGTGGCGGGAGTCGAGCAGGAGATCGGCATCGGCGTCGAAGAGGCGGGCACGGGTCCGCGTCGGCGAAATCAGGCGCCTCAGGACAGGCGCGACACGCTCCTGGATGATCGGGAATTCGAGGTCCTCGTCGCTCGGCAGCGGTGTGATGCTTTCACCGGCCTGGAGTTCGAGCAGTTTTTCCGGATCGATGGTGATCGAGTTGGTATCGACCGAGGCGGAGGCGGAAATGGCCCCGGCGATGATCTCGCCCTGGGTGAGGAGGCTTTCCACCCGGGCGTCGATCAGCCCCTCGCGGAACTGGTTGAGATACATGATGCCGCCCACGAGCACCACGAGCGCGACGAGGTTGAAGAAGACGATGCGGCGGGTGAGGCTCGAAAAGACGGCATTGCCGAACAGGCGGCGGATCAGGGTGAAGGGATGCGCCCACCGGCGCTGGCTGCGCGCCGATGCCCGCCCTTCGATATCCTCGAGATCGCCCTGCAAGACTTCTACCAAGTCTCCTGCTCCCACGACGAAAATTCCGTCGCCTTCTTTTCCTTAGCATCGGCAGATTGCATCCGCCTGGTCCTCGCCTGTTCGCCGGCCCGGCTCGTGTCCCGTGGATGCGGCCTGCCACTCCCGCGTCGCCGTTACGCCACTTCTGCATGATCCACAATCGCCGCGATGACAAGCGTGGAACCGCGGCCGTCAGGCCGTCTCGCGAAAACGATAGCCGACGCCGTAGAGCGTTTCGATCATGTCGAAATCGTTGTCGACCATCTTGAATTTCTTGCGAAGCCGTTTGATGTGGCTGTCGATCGTGCGGTCATCCACATAGACTTGCTCATCATAGGCGGCATCCATCAATGCGTCACGGCTCTTCACCACGCCCGGACGCTGCGCCAGCGAGTGCAGGATCAGAAATTCGGTGACGGTAAGCGTGACCGATTCATTCTTCCAGGTGCAGGTGTGGCGCTCTTGATCCATCACGAGCTGGCCGCGTTCCAGCGAACGGGACGGTGCGTCGGAAGCCTTCGCCGTGCCGATGGCGCCGACCGCGGCGAGGTCGCGATTCGGCGCGCGACGCAGGATCGCCTTGACGCGCTCGACCAGCAGGCGCTGGGAGAAGGGCTTGGTGATGAAATCGTCGGCACCCATCTTGAGGCCGAAGAGTTCGTCGATTTCCTCGTCCTTGGAGGTCAGGAAAATCACCGGCAGGTCGGACTTCTGCCTGAGGCGGCGCAACAGCTCCATGCCGTCCATACGCGGCATCTTGATGTCGAAGATCGCGAGCTGCGGCGGACGCGCCAGCAGGCCTTCGAGCGCCGATGCACCGTCAGTGTAGGTTTCGACCTTGTAGCCCTCGGCTTCAAGCGCGATGGACACGGACGTCAGGATATTGCGGTCGTCATCGACAAGCGCGATGGTCTGCATCGTATTCAACTCCGTCTCTTGAGGTCCGTTGGTCAGACCCACTTCAAGAATCGCGGCAACCGCGATTCACCGGCGTTACTTGAGTATAAAGGTGGAACAAATTGTGGCGAAGCATAAAAGCGCCGCCTGCCAATCGTCTCGGGACTGGCCGACAAATGTGTCTCGTAGAAGCCGAATTCAACCGATTAAAAATTGCATATTTTTCTTTAAATCGATTAATATACTGATATCATTACTGTTTTAGGAATCGATGCCTTGTCTTCGCCCGACCTTGCCGGTATGTTCCAACGAAATTCACCACCAATGGCCAATGACAAAGGAAGCTTGACCATGGAGCAACTCGGCACCCGCAATCCCTCGAACGGACTGGAAACAATCGGCTTTTCGGACCTGGCTTTCGTCCGCTACAACCTCGAGGCAGCGGAGCTTTACGAGGACGCCCTTCGCCGGGGTGAGGCGCAGTTGACGGCGCACGGCGCGCTCTGCGCACGGACCGGCCAGCACACGGGCCGCTCCCCCAAGGACAAATTCGTCGTCCGCGACGCGGCGACCGCTGACCAGATCTGGTGGGACAACAACAACGCGATCTCGCCCGAAAACTTCGAACGCCTGCGCCAGGACATGCTTGCTCATGCCAAGGGCAAGTCGCTTTACGTGCAGGACCTCATCGGTGGCGCCGATCCGGCGCATGCCCTGCCGACGCGCGTCGTCACCGAGCTCGCCTGGCACTCGCTGTTCATCCGCAATCTCTTGATCCGTCCGGCGCGTGAAGCGCTCGCGGGCTTCGAGCCGAAGCTGACGATCATCGACCTGCCGAGCTTCAGGGCGGATCCGGAGCGCCACGGTTGCCGCAACGAGACGGTGATCGCCTGCGACCTGACGAACGGCCTCGTCCTGATCGGCGGCACCTCCTATGCCGGCGAAATGAAGAAATCGGTCTTCACGGTGCTCAACTATCTCCTGCCGAAAAAGGCCGTCATGCCGATGCATTGCTCGGCCAATGTGGGGCCCGCTGGCGACACGGCCATCTTCTTCGGTCTGTCCGGCACCGGCAAGACCACGCTTTCGGCTGACCCCGCCCGCACGCTCATCGGCGATGACGAGCACGGATGGGGCGAAGACGGCGTCTTCAATTTCGAAGGCGGTTGCTACGCCAAGGCGATCAAGCTTTCGGCCTCGGCCGAGCCGGAGATTTACGCGACCACCCGGCGCTTCGGTACCGTTATGGAGAACGTCGTGCTCGATGAGCGCCGCGTGCCCGACTTCGACGACGGTTCGCTGACGGAAAACACCCGTTGCGCCTATCCGCTCAACTTCATTCCGAATGCCAGCGAAACCGGAACGGCGCCGCAGCCGCGCACCGTCATCATGCTGACGGCGGATGCCTTCGGCGTCATGCCGCCGATCGCCAGGCTGACACCGGAACAGGCGATGTATCACTTCCTGTCCGGCTACACGGCCAAGGTCGCCGGAACGGAAAAGGGCGTGACCGAACCGGAGGCGACGTTCTCGACCTGCTTCGGCGCTCCGTTCATGCCGCGCCATCCGTCCGAATACGGCAACCTGCTGAAGGACCTCATTGCCAAGAACGGCGTTACCTGCTGGCTGGTCAACACCGGCTGGACCGGCGGCGCCTACGGCACCGGAAACCGCATGCCGATCAAGGTGACGCGTGCGCTGCTCTCGGCAGCACTCGACGGCTCGCTCAACGGTGCACAATTCCGCGCCGACGCGAATTTCGGCTTCGCTGTGCCGGTGTCGGTGCCGGGCGTCAACGATGGCATCCTTGACCCGCGGTCGACATGGGCGGACGGCGTTGCCTATGATGCGCAAGCGCGCCGCCTGATCGACATGTTCATCGCCAACTTCGCCAAGTTCGAACGCCACGTCGATGGCAGCGTGCGCGACGCCGCTCCCGGAGCGAAGGTCGCCGCCGAATAAAGATTGCTGGCTATGATTCACGTGAAACCCGGCCCGAAAGGGCCGGGTTTTCGCGTTTTATCCTGATTGTTTTCAAATGCTTCACGATGGGTCACGGTGATTTTCGGATTGATTCGATCCAAAATCGTGAACGTGATCGATTCTGATGAGTTACTGCATGGTTCCTTAAATCAGAACCGATCTAAGGATCAGCGACCTTTGTGCGTCTGAAAAGACGCACGCCGCTGTAAAGAGGGAACGGGCAACCGCCTCCGCCTGCCCGCGGCATCAGGACGGTTGAAACGGAGCAAACATGGCCAGCGATCCGCTTTACATCAACGACCGCATCGTCATTGCCGGCTGGGAATTGACGGAGCAGTTCGTGCTGGCCGGCGGGCCGGGCGGACAGAACGTCAACAAGGTGTCGACGGCCGTCCAGCTCTTCTTCGACATCCAGGCGTCGCCATCGCTGCCGGACCGCGTCAAGGCGAACGCATTGCGGCTTGCGGGCCGCCGTGTCTCCAAGGACGGCGTGCTGATGATCGAGGCCAATCGCTTTCGCAGCCAGGAGCGCAATCGCGAGGATGCCCGCGAGCGGCTGAAGGAACTGATCCTGAAGGCGGCCGAGCCACCGCCACCGCCGCGCAAGAAAACGAAGCCGACCCGCAGTTCAATCGAGCGACGGTTGAAGGAAAAGTCCGGCCGCGCCGAAATCAAGAAGCTTCGCGGCCGGCCCGGCGGCGAGTGAGGGAATCCGGACCGCGAGCCTGCGAAGGAAGCCGCGCCCGTGTTTTACCGGCCAAGCGAATCTTTCGGCCGCTCCCTTGAACTTTCGCCGGTGCCGCCCTCTTTTATCGAGGGCATCTGCGAAAGAGGAGGCAACCATGGGTTTGTTCAGCTTTATCAAGAACGCCGGCAAGAAGCTCGGGATCGGTGGTGACGACGCGCCGCCGGATGCCGACAGTGTCCAGAAGGAACTCGCCTCGCATGACCTCGGCACCAAGGACGTAGAGGTCGAAGTCGTGGACGACAAGGTTGTCCTCAAGGGCGTCGTGAAGGATCAATCGACCTTCGAAAAGGCGGTCGTGGCGGTCGGCAACACGCTCGGCGTATCGGCGGTCGAAGCGTCCGATCTCAAGGTCGCAGACGCCGGCGCCGCGCCCGCGCCTGCCAAGGCACCCGTCTTCTACACCGTCAAGAAGGGCGATAATCTCTGGAAGATTGCCGAGGCGCAGTACGGCAAGGGCAAGGGTGCCAAACACACGCTGATCTTCGAAGCGAACAAGCCGATGCTGAAAGACCCCGACAAGATCTATCCGGGGCAGGTCTTGCGCATTCCGGATCTGGACGCCGGCTGAACGACGGTATTTTCGGGTGGCGACCAAGTCCCGCGAAGACTATATCGCGGGCGACATCGGGCTTGATGACTTACAGCGTTGCGCGCCCCTTCAGATGCGCAACGCCGCTGCAGCATCTTGAATTGCTGCATGTTCATCCGCAAATTGCAACGATTCGCCCGTTGATCGCAGCGGATGACGGGACACACGCGATGCAGGTGCTGCCGAAAGGGATAAGACACATTCCGGGGTTCCTTGACCGCTCCCGCCAGCAGGAGCTGGTCGAGGCCATCCGTCTGGTCGTGGCGGAAGCGCCGCTCTTCGTGCCGGAAATGCCGAAGAGCGGAAAGCCGATGTCGGTGCGCATGACCAATTGCGGTCCGCTCGGCTGGGTGACCGATTGCGAACGTGGCTACCGCTATCAGGCGGAGCACCCGCTGACGGGAAGACCCTGGCCGGCAATGCCGACGCTACTCACCGATATCTGGCACGCGGTTTCGGCGAGCGACAAGGAACCGGAAGCCTGCCTCGTCAACTTCTATTCCGCAGACGCGCGCATGGGTCTGCATCAGGACAGGGACGAGCGAGATCTCGAGACGGCTGTCGTTTCGATCTCGCTCGGCGATACCTGCCTCTTTCGTGTCGGTGGCCGGGAACGCGGCGGACAGACCATCTCGTTCAAGCTTGCGAGCGGCGATATCGTCGTGCTCGGCGGCGAAAGCAGGCTCGCCTTCCACGGCGTCGACCGCATTTATCCGAACACCTCTACGCTGCTGAAGAACGGCGGCCGCCTGAACCTCACCTTGCGGCGGGTAAACGTCTGAGGTCCTTCAGAGGTTGCGTAACGGTGACCTCGCAGTGCGGCTGCCCCTCACCCTAACCCTCTCCCCGCAGGCGGGGAGAGGGGACTTGTCACGACGCTGGGCCGCGAGTCCCTTCTCCCCCATGGGGGAGAAGGTGGCCGGCAGGCCGGATGAGGGGCCCTTGCATAACCTCTTCAAAGCTTCCTGAGTGCGACCGTCTCCGTCAGGTGGTTCGGGCCCTTCTGCAGGATCAGATCGGCGCGTGGCCGCGTCGGCAGGATGTTCTGGTGCAGGTTCTTGAGGTTGATATTGTGCCAGAGCCCCTCGGCGATGGCGCGCGCCGCATCCTCGCTGATCGTCGCATAGCGATGGAAGAAGGACTGCGGGCTCTTGAAGGCCGTTTCGCGCAGCCGCATGAAGCGGCTCACGTACCAGCTGTGAATGAGACTTTCCTCGGCATCGATATAGATCGAGAAATCGAAGAAATCCGACACCATCGGCACGATCTTGCCGTCGGCCGGCAGATTGCGCGACTGCAACACATTGATTCCCTCGAAGATCAGGATGTCCGGCCGGTCGATGGTCTGGAACCGGTCCGGGATGACGTCATAGGTCAGGTGCGAATAGGTAGGCGCCTTGACGTTCGGCTGACCCGCCTTGATCGCCGAGAGGAAGCGCAAGAGCGCGCCGATGTCGTAGCTCTCGGGAAAACCCTTGCGATCCATCATGTTTTCCCGCTGCAGGATCGCGTTCGGGTAGAGGAAGCCGTCGGTTGTGATCAGGTCGACCTTCGGGCTCGAGGGCCACCGCGCCAGGAGCTCGGCCAGAATGCGCGCCGTCGTGGATTTGCCGACGGCGACCGAACCGGCGATGCCGATGACGAAAGGCGTCTTCGTTTCGTCGGACATGCTGAGAAAGCGCTTGCGCTGCTGGAACAGGATCTGCGAAGCCTCGACATGGGCGGAGAGCAGCCGCGACAGCGACAGATAGATGCGGCGTACCTCGCCAAGGTCGACTGGGTCGTTGAGCGAGCGCAGCCGTTGCACCTCATCGGCCGTCAGCGTCAACGGCGTGTCGGCGCGAAAGCGCGACCATTCCTCGGCCGAGAACACGTGGTAAGGCGAGTAGTCCCCGCCCTGGAGGTTACCCGGAAGATCCCCGGAGTCGATGTCTTTCGCGGCGATAGTCATGGATTTTGCGTCACGGGTTTTGTCGGTTTGCCTTCTCCTGCAGGCCGGACTGGCTGGTCCGCCTGGCAAGTTCGTCCATCACATCCTGCAACGGGACGGCGGCGATGTTCAATACGAC
This sequence comes from Sinorhizobium chiapasense, assembly GCF_036488675.1. Classification (NCBI taxonomy): domain Bacteria; kingdom Pseudomonadati; phylum Pseudomonadota; class Alphaproteobacteria; order Hyphomicrobiales; family Rhizobiaceae; genus Sinorhizobium; species Sinorhizobium chiapasense. Next base: position 3,936,341 of record NZ_CP133148.1, read on the forward strand.
CATAAGATGATAGAGGAGGTCGGCACTCTCATCGACCAGATTCTTGCGATCGTCGCTGATCGCCGCGATGACGGTTTCAACCGCCTCCTCGCCGAGCTTCTTGGCCGCCTTGCGCTGGCCGGCTGCGACGAGCTTGGCGGTCCAGGATTCGTCTGGCGCCACCTTTGCCCGCACGGCCACGATGTTTTCGAGATCGGAAAGAGTGAAATCGGTCATCATGAAATCCTTCAAGCGTCAGTCGAGCCGCATGGCGATGCCGTGCTTTGCCATATAGCGCTTCGCCTCGCCGATGCTGTAAGTACCGAAATGGAAGATCGACGCTGCGAGCACCGCCGTCGCGTGGCCGTCGCGCACGCCCTCGACCATGTGGTCGAGCGTCCCGACGCCGCCCGACGCGATGACGGGCGCCCGCACCGCATCGGCAATCGCCCGCGTCAGGGCAATGTCGTAGCCGCTTTTTGTGCCGTCGCGGTCCATGGACGTCAGCAGAATTTCGCCGGCGCCGAGATCGACCACCTTCCGGGCGAATTCGACCGCGTCGATGCCTGTCCGCTCCCGTCCGCCATGGGTGAAGATCTCCCAGCGGTTCGGCTCGCCCTCGGCCGACACCTTCTTGGCATCGATCGCGACGACGATGCACTGGTTGCCGAACTTGTCGGCGGCTTCCGCGACGAAGTCCGGATTCTTCACCGCCGCCGTGTTGATCGACACCTTGTCGGCGCCGGCGAGCAGCAGCTTGCGGATGTCGGACACCTGCCGCACGCCGCCCCCGACGGTCAGCGGCATGAAGCATTGTTCGGCGGTACGGGCGACGACGTCGAAGATCGTTTCGCGGTTGTCGGAGGACGCGGTGATGTCGAGGAAGCAGAGCTCGTCGGCGCCGGCTGCATCATAGGCTCGCGCCGCTTCCACCGGGTCGCCCGCATCGATGAGGTCGACGAAATTGACGCCCTTGACGACGCGTCCGTCTTTCACGTCCAGGCAGGGGATTACGCGGGCTTTCAAGGTCATCGGATCATCCTTTTCTCGCGGCCCGGATCAATGACAGCGCTTCCTGCGGGTCGATGCGGCCGTCGTAGAGCGCGCGACCGGAGATCGCACCCTCGAGTTTTTGCGCATCCGGCTGGGTCATGCGGCGAATATCGTCCATCGAGGCGAGGCCGCCGGAGGCGATCACCGGGATCGACACCGCGTCGGCAAGCTCCAGCGTCGATGCCCAGTTGATGCCGGTCAGGATGCCGTCGCGATCGATATCGGTATAGATGATCGCCGCGACGCCGGCACCCTCGAATTTCTTCGCCAGCTCGATGACGCCGAGTTCGGAGGCCTCGGCCCAACCTTCGACCGCTACCTTGCCGCCCTTGGCGTCGATGCCGACGGCGACCCTGCCGGGGAATTTGCGGCAGGCTTCGATGACGAGCGCCGGATCGCGAACGGCAACCGTGCCGAGAATGACCCGCGCGAGCCCGCGCGAAAGCCAGTTCTCGATATGCGCCAGCGTGCGGATGCCGCCGCCGAGCTGCACGGGATTCCGGGTTGCCTTGAGGATCGCGTCGACCGCTGCGCCGTTCACCGTCTCACCGGCAAAGGCGCCGTTCAGGTCGACGACGTGCAGCCATTCGAAACCCTGCTCCTCGAAGGCCCGCGCCTGGGCGGCCGGATCGGGATTGTAGACGGTCGCCTGTTCCATGTCGCCGAGTTTCAGGCGCACGCATTGGCCGTCCTTGAGGTCGATCGCGGGGAAGAGAATCATGTGTGTTCCGATCAAGAAAGAACGCCGGGCAGCCTCAAGGCTTCCAACGCAGGAAATTCGAAATGAGGGCGAGGCCAAGCGTCTGGCTCTTTTCCGGGTGGAACTGCGAGCCGGCCTTGTTGTCGTGGGCGACGAATGCGGTCACCGGCCCGCCGTAGTCCGCCTCCGCGATGACGTCCTCGGGACTCTCGGCAGCGAGGTGATAGGAGTGCACGAAATAGGCGTGCAGCCCGCCTTCGCCCGTCGGGATACCCGTAAAAAGCGCGTGCGGCCGGTTGAGCCTCAGCGTGTTCCAGCCGATCTGGGGAATCTTCAGCGACGGATCCGCCGGCGTCATTTCCTTGACGTCGCCCGGAATCCACCCGAAGCCTTTCGTGATCGTCTTTTCGAGCCCGCGCGACGACATGAGCTGCATGCCGACGCAGATCCCGAGAAAAGGGCGCGCGTCCTTCTCAACGGCCAGCGTCAGAGCGTCCTCCATGCCGGCGACGGCGGCGAGGCCGCGGCGGCAATCGGCATAGGCGCCGACGCCCGGCAAGACAATGCGGTCGGCGGACGCCACCCGTTCCGGCTTGTCGGTCAGGTCGATCTCGGCGGCGATGCCGGCTTCCCGTGCCGCTCGTTCGAAGGCTTTCGTGGCCGAGCGCAGATTGCCCGACCCGTAGTCAATGATGGCGACCCGCATCAGCGTTCTCCATAGGGTTGAAAGAGGCCGAGGCCGGCGGTGCTTTCAGCCTGTTTCGTCGCAGACCTTTCGATCGACGGCAACGGAGTTGCCGTTCTGCGTTCCGCCGTCGTCGATATGTTGGAAAAATAGATCTCTTCCGCTGTTTCCAGGTCGCGCGCCGGAACGATGGAGCGAAGCGTCCAGTCTCGTTTCTTGAGATTTCGCGCGATCAGCAGCGGTGCCTCGAGCGATACCAGCAGGCTGAGCGCAAGTTGCATGAACAGCGAGGCGGCAAATGCGCCGGGAACCACGGACAGGAGGATTAACAGAATTTGCAGAACGGCAACCAGGATTCCAAGGAGCCATGAGCGCTTGCTCATCAGCCAGAGCGCGGGAAAGAAAAAGGCGGCCCAGGAAAAACCGTCCGCGATGAACCGCGCCCTTTCGTCATCGGCCGGTGCGCCGGGCGGGGTCATGATCAGATAAGAAGCCATGGGTCTCAGCCGGGTATTGGCCGGCTCAGGCGAGCGTTCCCTTGGTTGAGGGTACACGTCCGGCCTGGCGCGGATCGATTTCGGTTGCGGCGCGGAGCACGCGGGCGACGGACTTGAAACAGGTCTCGGCGATATGATGGTTGTTGGCGCCGTAGATGTTCTGGATATGGAGCGTGATGCCGGCGTGCTGGGCCAGCGCCTGGAAGAATTCACGCACCAGCTCCGTGTCGAAGCTGCCGATCTTCGGCGAGGTGAACGTCACGTTCCAGACGAGGAAGGGCCGGCCGGAAACATCGACGGCCGCTCGCGTCATCGTTTCGTCCATGGCAAGGTCGATCGAGGCGTAGCGCGTGATGCCGCGGCGATCGCCGAGCGCCTTGGCGAGCGCCTGGCCGAGCGCAATGCCGGTGTCCTCGACCGTGTGGTGGTCGTCGATATGCAGGTCGCCGTCCGCCTTGATCTCCATGTCGATCAGCGAATGGCGCGAAAGCTGGTCCAGCATATGGTCGAAGAAGCCGACTCCGGTCGCGATCTTCGACGTTCCCGTTCCATCGATGTTGACGGAGACCGATACGGCGGTTTCATTTGTCTTTCTGGAAACTTGGCCGCTGCGGCTGGGCATGCTTTCTGCCATCAGGCTCTCCTGTACGCACTCGATCCGGATGATTTCGCATTGAAACAACCCAAGATCAGCGGGATCGATACCAAACCACAGCGCCGCGCGTCTTTTCAGCGCAAAGGACGCTGTAGCACTTTGAATTGCTGCATGTTTTTATCCTCAAATCGGCTAGGGTTTAAGGGAAACATGCAGAGCTGGATGCGGAAGGAAAAGCACGTCACACTTTTCCCATACCGCTCCAGAGCCGCTCCATATCAGGGGAGGCGCGAAATATCCAGAACCGTCACGGAAATTCGAGCGACCGGGGACAGCGGGAAGGAAGATCGCCGGGAGACGGTAGGACCAATTGCAATCGCGCGGTGCGCACTTACATAGGCGTCAAGCAACCAGGCTCGCCTGCAGCGGCGCGTCTCGCAAAAGCCGCTGTAGCACTCTAGAGTCGCCGCATGATTTACCCCCAAATCATTCCGATTTGAGTGATCATGCAGCGGAGCCGCAACGCCCCGAGGGCCGATAGGTATCTTCATGAGCGAACACAATCCCTACGGAACGATGCATGCGACCACCATCATCACGGTGCGCAAGGGTGGCAAGGTGGTGATGGCGGGCGACGGTCAGGTCAGTCTCGGCCAGACCGTCATGAAGAGCAACGCCCGCAAGGTCCGGCGCCTGTCGAAGGGTGACGTGATCGCCGGCTTCGCCGGTGCGACGGCGGATGCCTTCACGCTGCTCGAACGGCTCGAGGCCAAGCTCGAGCAATATCCCGAGCAGCTCATGCGTGCCGCCGTCGAACTCGCGAAGGACTGGCGCACGAACAAATACCTGCGCAATCTCGAGGCGATGATGCTCGTTGCCGACAGATCCATAACGCTGGCGATCACCGGCAATGGCGACGTGCTCGAACCCGAACACGGCACCATCGCGATCGGCTCGGGTGGAAACTATGCCCTGGCGGCCGCGCGTGCGCTGATGGACAGCGACAAGTCGGCGGAAGAGATCGCCCGCCGCGCACTCGAAATCGCTGGCGATATCTGCGTCTACACCAACCACAATCTCGTGGTGGAGACGCTGGATGCGGAATGACGGGGTCGATGTCAGTTTCCTGTCCGTAGCCGACGGCCACCTGTCGATGCTTCATGGTTGGCTTTCCGAGCCGCATGTACGGCAGTGGTGGGGCGACCCGGACAAGGAGCTGGAATCGATCCGCGATGGCTGCGCGAGCGGCGAGGTAGACGGCTTCATTTTTCATGTCGACGGGAAACCCGCCGGATACATCCAGTCCTGGACGCCGTCGCAATATGACGAGCCATGGGCGAAGGACTTGCCGTCCGACACGCCGGGCGTGGATATCTTCGTGGGACCGCCCGAAATGACCGGAAAAGGCATCGCCGCCCTGGCGCTCAAGGCCTTTGCCGGAAGACTGTTCGAAAACGGCGCCGCCCGTATCGTGATCGACCCCGACGCCGGCAATCGCCGCGCGGTCCGGGCCTATTCGAAGGCAGGCTTCGTGCCCTTTGGCGAATGGATAGATGAGTCCGGCCGGACACTCCTGATGGAGCTGACGCGCACGGAGTTTGAGAGGAATTCATGACCAACTTTTCACCCAGAGAAATCGTGTCGGAGCTCGACCGCTACATCATCGGCCAGAAGGACGCGAAACGCGCAGTCGCCATTGCCTTGCGCAACCGCTGGCGCCGTCAGCAGCTTGACGACGATCTGCGCGACGAAGTCATGCCGAAGAATATCCTGATGATCGGCCCGACGGGCGTCGGCAAGACGGAAATCTCCCGGCGGCTGGCGAAGCTCGCCGGCGCCCCCTTCGTCAAGGTCGAAGCGACCAAGTTCACCGAGGTCGGCTATGTCGGCCGTGACGTGGAGCAGATCGTTCGCGACCTCGTCGAGGTCGGCATCACATTGGTGCGGGAGAAGAAGCGCGCTGACGTCAAGGCGAAGGCCCACCAGAACGCCGAAGAGCGTGTGCTCGACGCCCTGGTTGGCGCAACCGCCTCGCCCGCAACGCGCGATTCCTTCCGCAAGAAATTGAGAGCCAACGAGCTCGACGACAAGGAAATCGAGATCGACGTTGCCGAGACCGGCGCTCCGGGTGGCTTCGAGATTCCGGGCATGCCCGGCGCCAATATCGGCGTCCTCAATCTTTCCGAAATGTTCGGCAAGGCGCTCGGCGGCAGGACGAAGAAGGTCAAGACGACTGTCAAGGCCTCCTATGAACTCTTGATCAACGACGAGTCCGACAAGCTGCTCGACAACGAGCAGATCCAGCGCGAAGCGGTCTCTGCGGCCGAGAACGATGGCATCGTCTTCCTCGACGAGATCGACAAGATCGCGGCGCGCGATGGCGGGATCGGTGCCGGCGTGTCGCGCGAGGGCGTCCAGCGGGACCTGCTGCCGCTGGTGGAAGGCACGACGGTCGCGACGAAGTATGGACCGGTGAAGACGGACCACATCCTCTTCATCGCCTCCGGCGCCTTCCACGTCTCCAAGCCATCTGATCTGCTGCCGGAATTGCAGGGCCGCCTGCCGATCCGCGTCGAACTGCGCGCACTGACCAAGGAGGATTTCCGCCGTATCCTGACGGAGACCGAGGCGAGCCTCATCCGCCAGTACAAGGCGCTTCTCGACACGGAGGAAGTCAAGCTCGATTTTACCGAGGATGCGATCGACGCACTCGCCGAGGTCGCCGTCCAGCTCAACACCAATGTCGAGAATATCGGCGCGCGCCGCCTGCAGACGGTGATGGAGCGCGTCCTCGACGACGTTTCCTTCAACGCGCCGGACCGTGGCGGCCAGACGGTGATGATCGATGCGGAATATGTCCGCAAGCACGTCGGTGATCTCGCCGCCAACACCGACCTGTCGCGCTATATTCTTTAACTTCGTGCACCCCGGAGTAGTGCAAGTTCCGGCAATCGCTGAATTGTGAGGCGCCTGTCTCTCGACAGGCGCCTTCATTTTTTCTACAGCGATCGGTAAATCGATCGAAGGCCGGGCATTATTCCGACATGATCTTGCCGTAGGGGCCGCGCGCTCGAATAACCGGGTCCCGGAGTTTCATAGGAAGAACAGATCGTGCGTCTCACCGCCTGCTTGCTCGTCATTGCCACGCTTTGCCTCTCCGCCGGCCAGGGAGCCGCGGCGGAAATCAGCGTGGTTCCGGCGGGCAATCGCCACGTCGAGCAGCCGAAGATACCGGGCGCCTCGGTCCGCCGCACGAAAGCAGGCCGCACCTCCTTCGACGCGAAATACGAGAAGGTGCGTGATCTGCTTGCCAGCGACCGGCAGCTCGTCGGCAAGATCAAGTCGGTCGCCGCCGCCTATGGCATCGCGCCCATCCACATGATCGGCGCGATCGTCGGTGAACACACCTATAATGTCGATGCCTACGACCGGCTGCAATCCTACTACGTCAAGGCGGCGGCCTATGCTGGTAACAGCTTCGAGTTCGGCCATGACGGAGAGTCCGTCGCAGAGTTCGTCGCGCGGCCGCAATTTGCCGCCTGCGCCGGCGAGGACAACTCCTATTCGCTCTGGAGCTGCCGCGAGCGCATTTGGGACAGCGAGTTCCGCGGCCGTTCGGTCGGCGGCAAATCCTTCCCGGACAACCGCTTTAGCGCCGTCTTCTTCCAGCCCTTTTTTGCCGGCCAGACATTCGGCCTCGGCCAGATCAATCCATTGACCGCTCTGATGCTGACGGACATGGTTTCGCGCGTTTCGGGCTACGAGCGCCTGGATGAGAACAATGCCGCTGGCGTTTATGAGGCGATCATGGATCCGGACGTCTCGCTCGCATACATGGCAGCCTCGATCCGCCATTCGATCGATGCCTATCGCTCGATCGCCGGCATGGACATCGCCAGCAATCCGGGACTGACCGCGACGCTCTACAATGTCGGCAATCCGGACCAGCGCGCCGCCGCGCTCGCGGCGAAAAACCAGGACGGCGAGGTCCATTGGCCGGAAGAAAACTACTACGGCTGGCTCGTCAACGACAAGCTCGCCGAACTCGAAGGCCTGCTCTGAGCGTGATCGCCGGGTCCCGTCCTTATCTTTCCGTTCTTCCGTGATTCACGTGAAGCATCTTCCTCGATTGCGCCGTATATTATTGAAACGGTAGACGATCGAGAAAGGCTCTCCATCATGGACACGCGACCGGAACCCTTCGAGCCGCCTGCGCCCGAACCCCGCGTCGGCATCCCCTCGCGGCTGCAAATCATCCGCACGGTCTTTCGCAATCCGCTCGAACTCTGGGGCGAGCCCTCCTACACGCTGCCCTGGATCGAGACGAAGTTCATCAATCAGCGAACCCTGATCGTCAACGATCCCGGTCTCATCCGCCATGTTCTCGTGGAGAATGCCGGCAATTACGAGATGGCGGTAGTCCGGCAGTTAATCCTTCGCCCGATCCTTCGCGACGGCCTGCTGACGGCGGAGGGGGATATCTGGAAGCGGTGCCGCAAGGCGATGGCGCCGGTTTTCACGCCGCGGCACGCCAAGGGCTTTGCCGGCCAGATGCACCGCGTCTCAGAGGAGTTCGTTCAGCGATACGAGCGGGCCGCTGCGCAGCCGTTCGATACGAATATCGCTGTCGACATGACCGAGCTTACCTTCGAGATCCTCGCCGAAACCCTCTTTTCCGGCGAGATCGCGGTCGAAAAGCAGGGTTTTGCAGGCAATGTCGAGGAGTTGCTGCACCGGATGGGCCGAGTCGATCCCGTGGATCTCCTGATGGCGCCGCCGTGGGTTCCGCGGCTCACGCGCATCGGCGGCAAGAAGGTCCTGAACCGGTTCCGGTCGATCGTTTCCGACACGATGGCGCAGCGCCGGCGGCGGATGGCCGAGGAGCCCGAGCGCGGTCCGAACGATTTCCTGACACTGCTACTGCAGCTTGAAGGACCCGAGGGTCTTTCGACGTCCGAGATCGAGGACAATATCCTGACCTTCATCGGCGCCGGTCATGAAACGACGGCGCGGGCGCTCGCCTGGACCCTCTACTGCATCGCCAATACGCCCGCCTATCGCGAGGTGATGGAGCGGGAAATCGACGAGGTGATGGCAAGCGGGGCGGATCCGGTCGACTGGCTCGGCCGCATGCCGCATGTGCTTGCCGCTTTCGAGGAGGCGCTCAGGCTCTATCCGCCCGCGCCGTCGATCAATCGCGCCGCAATCGAGGATGATGAGTGGACTTCGCCCGAAGGCGAGTACGTCCGTATCGAAAAAGGCATAACGGTGCTGATCATGCCGTGGACGCTCCATCGGCACGTGCTCTATTGGCAGAAACCCCGCGCGTTCATGCCGGAGCGCTTCCTCCCCGAGAATCGGGAGAAGATCAACCGGTTCCAGTATCTGCCCTTCGGCGCGGGGCCGCGCGTCTGCATCGGCGCGACCTTCGCCTTGCAGGAGGCAGTCATCGCGCTCGGCGTGCTCATGCACCGTTTCCGCTTCGATCTGACCGAGGAAACTCACCCCTGGCCGGTGCAGAGGCTGACCACGCAGCCGAGAGGCGGCCTGCCGATGACGGTGTCGGTGCGCGTGCGGTAGCGCGTCCGAGGGCACCGCTTTCGCGCCCAGACGCGCAATGGTCGCTGTCGCGCGATGGTTTTTCCCGGAAATATGTCCTATCACCGGGCAATCCCCTCCCGTCAGGGCTTCGCCCGCATCCCCTAGCATCGGATGAGCAGAAATTGACCTCGCATCTTCTTCTCGGCATCGACACCGGCGGAACCTATACCGACGCCGTTCTTTTCAGCGAAGCGGCGGGTGTCATCGCCAAGGCCAAGGCGCTGACCACGCGCCATGATCTGGCGGTCGGCATCGCCGGAGCGGTGGAAGCCGTTCTTGAAAAGGCGGAAGTTCCGGTCACGGCGATCAGCCTCGTCTCGCTGTCGACGACGCTCGCCACCAACGCGCTCGTCGAGGGGCAGGGCGGCAGAGCGGGCCTGGTGATGATCGGCTTCGGTCCGGAGGATTTGAAGCGCGACGGCCTGCTCGAGGCACTGGGCTCGGATCCCGTGCTTTTTCTGCCCGGCGGGCACAATGTTCATGGCGGCGAGACGCCGCTTGACATGAGCGCGCTCGACGAGGCGCTGCCGACGCTCGCGGACCAGGTATCGTCCTTCGCGATCGCCGGCTATTTCGCGGTGCGCAATCCGGCGCACGAAAAGCGTGTGCGCGACCGCATCCGCGAGGTCTCGCACCTGCCGGTAACATGCAGCCATGAGCTTTCGTCGAAGCTTGGCGGCCCACGCCGCGCGCTGACGACACTTCTCAACGCCCGGTTGGTGTCGATGATCGACCGGCTGATCGGCTCCTGCGAGGATTTCCTCAAGGTCCGCGGCATTCACGTTCCGATGATGGTCGTACGCGGCGATGGCGCGTTGATCTCGGCGGCCGAAGCGCGGCTGAGGCCGATCGAGACGATCCTCTCCGGGCCGGCTGCGAGCCTTGTCGGTGCTCGGCATCTGACCGGGCTCGAAAACGCGGTCGTCTCGGATATCGGCGGCACGACGACGGACGTCGCCGTGCTTGAAAAGGGTCGTCCGAGGCTCGATGCCGAAGGAGCCGTGGTCGGCGGGTTTCGCACCATGGTCGAGGCCGTTGCCATGCGCACCTATGGGCTCGGCGGCGATTCGGAAGTGCGGATCAACGATCGCGGCCTCAAAGCAAAGATCGATCTCGGTCCGCGCCGGTTCCTGCCGCTGAGCCTCGCGGCGGCCTTGCATGGCGACGCCGTGCTGTCCGTGCTCGAAAAGCAGTTGCGCGCGACGCATGCGGGCCGTCACGACGGGCGCCTCGCCGTCCGGACCGGTTTGCCCGACCATCTCGCGAGCGGCCTTCAGCCGCAGGAACAGGCGCTTTACGATCGGATCGGCATGGTGCCGGTGGCACTCGCGGACGTGCTGCTCAGTACCCCTCAGAAGGCGACGCTCGACCGCCTTGTGGCGCGCGGTCTGGTGCATATCTGCGGCGTCACGCCGTCTGATGCGATGCATGTGCTCGGCAGACAGGCGCAGTGGAACGCGGCGGCGGCCCGCCTCGGGCTTGAAATCGCCGCGCGCGTGAAGGATGGTTCGGGCCAGCCTATCGCCCCTTCCGCCGAAGGGCTGGCGCAGATGATCGTCGACCGGTTGACGCGGCAATCCTCGGAAGTGATCCTGCAGGCCTGCCTGGGCGAGGACGGCGCCGGCGCCATCGATCCCGCCACGTCGCTCGCTGTCGATCGCGCTTTGAAGCGCGAACCCGGCATCGTCCGCTTTTCGATCGGGCTCGACCGGCCCCTCGTCGGTCTTGGCGCCTCGGCGCCCGTTTATTACCCGGCTATCGCCGACATGCTGGCTACGGATGCGGCGATACCGGCGGAGGCCGACGTGGCGAATGCCGTCGGAGCGGTGGTCGGGCAGGTCAGGGCCTCCGTCACCGTATTCGTGACGACGCCCGAAGAGGGCATCTTCATCGTCAACGGCGCCGGCGCGAGCGAACGCTTTATCGATCAGGAGCAGGCTTTCGGCGTCGCCCGCCACCGCGCACAGACCATGGCGCTCGAAACCGCGCGCGCGAACGGTGCCGAGGAACCGGCGGCGACGATGTGGGAAGAGATCGACGCGCCGGAGATCGAGGGTGGCCGCAAGTTGATCGAGGCGCGGTTCATCGCCTCGGCCAGCGGCCGGCCACGCATCGCGCATCACTAGAGCATCCCGCTTTCAAGTGGAATCACTGAAAGCGGATAAGATGCTCTAGAATCAAAGTGTTAGAGCGTCCTTCGTGCGTTCACTTGAACGCACGGCGCTCTAGATCACGTTTATGATTTGAGGTCGAATCGACCCAAAATCATAAACGTGATCGATTCTAGAGACGCGGGATGCGGGCGGAAAACCGCGCACACTTTTCCTCATCCCGCTCTGATCTTTTCTAGTTTGGAAACAATTCTTCGCATCCTTGCGGAATTGACAGTGAATGAATTGATGAGAAACTGCCTGTAACGAGCGGGATGAGGAAAAGCAGGAAGGCTTTTCCGGACACATCCCGCTCTTGTTATTCGAGCAATTCCGGGAAAAGTGTCACGGCTTTTTCCGTCCGGAATTGCGTCAAATCAAGGAGCTAGATCACTGCTCCCTTGAAGCAGTGATCTGAAATAACCAAGCGGTGGGCTTGGATCGGTCTGATCCCGGCGTATCGTGATCCACTGCATGATTCCTTAAATCGGAATCGATTTAAGGACAAAATCATGCAGAAGTTCAAAGTTCTACAGCGACCTTTGCGCGTCTTGTTAGACGCGCGGCGCTGTAAAGTCGAGATATTGCAGGAGTTGCCGCATGGCCCGCGTTGAAAAGTATGGTTTGAAGATCGATGCCGGGTTCCATGATTTCCTGGTCGATGAGGCAATGCCGGGCACCGGGATCGACGTGGAACGGTTCTTTTCGGCCTTGTCGGAACTCGTCCACGAGCTTGCCCCGAAGAATCGCACGCTTCTCGCCAAGCGCGACGATATGCAAGCGCAGCTCGACGCCTGGTACCGCGACAACGGCGCGCCCGTCGATCTCGACGCCTACGAGGCCTTTCTGAGACAGATCGGGTACCTTCTGCCGGAGGGTTCGGATTTCTCGGTCTCGACCGCCAATGTCGACCCCGAGATCGCGACGATCGCCGGACCGCAGCTCGTCGTGCCGGTGATGAACGCGCGCTATGCGCTGAATGCCGCCAATGCCCGCTGGGGTTCGCTCTACGATGCGCTCTATGGCACCGACGCAATTCCCGATACCGACGGCGCGGAGCGTGGCAAGGGATATAATCCGAAACGCGGTGCCAAGGTCATCGCCTGGGCCCGGGATTTTCTGGACGCGAGCGCTCCGCTCGCCAGGGGCCGCTGGAGCGACGTGACTGCGTTGAAGGTTGAAGGCGCCGCGCTTGCGATCACGCTCGCGGACGGCACGGAAACGCGGCTTGGCGACACGGCCCAGTTCGCCGGCTATTCCGGTGCAGCCGACGCGCCCTCCGAGGTCGTTCTACGCCAGAACAATCTTCATATTGTCGTCGTCCTCGATGCGACGACGCCGATCGGCAAGGAGGATCCGGCCCACGTGTCCGACGTCATCCTCGAATCGGCGATCACGACGATCATGGACTGCGAGGACTCCGTCGCCGCGGTCGATGCCGAGGACAAGGTCGTCGTCTATCGCAACTGGCTGGGTCTGATGAAGGGTGACCTCGAGGAAGAGGTCTCGAAAGGCGGCAGGACATTCACCCGCAGGCTCAATGCCGATCGCGTTTACACAAGCCCAGACGGTGCGGCGCTGACCCTGCCCGGACGCTCGCTGATGCTGGTGCGCAATGTCGGCCACCTGATGACCAATCCGGCGATACTCGACGGAGAAGAGCGCGAGGTGCCGGAAGGCATCATGGATGCCATGGTCACGGCCCTGGTGGCACTGCACGACATCGGACCAAACGGCCGCCGGGCGAATTCGCGAGCGGGTTCGATGTATGTCGTCAAGCCGAAGATGCATGGGCCGGAAGAGGTTGCTTTTGCCTGCGAAATCTTCGCGCGCGCCGAGACGGCGCTTGGAATGCCGGCGAACACGATGAAGATGGGCATCATGGATGAGGAGCGGCGCACGACCGTCAACCTGAAGGAATGCATTCGCGCCGCCCGCGAGCGCGTTGTCTTCATCAACACCGGCTTCCTCGATCGGACCGGCGACGAGATCCACACCTCGATGGAAGCCGGCCCGATGATCCGCAAGGGGGACATGAAACAGGCGGCGTGGATCGCCGCGTACGAGAAGTGGAACGTCGATATCGGCCTCGAATGCGGGCTTTCCGGCCACGCGCAGATCGGCAAGGGCATGTGGGCGATGCCGGACCTGATGGCGGCGATGCTCGAACAGAAGATTGCCCATCCTAAGGCGGGCGCGAATACCGCCTGGGTGCCTTCGCCGACCGCGGCGACGCTGCATGCGACGCACTATCACCGCGTCAACGTCGCCGAGGTTCAGGCAGGCTTGAAGACCAGACCGCGTGCCAAGCTCGGCGATATCCTCTCGGTGCCGGTGGCGCTGCGGCCGAACTGGACCGAGGCCGAAATCCAGCGCGAGCTCGACAACAATGCGCAAGGGATTCTTGGCTATGTCGTGCGCTGGGTCGACCAGGGGGTCGGCTGCTCCAAGGTGCCGGACATCAACAATATCGGCCTGATGGAAGATCGCGCGACTCTTCGCATCTCGGCGCAGCACATGGCGAACTGGCTGCATCACGGCATTGTCAGCGAGATGCAGATCGTCGACACGATGAAGCGAATGGCGGCTGTCGTCGACCAGCAGAATGCCGATGACGAAAACTACACGCCGATGGCCGGCCGCTTTGATGAATCGGTCGCCTTCCAGGCGGCCTTGGACCTCGTGCTCAAGGGACGCGAGCAGCCGAACGGTTATACCGAACCGGTGCTGCATCGCCGCCGGCTGGAGCTGAAAGCTCAGGCTGGATGAGGCAGAATGGGGAGGAACTGTCCGCCCCTCATCCCGCTGCCGCGACCTTCTCCCCGCAGGCGGAGAGAAGGGACATGCTGCGCCCGCTTCGCCCTTCTCTTCGTTGTGTACGAAGAGGGAAGCACAAGCGCGTCCCCTCTCCCCGCCCGGGGGGAGAGGGCTAGGGTGAGGGGCGAGCAAAATCCGTCACGCGGTGATGAGGGGCAGCGCATTGCGGCCGCCTGCGCCACTCATGGCAAACAGAAAAAGCCGCCGGATCGACCGACGGCCCTCTCATTATCAAGACGTGGCAGTGCTACTGCTGAACGACGACCCTCGCGCCCTTGCCCGGGCGGACACGCGTATAGAGATCGATGATGTCCTGGTTCATCAGCCGGATGCACCCCGACGATGCGGCGGTGCCGATCGAGGCCCATTCCGGCGTGCCGTGCAGGCGGAAGAGCGTATCCCTGCCTTCGTCATTGAAGAGGTAGAGGGCGCGCGCGCCGAGCGGATTGCCGATGCCCGGACCCATGCCGGCTTCGACATACTTTGCGACTTCCGGCTTGCGTTCGGCCATTTCCTTCGGCGGGTGCCACGTCGGCCATTCCTGCTTCCAGGCGACATAGGCCTCGCCTTCCCAGGCAAAGCCGGCCTTGCCGACGCCGATGCCGTAGCGCACTGCCTTGCCGCCCGGCAGGACGTAATAAAGGAAGCGATTCGGGGTGTTGACGACGATCGTGCCCGGGCGTTCCTTCGTCGCGTAGTCGACGATCTGGCGATGGAAGCGCTGATCGACCCGGTTGATCGGAACAGCGGGCAGCGCGTAGCCGTGGTCCTCGACGGCGCCATAATTGCCGGTAAAGATTTGATTCGTCGCAATCTTCTGGCCCTCGGGAGCAGAGCCGGTCGTCGACGTCGTTTGCGAGCAGCCGGCAAGCACAACAGTGGCGGCCAGGCTGCACAAGAAGAGAGCGTTGCGGAAGCGCATGGGTGTCTCGTAAAAAGAAGTAAGGAAATACGGGGAGGGAGGGTGCCCGGCCGTCAGCGTCATCAGCTTATTTTCGATTGCATCGCGCCGCGCAAGGGACTGCGCCGCCGCAATTTGGCCGAAAAGTGTAAATTCCGTGACGATTGCTTTTTTGCAACAAATCGGCGGAGTGGGAGGCGTTGAAGCGAGGGTGAACCGATGACGATCCTATCGATCCATGGCGACAATCCGCTGGCCGACGGACGCCAGTCCGAACGGGCGATGAAGGTGCGCCGCGGCGTTCAGCGGCTGCTGGCGGAATTGCGCCACGCGGTCCTGCCCGAGCTGACGCTCGCAAGCGGCAGGCGCGCCGATCTCATTTCGCTTTCGGCAAAGGGCGAAATCTGGATCATCGAGATCAAGACGTCGATCGAGGATTTTCGTGTGGATCGCAAGTGGCCCGAGTATCGGCTGCATTGCGACCGGCTGTTTTTCGCCACGCATGGTGACGTGCCGCTGGACATCTTTCCGGAGGAATGCGGCCTGCTGCTTTCCGACGGCTACGGGGCGCACATGCTGCGCGAGGCACCGGAGCACCGCCTGGCGCCGGCGACGCGCAAGTCCGTCGTCCAGTCATTTGCCCGGACGGCGGCCCAGAGATTGATGCTCGCCGAGTGGGCGGCGGAGCGAAACGGGGAACTCGGCGAATCAATTCGCGATATTGTCGCCGGCACGCGCGACAGTTAGGCAGGCGCGTGCGCCTTCACTTCAAAAGTCGCTGATGGCGGATTATTTCGGGGCACGCTTCGCCAGAATACGTTGCAGCGTTCTGCGGTGCATGTTGAGCCGGCGGGCCGTTTCCGAAACGTTGCGTTCGCACATCTCGTAGACGCGCTGGATGTGTTCCCAACGGACCCGGTCCGCGGACATCGGATTTTCCGGCGGCTCCACCCTCTCGCCCTGGCGCTGGACAAGCGCGGCGAAGATGTCGTCGGCGTCCGCCGGCTTTGCGAGATAGTCGACCGCGCCGAGTTTGACCGCATTCACCGCGGTGGCGATGTTGCCATAGCCGGTGAGCATGATCATTCGCGTGTCGTCCCGGCGCCCGCGGATCGCTTCGATCACATCGAGGCCGCTGCCATCGCCGAGCCGGAGATCGATGACGGCGTGCTTCGGCGGGTTGCTTTTGGCCTTGGCAATGCCTTCGGCGACAGACTCGGCAATATCGACCGTGAAGCCCCGCGCTTCCATCGCCCGCGCAAGACGGCGCAGGAACGGGCCGTCGTCATCAACGATCAGCAGCGTCCTGTCCGGGCCGATCAGTTCGGCATCCGGAGACTGTGCACTCGGCGCGGTTGTCGATTTTTCCGTCATTTCTTCCGATCCCTAAGCAAAAACATGGCCCGAACAAAACCGTTTTCGCTGAAATTATGTGGGTTTTCTCGTGACCGTCTTCAATAAACTGCCAAAAGTCATTTCGCCAGCTTCGTGTCCATCAGCGCGCGCGGCCATTCGACGCTGACACGCGCGCCCGGGCTGCCGTTCTCGAAGCGCAACCGGGCGCCTGAGCGCTCCAGCAAGGTCTTGGCAATGAAGAGCCCGAGACCCAGACCGCCGGCGCTGTCGTCCTTCTGCCGTTTGGTGACATAGGGCTCGCCGATGCGCATCAGGATATCCGGCGAGAAACCATCGCCATCATCCTCGATCGTCACCTTGACGCGCTCGGCCGTGTGCTCTGCGGTGACGGTTACTTTCTTGCGTGCGTAGTCGACCGCGTTTTCCAGCAGATTGCCGAGCCCGTAGAGAATGCCGGCATTGCGGATGCCGACCGGTTCCGAAGCGCGATCGCCTTTTTCCTTGAGCTCGATCTCGATCCCGAACTCGCGGTGGGGCGCCATTACCTCCTCGATCAGCGAGGAAAGCGGCAGAAGCCGCATATGCTCCTCGCTTTCGGACGAAAGTGTCGTCAGCCGCTTCAGGATATCGCGGCAGCGTTCGCTCTGGCTGCGCAAGAGGTGAACGTCCTCGCCAAAGCGGGGGTCGTCGCCGAGCTCGCGCTCCATCTCCTTGGCGACGACGCTGATGGTGGCGAGCGGCGTTCCGAGTTCGTGCGCGGCGGCTGCGGCGAGACCATCGAGCTGCGACAGGTGCTTTTCGCGCTGAAGCACGAGCTCGGTTGCGGTCAGCGCTTCTGAAAGCTCGCTCGCCTCCAGCGAAACGCGGTAGGTGTAGAAGGCGGCAAACGCCGTCATCGAGACGATCGCAAACCAGATACCCGCGGTCAGTACCCGCGGGATCAGCAGAACGGTTCCGGGGTACCAGGGCAGCGGGAAGGGCGAGAAGGCGAGCGCGGTAACGCCGATGACCGCAAATCCCGCCAATACGATACTGTGCGGCTTCGGCTGCGAGGCCGAGGAAATGATCACCGGCACGCAAAGCAGCGGCGCGAAGGGATTGGCGAGGCCGCCGGTGATGAAGAGCAGCGCGGTCAACTGAGCAAGATCGAGGCCGAGAAGGGCGAAGGCGGCCGGCGGCGTCAGCCGGTGCGTCGGCGGATAGCGGATCGTCAGGAAGGTGTTCAACAGCGCCAGGCTTGCGATCAGCACCGAACAGGAGACGAGCGGCAGCGGAAACTGCAGCCAGAGCGCGGTAATGATGACCGCGAGCGACTGACCGCCGACGGCCAGCCAGCGCAGGCGAACGAGCGTCTGCAGTCTGAGGCTGCGATTGCTGTTCATGTCATTGTAATCGAGTGCCATTGCCGCTGCTGCCATGCTGCCGCTTCCCGCTTCACCGCTGCATCCGCCGGATTTGGGACCGCAGCTTCCATATAATGCCCAAAGCCATCCGATTCCGGAATTATACAGTGGTTTCATGTACCACGCGGCTTGGCCCGTGTCGTCGGCATCGCGTTCGCCGGGTCATCCGGCCAGGGATGCTTTGGATAGCGCCCACGCATGTCGGCTCTCACGTCCCTCC
Organism: Sinorhizobium chiapasense; assembly: GCF_036488675.1. Classification (NCBI taxonomy): domain Bacteria; kingdom Pseudomonadati; phylum Pseudomonadota; class Alphaproteobacteria; order Hyphomicrobiales; family Rhizobiaceae; genus Sinorhizobium; species Sinorhizobium chiapasense. The sequence goes on from NZ_CP133148.1 coordinate 3,954,298, forward strand.
ACGACCCGGCCCAGAAGCCCGGCAGGTCGCGGGTGGTCTGGATCGGGCGGTGGCCGGGCGAGATCAGCTCCAGAAGCAGCGGTAGCCGGCCGTTGCCGATTGCCGGATGCACCTTCAGGCCGAAAAGTTCCTGTACGCGGATCGAAAGCAAGGGCTCATCGCCGTCATAGTGAATGGGATGGCGGTGTCCCGTCGGTGCTTCGAAATGAGTCGGTGCGAGCTTACCGAGATCGCGCTGAAGATCGTAGGGGACGAGGGACAGCAGACCTTCGGCAAGGTCATGGGCCTTGATGCCGTCGATGCTGCCGGCGCCATGCTGAAACGGCACGAACCAGTCGTCGAGGCGCGACAGCAATGCTTCATCCGAAACGTCCGGCCAGGGTTCGCCGATCGAGCGATGGAGGAAGCCGATGCGATCACGGAACTGTGCCGTTTCCTTCGAGAAAGGCAGGACTGCGAGCCCCAATTGACGAACGCCGTCGGCGAGCGCGCGTGCAGCGGCTTCGCCGCTCGGGCGCGAAAGCGGGGTTTCCTCGAAGATGATGGCACCGAGCCGGGTGACGCGGCGCGCGCGCACGTGGCGGCTCGTCCGATCGAAGAAGATCTGCTCTTCGCGCCGGATTGCCTCCGGCATATGGGCCTCGACATCCGCCCGGGTGATTTCTGCGGCGGCCAGCACGCGCTGTGCGCCCGCCCTACCGGTCAGGTCGGCAATCACCAGCATCTCCGCGGCGGCAAGCCGCTCGGTCTCCGGCACCTCGGCGCCGCGGCCGTTGGCCATGACGAAGCGTCCACGACCGCCGCGCTGGAGCGCGATCCGGTCGGGAAAGGCGTGCATCAGCAACGGACCGGGCAGCGCGCTTTCGTCATTGCTCTTCCGCGCCTTGAGGTCGGCCGCCATGCGTCTTGCCAAACCCCGTGCGGCATCGGCGCGATTGCCGCGGTCCGCCCGGAAGCGGCGCAGCCGGTCCTCGAGATCGAGACTGTTGCCGCCGAGGCCCTGCTCGGTCAGCATCACCGCCAGCAGGCAGGCTTCCTGCGCCTCGCCCTCTTCGGCCGCCGAGACCGCCATTGCCGCCAGCCGGACTGGCAAAGCGAGATCGCGAATCCGACGGCCGCGCGGCGTCAGCGCCCCGTTGGCATCGAGCGCTCCGAGCTCGATCAGCAGGCTGCGCGCTTCGCGCAACGTCGTCTCCGGCGGCGGGTCGATGAAGGCGAGCGAGGATGGATCGGCGACGCCCCAATGGGCGAGATCGAGCAGCAGACCCGAAAGATCGCTCGCAAGGATCTGCGGCGGCGTGAAGGCCGCAAGGGCTGCGGTCTGGCCCGGGTGCCACAGGCGTATCGCGATCCCGGGCTCGGTTCGTCCGGCGCGCCCGGCGCGCTGATCGGCGGATGCCCGCGATACGCGCACGGTCTCCAGTCGGGTGATCCCCGTCGAGGCTTCGAACACCGGCAGCCGCTGCAGGCCGCTGTCGACGACGATACGCACGCCGTCGATGGTGATCGAAGTTTCGGCGATCGACGTCGCAAGCACAATCTTGCGCGTGCCGGCGGGTGCCGGGCGGATCGCCGCGTCCTGCTCCTTCTGGCTCAGGTTGCCGTAGAGCGGGGCGATCGTGGTCGTCTCGTCGAACCGCCGGGCGAGACGCTCAGCGGTGCGGGTGATTTCCGCCTGCCCGGGGAGGAAGGCCAGGATCGAGCCCGCTTCGGATCGGTGCGCGTCGATGATCGCACGCGCGACGGCTTCCTCGGCGCTCTCGCCGGCGTTCTTGTCCTCGTAGCGAATATCGATCGGAAAGCTGCGGCCCTGGCTTTCGATGACGGGAGCATTGCCAAGCAGCTTGGCGACCCGCCCGACGTCGAGCGTTGCCGACATGACGACAATCTTCAGGTCGTCGCGCAGCGCCGATTGCACGTCGAGCGCCAACGCCAGGCCGAAATCGGCGTCGAGCGAGCGCTCGTGGAATTCATCGAAAAGCACGGCGGAGACGCCGGAGAGTTCGGGGTCGTCGAGGATCATCCGGCTGAAGACGCCTTCGGTCACGACCTCGATCCGGGTCCGTGCCGATATTCTGTTGTCGAGCCGCATGCGGTAGCCGACGGTCTCGCCGACCTTTTCCCCAAGCAGTTCGGCCATCCGTCCCGCAGCGGCGCGGGCGGCAAGCCTGCGCGGCTCCAGCAGGATCACCTTGCCGCCGTTGAGCCAGGGCTGGTCCAGAAGAAAGAGCGGCACAAGCGTCGTCTTGCCGGCGCCGGGCGGTGCCGAGAGCACGACGGACGGCGCCTCTTTGAGCGCTTCGCCCATACGGGGCAGAATGTCACGAACCGGCAGTGGCGGAAGATCGTGCATCAGGCCCCTGCCTCGCTCCCGACCTCGATCACTCTGCCGCCCGCCGCCTCCGCGTCCGCGCCGTCATGGGTGACGAGGATGATCGGCACGCCCGCCGCTTTCGCCTTCGAGAAGACCAGCGCGCGGGTCTGCTGTCTGAGTGCCGCATCGAGTTTCGAAAAAGGTTCGTCGAGCAGGAGATAACGCGGCGCAGAGACGAGCGTCCGTTGCAGCGCCACGCGTGCCTTCTGGCCGCCGGAGAGCGTTTCCGGGTCGCGATCGAAAAAGCCGGCGAGCCCGACCTGTTCGAGTGCCTGCTCGGCGATCTGCCGTCTCATCTTATGTCCTTTCACCGCCTGCGGTATCGCGAACACGATATTGCCGCCGACGGAGAGATGCGGAAAAAGCAGGGGATCCTGAAAGAGGATGCCGGCGCGGCGCTCGTTTGCCGGGACATCGGTCAGGTCTCTGTTTCCGATCAGAACTCGACCGCTTGCACGGAAGGCCGGATCGAGAAATCCGCCGGCAAAGGCGAGCAGCGTCGATTTGCCGGAGCCGGACGGGCCCATGATGGTCAGGACCTCGCCGGGCATCACCGTCGCCGATACGAACAGCAAAGTCCGTTCCGCCAACCGGATTGTGACATCCGCCAGCGTGAGCGGCATCGGGTCATCAACTGCCTGCATTCACATCCTCATTGCGCGACGGTTGCGGAATAGCAACTGGGGGCCAAGCGACGCAACGAGAAATGCGAGAAAGGGGAGAGCGGCCTGGACGAGCGCATAGACGCCGATGACGCGCCGGTCGCCACCCGCCGAGAGAGCGACGGCCTCGGTGGTAACGGTGGTCAACCGGCCGGCCCCGACCAGCACGGTCGGAAGGTATAGGCTCACCGACACTGAAAACCCGACGGCAAAGGCGGTGAGACAGGCTCGAAACAGAAGCGGCAGCCGGATCGTCAGAAGCACCCGCAGCGACGATTTCCCGAGCCCGGCAGCTATCTGCTCGAAGCGTGGATCAAGTTCGCGCCAGGGTGCCGACAGCGACAGGAGGACATAGGGCAGGACGAACAGCAAATGGACCGCGAGGACGCTTGGAAAAGCGGGCGTGAAGCCGATCGAGATCGCCAGAACCTGCAGACCGAAGACAAAGCTGATCTCGGGTACGATGAGCGGCAGATATAGAAGCTTGTAGCCTGCACCGTTGCCGCCCCGGCCGTCTCGATGAAGCAATGAAATCGCGATGACCAAAGCCAGCGCCGAGGCGGAAAAGGCGATGGCGACTGTCGTGAAAAGCGGCTCAGCGATCTGCGGCAGCACGCGCAGCCAGATCTTGGCCGTAATCGCTCCCGGTAGTGCTTTTGGAAACGGCCAGAGACCGGCGACGGACCAGATGAAGAGCGCGCCCAGTCCCAAAAATACGATGACGGCGCAGCCGGCCATGGCCAACCCTGACGCTGCGCGAGGCAGCAGGTCCTTCCGGAGCCGCGTGCCCGCAAGCGTCAGCAAGGTTAGCGCGAACTTTCCGAGCCGTTCGAGCACGAGCCAGATTCCGATTGCCGCAAAGACGACGACGAGTTGCAGCAACGCGCCTGCGGAGGCAAGGAATCGCATCTTGAGATCGTGATCGGCCGCCCAATGGGCAATGCGCACAGGGAGCGTCGCCGGCAGTTGCGGACCAAGGATCATCGCGACGTCGACCACCGAGACCGAATAGACGAGCACGGCGAAGACCGGCAGCCGGATTTGCCTGTAGAGCGTCGGCCAGAGGCTGATCAGAAAGCCGGACACACGTCCGTAGCCAAGCGCCGCCATCAGTTTCCCTGCCCTGTGCAGCGGCAGTTGCGGCAGGCCGGCGAGCGTCACCAGGAAGAGGAAGGGAACTTCCTTGGTGACGAGCCCCGCGATCATCGAGAGCGCGAAGGGGTCGTTCGGCAAAAGCCAGTCCGGCGGCCGCGTGAAGCCGGTCAGTTCTGGCGAGACCAATCGGAGAAGCAGTCCGGAGGGCGCGATGAGGAAGGCGAGCGCAAAGGTGGCGGCGGCATGCGGTACCGCAAGCAGCGGCGAAACCAGGTGGTGGACGCGGGCAAAAACCGGCGTCCCGGCAAAGCCGGCAATGAAGGTTCCGACGATTGCAAGCGCCGCAAAGGTGGTGATCAGGCCCGCCGCCAGGGCGACGAGGACGGAACGAAGGATGTGGGGCTGGCCGGCAAGCTCGGCGAGATGCGCCGTCGTCGGACGAAAACCGCCGAGAGCGGGCAGGTAGCCGAATGCCGGCAGGATCGTTCCGCCGACCCCCGCCAGGACCGGCAGCCCCAGGATGACGACAAGAAGGCCGTTGCCGCTGGTCGGGTGCATGATCGCTCGGCCTTTGTGTCGGCGCCTAGTTCGCAGCCCCATATCTCCGGATCCATTCCGCCTCGATTCGCGTCATCCAGTCCGGGTGCGGTTCGTCGAGCGCCGGTCCAAGTTGGTCGGGGCCGAGTGTCGCGACGCCGAGGTCGAGCGCTTCGAAGGCTTGCCGCTCCGCTGCCGGCAGCCTTGCCAGCGACAGGACGGTCGGGTCGCCCCAGATTTTCGGGTCCTGCTTGCGCAACTGCGCCTCGGGCGAGAGCAGGAAATTGGCGAAGAGCAGCGCCCCGGCCTTCGCCGATGCGTTGTAGGGAATAGCGACGAAATGGGTATTGCCGAGCGTGCCGCCCGAAAAGACGAAGGAACGCACGCTGTCCGGCAGCTCTCCATTGGCAATCGCAGCCGACGCTTCCGCCGGATTGAAGGCGAAAATGATGTCGAGTTCGCCGTCGGCGAACTTCTGCTTCATGTCGGGGTAGTTTTGCGGATAGGCCTTGCCCTTGCGCCAGAGCAGCGGCGTAAGCTTGTCGAGATAGGCAAAGAGCGGAGCTGCATCCGCGGCAAAAGTCGCTTCGTCAACGGGCTTTTGCAGCTTGGTTTTGTCGTGGATCAGTTCGGTCAGCACCTGTTTGAGGAACGACGAGCCGGTGAAGTCCGGTGGCTGCGGATAGGAGAAACGGCCGGTATTGGCCTCGGCCCATTTGAGCAGATCCGCCGCCGAATCGGGCAGTTCGCCGCCCGCGGTCCGCGCCGAATCGTAGAAGAAAACGAGCTTGGCGCCGCCCCACGGGCTTTCCAATCCCCCGGTCGCTATCGTGAAATCGGTGAGAACCGTCGGTTTGCTCTCGTGATCGACGTAGACCCAGTTCGGCAGTTTCGTCGCCCAATCGGGAGAGAAGAGCAGGCGCTCGCGCTTCATCGCGGCAAAATTTTCGCCGTTGATCCAGATGAGATCGACAGCGCCGTCGCGGTCTTTTCCCGCGGACTTTTCCGCGACGACGGTCGCGACCGCCTTTGCCG